>CAVFYJ010000004.1:0-61605 GCA_963626545.1 Acetatifactor sp. | reverse complement strand
GGCGCTTTCATCTCGGTCATTGAATGGCCGAGGATTCCCGCGCCAGATTCCTAAAGGGTAGAAGAATAGTACGAACTTTTCAAAAGATTTCACAAAATTTTCATATTTTGCCAAGCGGATAAGAAATGCTGATTTTTTTTGTTGTTTTTTCATGCGGCATAAACATTTTTGACAACAAATTCACAATATTATTGTGTCTTTTGTTCTGTTTTTCACGAATATTGTGAAATATTTTTTTGATTGTTATTGTGATTATTTTTTTGATCGTTATTGTGATTATTTTATAGGCTGTGTACTACATGTACTGCATATACCATATATGTCGCATATACCACATATACCGCATATACCACATGTATAGTTTATCAACCGAAAAGATCCATGTTCCCGCGAAATTCCTTCGGTGTAAGCCAATAATATTTCCGAAACACACGGTCAAAATAGCTGACGCTATCAAAACCACATTGCATGGCAATCTCGGTGATCGACATCTCTGAGGATTGGAGCATTGCCTTTGCGACTTCCAGCCTGTATTGGATCAAATAATTAAACGGTGTGACATCCAGATTTTTCTTAAAGCATCGTGCCGCCTCGCTCTGACTGATATTGGCGGCACCTGCGATATCGCCGAGCGTGATGGGCTCGGAATAATGGTGCCTGATAAAAGAAAGCATCTGCTGTAAACGAATCTGCGACGGACTTCGGACCTGAGACGGGTCTGTTACTGGAATTTCCTGTCGGAAGCTTGCCAGCTTTTCCCAGATGCGGCACACAGAAAAGATAACAGCGGACATTTTCTTTGCAATATTTTTCTCGCAGTAGCAACGCAGCTTTTCCAGCTCACTTAATATATCCTTCTGCCAGTCTTTTTCGCCAGTCAGACGGATGTACTGATATTGCTCCTGATGCGCGATGGGTTTGATGCATTCCTTGTAGAAATAATTGTTGGTATCAAAGACAAACTCGGCCGGAAGCAGAATGGTTTTGATGCGGCCTGCGCCGACGTTTCGCAGAATGCTGTGGCTTTCCTTGGAGTTGATGAAGATGCCTTCGTGCTCTTTCAACAGAATTGATGACGTGTTGACACAGCAGGTAATTTCACCTTTTTCCACGTACAAAAATTCGACCTGAGAATGCCAATGCCATGGAAGGACACCCCGGTCATAGTTCTCGAGTGTCCATTCCCGACTACAAATTGGAAATTCGGAAATTTCGTATGTGATCTGCTCCAGCATATTGCTGTCGGATATTTCCTGCTGCCATTTTCCTGCCATGATGCTCTCCCCCCGTTTTGTTGCGCAACTCCGGCCATTTTTTGGCAGTATATCATATCTACGGAGGATTTGACAAGTAGGGTTGTTGCGAATTTGCGCCCCAGAAACTATAATGAGCCAGCAGGAAATCCTATTATCTTTCCTGCCAGCTCAATTAAACTCTATTCAATATCTTATAAACTTTTTTCCATACAAACAAAGTGCAAATCAAACAGTTCGCATTCTCCGACTGAAACAAAGCCAAGGCTGCTATAGCATTTAAGCGCAGCAGAGTGATTCTCGCGTACAAGAATATGAACACTCTTTTTGTTCTGCTCACGAAGTACGGTAAATACGTGTTCCATCATCATCTTCGCGATGCCCTGTCCCTGCAAATCCTTTCGAACGCACAAGCGCGCCACCTCTGCCGACGGCTGAAGCTCCTTGCTCCAGCACGCAAGCTTGTCCACTTCCTCGTCATGGTCAATTGAAATTGCCGCAATGATCTCGCCTTTTTGATTTTTCATGACAAACAGGCTGTCATGCGCAATGTCAAACTCAATATTTTCCATGGAAGGATAATATTCATTCCAGTCTGCTGCACCGCCGATCATAGAGTGGTAGAGCTTTAGCAGCTCATCCTTGTCAGATTCTTCTGCCAGCGTAATATTTCTTCCCGCTGCAATGATCTTATCCACCGTCTCCTGACGCAAGCACTCACGCAGGTGCTTGATATACGGATGAAACTGTGTCTTATCCAGTCCGTAGTTTTTCGTCAGCTCATACTCGTGCGGCTCCCAAGTCTCGATACTCGACTCATTGTGCGCCATAACACCTTCCATGTTGTCGAGTGCCTTGTAGATCTGTGCCTCCAAAGTTTTGCGTTCACTCATCTCCTGATATAATGCCCGCATCTGTTCATCAAACGGAGCCGGGAGTATCGCTACCCACTGATACAGCAGATTTTCCTCTACTTCTTCATCGGCATCTGTCTTTTTAAAACACGGAATATCTCCGGTAAAACACTCGCCCAGATCGTGAATGAGGCACATCTTGATTACCTTATTCATATCCACTTCTGGAAATTCATCTTCCATCCAGTATGCCATCAGCGCCACACGCCAGCAATGCTCTGCCACACTCTCTTTTCGGTCATCGAATGTATAGCAATGACGCATGGTTCTTTTTAATTTTTCTACTGTGTGAAGTGCTTCTACTAATTTTTCTGCTTCCATATTTTTCTATCTCCAAATTCTATATTTTAACAATCGGCGAGCCGCGTTCGTAAAACTACCGGGTAGAAACAACATCAATGATGACATACTCGGAGCGACACCCCGTCTTAAACTTGATCGCCCAGTCCGAAATTCCAGACGTTACAATAAAGTTGGTATCGCCGCGCTGCTCCAATCCATAAATGCAATCGTCCGGTCCAAGTCCCGGAATACTCTCGATATCCATGAGCGGCCACAACTGTCCGCCATGCGTATGACCGGACACAACCAGATCAACACCTGCTGCCTCCTGATTGTCGTAATCGTCTGGCTGATGATCCATCACAACAGAAAACTTTGTCGGATCAAGATCTGCCGTCAGTTCTTCCATGCTTGCCCGGCCGGTTGCCATCTTGTCACCGAAGCTTGCTTCTTCAGAGCGATCCTGTCGTCCGATAATGTAAAAGCGATCATCAATCAAAACGCTCTCATCCTGAAGCACAATGACACCATTTGCCTCGAGTTCGTTGATCAGATCCTGTCCGCTGTAGCCGCGATAGTCATCGCCGTAATAACCCTTATCGTGATTTCCAAAGACATAGTAAACACCATATTTTGTCTTCGTCTCGCCAAGTGCCTTGCAGCAGCCAATCATATCCTCTTTTGTTGTGTCGTCATCGACAAAATCACCTGCGACCAGCACAACATCCGGATTTTGTGCCTCGATCTCCTTCATGTGCTTGGCAAAGCCCTCTGCATGAAAGGTCGTTCCCGTATGGGAATCGGAGAGAAGCGCAATGCGGATATTTCCCACTTCCTTATCGGTATTGATCGTATAATCCTTCTCCCAGACATGATGCGCCTGATACCAGCCCGCACCGAGCCATCCAATCGTAACAAGAATTGCCACGCCACCTGCATAGTAGCGTCGAAATGGCTTCTTGCGAATTTTTCGGATGATATAAAAAACGCCATCGCTCACCAGCCAAAAGACAAGCAGATGAATTAAACTGATCACTGCATTTATGTTTCCCCAAAGCACCCACATAGCCGCGGTCGGACACACGACAATCAGGATGCGAATAATCAAATTCACAAATTTCTTTCCATTTCCAAGCTTGCTTATACATTCAAACTTTCTCAGCTTTCGGATAAAAAAGATTGCTCCTGCTGCTGCAAAAAGTCCAACAATAAGCATCAATAAAAACCATAAAATCATTTACTTTGTTTAACCATACCTTCCTGTTACCTGCGCCTTCTTGTAAGCTCAGGCACATACTCTTATTACCGTCAAGGGGCAGTTGCCTGCCCCCGCCCAAAATCAATATGCAATCATCGGAATGCTTTCTGCCTTTTCTTCTGTAGGCGCCTTCGTTCCATCTGCAATCTCATACATGTTTTCGCTGCACTTTCTTATCTCGGACGCCATATCCTCATACGGTCTCGAGCAAACATCAAACAGACCGATGTTATAATTTTCCCCATCGAAACGACCTAATACAAACTGATCGTAGCACTGGAAATAATGGCAGCCGACACCGTTTGGATGAGCCGCTACACGCTCGCAATAATGGCGATATGCCTTTCCGCGGTCTGCCTGCGTCAGAACGCCCTCCAGACCAGTTGCATTTGGTCCTGCATCAAGTGCACCAAAGTGGAATTCACCGATCATTACCGGAAGATCAACGCCAAGCTCTGTGATATGGGAGATGGCTGCTGTCGGGTCGACTGCATAACAGTTAATAGAGAACACATCAAAGTTTTCCCATCCTGTCACCAGATCCGGGTCAGAGATCCATGCCCATCTCATACCGAGAATCATGTGGTTTGGATCGACCTTGCGGCAAGCCTTTGATGGAATCTCAACGTAAGCGCGAAGCATTTTCTTGGAAAATTCCTTCTGGTCTTCCTTTGCCGCAGCTGACTTTGTTGATGCATCGCGGATTGGCTGATACAGATCTTCAAAGCTGGAAAATGATGTGTTCCATGCTGCATTGAGTGCTTCCACAGTCTGATACTTTTCCTTTAAAGTGGCAATCAGCTTTTCCTTGCAAACGGTGCGCTCCGGGTTATAAAGCACTTCATCCGCAAGCACCAGATTGTCCACAAATGCCCAGCTTGGCTCGTTGCGAAGGAAATAGCCGATCATCATCGGATCGTCCTTTCTTGCGGCGAGTGCCTGTGCATTCTTATCTGCATTATCTTTGTACTCGTCACTGAGTACATCCGGGAAATCGCGGAAGATCTTTTTTTCGGTTTTTGGAAATTCCGGCAGTGAGGTCACATATGGAAGCGGTGTATCATCAAAGAGTCTGCGATCGCTCCAGTTTCCAAGTGTATTCAAACCCATCTGCATCAGCTGACCAGCCATCATGCGTTTCCAAATCGAATACCAATCTGCGCCGAAGACGCGGTACAGATTCGCTCCCGCATAGGAAAACATCTTCGCATTTCGTTTGCGATCTTTAAATACACGCTCTGGCGAGAACATCTCTGTGTAAGCCGGTTCTGTTTCATCCGGCAGCCAATCCAGCCACTTCTCAACACCATCCACACGGCAGTCTACCGGCACATTTACACAGTCTGGTCCCGCACTGAAGAACGCATAGCCGTCCGGGTCTGCCATCCACCACTTGCCATCTGCTTTATACTTTGTGAAAAAGCCAGTGCCCTCTGCCAGTTTCTTATCCTTCCAGCCGCCCCACTTAGACCAGTTCTCAAACGGATAGCCCTGCTCGCCAGCCTTAGCCTGCTGTTCCAAAATGGTCTTTAATTCTTCGATATCTTTTGTCTTGCCCTTCCAGTCCTTTCGCTTATTCTGACCAAGACTGTCAACAAGCTTGATATCCGGCAGCTGCACATCCTCTGGATACTCATCTGTCAGCTTCATGTTGCTGATGTGCACGGTAATGTCGTGGAACACCGGAATTGTCTTCACTTCAATGCGTGTAATTTCCTCTGGCGCGATTCGTCCGCCATGGCAAACAATCTTAAGCTCGCCCGGCAGCGCCTCCGGAAACAGCACACCTGCCTTAAACCATTCCTTATCCAAGCTAATCTGCGTTGTGATCTGCGGCAGAATACCAAAACGAATCGTCATCGTCGGCTCCTCGCTCTTGCCATACACGTACACATTAAATGCCTCACTGTGTTCCTCAAGCGTTTCAATTTGAAACAGGAAGTAACGCTCACGCTTCATTACGTCCCACGGCAGCACAATTCCTGCGCCGTCCTTTGATAGCTTCAGCAATGCACCCGATTTGTCGTCTTCCAGCTTTAAGAGGATGGCACCCGCTGTCAGAATCTTCTCATCAAATAAAATGTTCATAGCTTGCTCCTTTTCTCACAAAATTTTGTTTACACGGTTCCGTTCCAAATACCATAGCTTCTAGTTTTGTTTCCGTTTTACTATAATTTCACTACGAATGCCATAGTTTTTACTTTCACATCAGCTCCGTTACGAATGCTACAGCTTCCACTTTACCGTCTTTCTACAAAAAAGGCAAGGCTTTTGTGCCCTGCCTCTTATTAGAAAATATGTGCTTATTTTTGTGTACTTTTTCGTGCAATCTTCTCGCCCTGCTTGATCGGAGCCTCACCGCCGCTGATGCTGTGATAAACAATATCCTTGCGCGGTACTACTGCATCTTTTTGTGTCAGTAAGATAATTGTCGAGCCACCAAATTCAAAATAGCCCTTCTCCTCGCCACACATTACCTTTCCCGGCATGTCGTCATGATTTGTGATCCGTCCGACCATCATTGCGCCGACCTCCATCATCAAGACAGTGCCAAGTTCCTTTGTCTTAATCAGGCAATACTTTCTGGTATTCTCCTTGTAGACCGGACAGTTCTCGAGTGCGATCGGCTGAACGGTATGAAACACTCCGTGAATTGTGCGCTCGTGAGAACGTCTTCCACTGATCGGATAAATATAACGATGATAATCATCTACACTTAAGCGAAGCTGCCATAAAATACCGCCCTCAAATTGCTTTGCAAGCTTCTCATCGCGCAGCAAACTTTTTAACGTGTATTGTCCCTGCTTAATCCAGAAACGGGAATCTTTCATGATCGGATAAAGCGTAAGCTTTGCATCGCACGGACTAATCAGTGCATCGTCGTTTACCTCAAACGGTCTTGCGCCCTGCTTTAACTTTCTTGTAAAAAAATCATTGTAGGATGAAAAACTCGTCTTTTCAAACTCCGACACATCAATGTCATGTGACTTGATAAAGCCCGGAACAGCTAACGATGACACGCCACTGTTCATCACCTTTCCTGCCGCCTGCGATACCGCCGGACTGATCAGGATACTAAGAAGTCCTCTTCCGACTGGCATTGTATATAAAAATGATAAAAGACCACTATTTTTTTCTTTCATATGTTTTGTGTGGCTCCTTTCCCTGAATCTGTTCTCAAGCTGTTTGTTAAACTATTTTTGTTAAACTATTTTGCTAATCCGTCTTGTTAAACCGTTTTATGCTTCCAGAAAATCAGATCCGATAAATTCCAGCCATAATATTCCTTCCAGTTAAAACAAAACAGAAGATACAGCACAACGGCCGCCACAATAACAATCAATACTGCCAGCTGCTTATTGTTTGGCTTTGGAAATTTAAAATTAATTACAAACAAAAGACCGGTAATTAACATCGCAATGCTAAGTACAATCTCAAACTGTTCCTGACACAGACTGGAAATCGCATACATGAACGGCATAATTACAGCAATGGATGTAATCGGAAGACCCTGATAATACTTTCGCTTCTCATCGGTCTCCTGCTGGCGCTTCTCCTCCATGACATTGTAATAGGCAAGGCGAATCAATCCTGCCAGACAATAAAAAATCAAAATTCCAACTTCCCAGGCCTTTTGCATTCCGGAAAACCAGCAGATGATCACCGGGCAAACACCAAAGCTGACAATATCGCAAAGCGAATCAATCTGAATGCCGAATCGCTTTTGATCCTCTGTTCTATTTTTCTTTGTTCTGGCTACTTTGCCGTCAAAGGTGTCGAGAAGGCCGGACATGCCCAGAAAAAAGACGGCCCAGCAGATTCTTGTATAGCAGGCACTAATCATTCCCAAGATGGCTGATGCCAAGCTTATGTATGTCAATATTACTGTATAATCGTAAAATCCTATCATTGTCTCCCTCTTTCATCCATCGTGCGAACGCCAAGCGCTTTTGCATACTTCATTCCGGATTTCTTTGCTTTAATTTGTTTTTTGTTTTGTTCTTTTGCGCTCACGTACCTGAAATACGACTACAGCTACCATTGTAAACACTGCTGATAAAAACAGCTCACTGTAATAGCCCAGTCCACGGCTCAGTACCAGTCCCGGAACCAGAAGAGCTTCTCCAAACACGTTTCGGAAAATGATCATAAACAAGCCCTCGCTGATGCCCATTCCACCCGGAAGCGGAAGCATATCGACCGATACCGATATGACAGCCTGTAAGAACATGACCTCAAAAAAGTTCATACTGCTTAAAGAAAACGCCCGGTAAACAAAATACGTCACGGCAAACATGGCAAATCGCTGCACAACCGTGATTGCGAACACGCGCGCAATCATTCCCCAATGACTGCTCATAAACTCTGCTGCTTCATGATAGTGATTCATGGAGCGTTCCAGCTTGTCCAGACGTTCTTCTTTGTGTTTTAAAATGTGTATCCGTTCCAGAAGTTTTGCTCCGAGCATCAATGTTTTCTTGGCAAATGAAGGATGAAATACCACCACGCACATAAAAGCCACACAGCCGACATTCAGCAAAATTCCCAAATAAAAGACCCATCTCGCTTCTGCTACATACTCAGCCAGAAAATCCCCTGCAAACAGCCACAGTCCGATGCCTACGACCACCAACACAAACTTGTATGTGATCGTGACAACAAGCAAAATGACCGTTGCGATCGGAACGGGTATGTCTTCCTTTTTCATGAAATAAATCTGCATTGGCTGACCGCCGCTCGCAGACGGTGTGACGCAGCTGAAGAAAAATCCAACTGCCGAAAAAAGGAAACAAATCCGCTCCTTTACATAAATCCCGTAGCATCCCAGCATATGCCAGATGACAATACTCTCTCCGGCAATAAAAAACAGCACCAGAGGGACTGCCGGAATCAGCCACAGGATATTGCATTCTTTAATTGCTTCTCCCAGTCCCGAGAGATCCTCCCCATGAAAAACGCCATACAGTGTCAATCCTATAATTGCAAAAAACAGGACAGCGTCTATCAAAACTTTCTTATACTTCTTCACCTTATGGCGCCTCCTTGGCTTACGAATAGTTTCATTGTATCAAAGATTGGGAGTGACCGCAACAAAAAGTTATTTCTGTTTACGGCCGGGGTTACGAAAAGCCCTTCGGTGATGGTTTCGTCGGCGCCCCTTGTTCCCGCGGCGCCTTCCACACACTTTTTTGTCTTAGTTACTGCGTAAGCCCGCTCCCACACGGGAATCGCCTCGTGAAAGCCATCCACCTCAGGGCTTTGCCATAAGTATTGGCTTATCCGTAAACGCATTCACTTACTTGTGCGCCTCAGCCATAAATGCCTCGATCTCATCCGGGGTACGCATTACATCCTCAGATAAGCACTCGCAGCCATCCTCTGTGATTAACAGATCGTCCTCGATACGGATTCCGATCTCCCACTCATCAATGTACAGACCCGGCTCATCGGAGATGACAGCGCCCGGACGAAGCTTGCTATTGGAAGCAACGGTTACATCATGAACATCGATTCCAAGATGATGGGAAACACCGTGCATGTAGTACTTTCCAACCTCTTCTTCCTTCTCAATCAGACCCATGCGGATGCAGCCCTCAGCAAGAACCTTCTTGCACACATCGTTTAACTCGCGAAGGGTCATGCCCGGCTTTGCGGTCTTTGCAATCGCGCGGTTTGCAGCAAGAACTGCCTCGTAAACCATACGCTGCTTCTCGGTGTACTTACCGTTTACCGGATAGGTTCTTGTGATATCTGCGCAATAGCCCTTGTATTTTGCACCAAGGTCAAGCAGCAGAAGTGTGTTGTCCTTGCACTCGCAGTCGTTTGTAACATAATGAAGCATAGTTCCGTTGATGCCACTTCCTGCGATGGTGTGGAATGCAACACCGTCTGCACCATTTCTCTTAATACTGTACTCAAAGTCTGCTTGTGCCTGATACTCCATCTGGCCCGGTGTCAGGTTTGTCATCAGATTCTTCAGACCCTTGTCGGTCAGCTTGATTGCCTCGCGAATCAGGGCTACCTCATCCTCATCCTTCTGCATTCTCATCTCAGCGATGATCGGTGCACAATCCTTTACGCGCACACCCGGGTACTTCTGTGCAAACTCGCGTGCCTTCATCATATTGTAATCTTCAAGATCATCAATATCATGACGATAGGTGTCAAAGTATACCGCATAGACATCCTCTCTTGTCAGCATACGGTTGATGATGCTCTTCTCGGTGTCAATAAAGCCAACCTTCTCAATCTCAGCCTTTGCCTTTGCCTCATCGACGGTCATCTTCTTGCCCATCCAGCGCTCGCGGTCCGGATCTGCCTCTTCGATTAAAAGCATCTCGCTCGGCTCCTCGGTCGCATTGTCCAGAATTAACATCATATTCTCGCGGCGAATTCCAGTCAGATAAAAGAAATTTCTGTTTGCCTCAAATGGTGCATACTCATCTGCACTCACATGATGTCTTACTCCTGAGTAAAGAACAAGAACAGAATTCTTTTCCATCTTTGATAACACTTCGTCTCTGCGCTTTTTATAGTTCATTATTTTATACCCCTTTCAGTCGATATAAGGTTATTATATCAAGCCGAAACCGGAAATGCAACTGCTGTCTTTGCCTTCCAATTTTTGGATAAACACCGGCATCGGCGGATTGTTCGGACGATTATAATAGCAGCCTGTGATGACAAGATAGGTCTTCGGATCAAGCGACTGCAATAATTCCAATATTGCTTTCTTTTCCTCTCTTTGAACATCACTTCCGCCGTAAAGACAAAGCGTCATGATACCGCCCTTTCGTAAAATCGAAAGACCTGCCTGAATGGCTTCAATGCTTGTCTGTGCCTTTGTCTCGATCGCATGATCACCGCCCGGCAGATAGCCAAAATTAAACATGACACACGCCGCACTTCCCTCATTCATGTAATCAAGCATGTTTGCGTGAGAATCAAGCACCAGCTCTGCCATGCATTCATGCTCAGCAAGAAGCGTTGCCGTTTCCTCAAGCGCCTGCGGCTGAATGTCAAACGCCATGACCTCACCTCTTTGACCTACAAGCTCACACAAAAACAGCGTATCGTTTCCACGGCCCGCCGTCGCATCGATACAGATATCCCCAGCTTCCACATGCTCGCGCACAAAATGATGAATCAGCTCTGTGATCTGGAGATCTTCTTTTTTTAATTCTTTCATCTATCAATAACCTCGCTTTGTTTTGGGGTCAGGAAAAATGGCTTTTTATCTGTCCCCGCCGGCTTTCCCTTTATCATCCTACCACTTCACAGTACAGCCGTCAACGAACTACTTTTTGAAGATTTTTTTAAGAGTTGTTTAAGAACAAAAGAGACAAAGCCCTTTATACCTTGCCCCTTTTCTTATCCTATCTTCACAGTTTCTACTTTATGTACTTTGCAATCGAATTTAATAATTTTGCAGAATCAAGTGGCTTGGAAAGATGCTCATTCATACCGGCACTTTTGCTCTCTGCAATATCACCCTGAAACGCATTTGCTGACATAGCAATAATCGGAACCATCCTTGCATCCGGTCGATTCATGCTACGAATTGCCTTTGTCGCTTCGTATCCATTCATCATTGGCATCATGATATCCATTAAAATAAGCGCATATGCAAACGGCGGTACTTCACGAAATCTTACTACAGCCTCTTGTCCATTTTGCGCCACATCAACCTGCGCACCTGCATCCTCCAAAATAAACTTTGCAATTTCAAGATTTAATTCATTGTCCTCAACAAGAAGAATTTTTTTGCATGAAAGATCCGAGTGATTGCTTTTTATTTTCTTTTCAGTCTGCTCTGAATGATCAATCTGAAATGGCAAGTCAATCCGAAATGTCGTTCCCTTTCCCGGTTTACTCTCAAAATCAATTGTTCCATTCAGAAATTCAACCAGCTGTTTTGTAATTGCAAGACCAAGACCAGTCCCTGCATATCCGTTAAAGATCTGACTGTGTTCCTGCGAAAAGGCCTCAAACACATGCGATTGAAACTCCGAACTCATGCCAATTCCCGTATCTCGTATTACAAAGCAATATCTGGAACACTCCCTTGAGATCATTTCCTCTTTGCAGAAAAGCTCAATTGTACCACCGGCAGGTGTATATTTGACTGCATTATTTACGACATTGATTAAAATCTGATTCACATATAATGGACTTCCAATCAAATGGCTGTGAATCACTCGTGACGTATCGCTGCTGATTTTCAGTCCTTTTTCTGTTGCCTGCGTTGAGATAATTGTGTAAATGTTTTGAAGCGTTTCCAGCAAATTAAATGGACTTTGATCTGCCACCAACTGACCGGATTCCAACTTATTCATATCCAAAATGCTATTAATCAAATTTAACAGATACCCAGACGCATTCCACATCTTTTTTCGATATTCCTGAAGCTTTTGGTTTGTTTTGGGGTCAGGGAAAAATGGCATTTTATCTGTCCCTGCTGACTTACCCTTTATCATCCTACCACTTAGCAGCACAGCCGTCAACGAACTACTTTTTGAAGATTTTTTAAGAGTCGATTAAAAAAAACCGTCTGAAAAACAAATTGTCTTCAGACGGCTTGCTACTTACATTTTCTTTTCCATTAAAACTTGATGCGTTTCTGAAACATTTACCATGACACAATCATTATATTTGAAACCGCTCTTCTCATATTGATATACAATCGGTTCTCTATTTCGTTCAATCACCGGATCTGCAATTGGGATTGCTGACAAAAGTGACTTTGTATATGGATGAACCGGATGTTCAAAAATCTCTTCGGTCAATCCAGTCTCAACCAAATGTCCCTTATGCATAACGCCTACCCTATCCGAAATATAGCGAACCATAGAAAGGTCATGTGCAATGAATAAATATGCAACATTGGTCTCTTTTTGAATATCCTTCATTAAGTTAACGACCTGTGCCTGAATCGAAACATCAAGTGCACTGATTGCTTCATCTGCAATTACCAGCTTTGGATTCATAATTAACGCTCTTCCTAGTCCAATTCGCTGGCGCTGTCCGCCGGAAAATTGGTTTGGATAACGGTTCATGTAAGCTGGATTTAAACCGACCATTTCCATCATTTTAGCCACTCGTTCTACGCGCTCTTTTGGGTTCATATGAGGATGATGGGCATCAAGTCCCATCGCAATTGTATCCAAAATTTTTTTATGGGGATTTAAAGAAGCCATCGGATCCTGAAAGACCATCTGCATATCTGAGCGAAGCATCTTTTCCTGCTTTGCTGTCAGCTTTTTGCTAATGTCTTCTCCATTAAAAAGAATTGTGCCCTCTGTCGGGTCATACAAACGAATAATTGAACGACCTGTTGTCGATTTTCCGCTACCCGATTCACCTACTAATCCATAGGTTTCTCCCGGATAAATGTCGAAAGAAATATTGTCAACAGCGCGTACCGTAAATTTTTTGCTGACCGGAAAATATTGCTTTAAGCCTCTCACACGAAGCAGTGGTTCATTTGTCTGTACCATGAGATCCCTCCTCTGCATATCGCGCTTCTTCCTTTCGAAGCTGCTCAATTCTTCTTTTTAGTGCTGCCGGCATCTCTACCTTTGGCGCATCTGGATGAAGCAGCCAAGTAGCAGCCTGATGATGCTCATTGATTTCAAACATCGGTGGTTCTTCCTCAAAATCAATATTCAGTGCGTACGGATTTCGCACAGCAAATGCATCACCCTTAATTTCATTTGCAAGATTTGGTGGATTTCCCGGAATGGTATACAGACGTTCTTTTTTGTCTCCTGTCAGATCTGGCATACTAGACAGCAATCCCCACGTATATGGGTGACGCGGATCAAAAAAGATATCCTCTGCCTTTCCAGTCTCCACCACCTTTCCTGCATACATAACATTCACATAATCAGCAATTTTTGCTACAACGCCAAGGTTATGCGTAATAAAAATAACGGCAATTCCCAATTTTTTTTGTAAATCAAGTATCAACTGCAAAATTCTTGCCTGAATCGTAACATCAAGCGCGGTTGTCGGCTCATCGCAAATCAAAAGATCCGGATTACAGGACAATGCAATTGCGATTACAACACGCTGGCGCATTCCTCCTGAAAGCTGATGTGGATAGTTTTTCATTCGCTCCTTTGGGGACTCGATTCCTACCATGTCAAGCAATTCTTCAGCACGCTTATCTGCATCTGCCTGTGACAAATGAAGATGATAACGCATACCTTCTGTCAACTGTCGTCCAATCGTCATTGTCGGATCAAGTGAGGTCATCGGATCTTGAAATACCATCGCAATACGCTTTCCTTTGATTCGATGCTGCATTTCCTTTTTGGAAAGCTTTAACAGATCGACAACTTGTTCCTTTCCATTTTCCTGAAAACGAAACTGAATCGTTCCGCTTTCAATGACTGCATTTGGCGCTGTAATGCCCATGATTGTCTTAACAGAAACAGATTTTCCACTTCCAGATTCTCCTACAATGGCGACGGTCTCGCCCGGATAGACGTCCATGTTCACGCCACGTACCGCACGTATTTTTCCAAATGAGGCCTGAAAGGAAACTGCCAAATCTCTCATACTCAGTACTGGTTTTCTTTTTTCCATTCCATTTACCTCCCGTTACATCTGCTTCAGCTGAGGATCAATTGCATCTCTTAATCCATCTGCAAATAGATTAAATCCAAGCATCAAAATACCTAATACAATTACCGGTGCTGCTACCATGTGAGGATACGTCATTGCTGATTTATATCCATCATTGATTAGCGATCCAAGAGATGCCATCGGTGCTGGAACACCAAGACCAACAAATGCCAAAAACGCTTCCAAGAAAATTGCATTTGGAATTGAAAACATAAAGGTTATAATAATCTGTCCGAGTGAGTTTGGAAGGATCTCTTTGAACAGAATATCTCGATTGCTCACACCAAGCGTTCTTGCAGCAAGTACAAATTCCTGATCTTTTAATTTCAGCACCTGTGCACGCACAATACGGCTCATATTGATCCATCCTGTCAGCATCAAAGCAATAATAATACTTCCAAGACCTGGCTTCATAACAACTAGCATTAATGTCACAACGACTAACGTTGGAAGGCTGCTTAGCACTTCCGTGATTCGCTGCATGATCATATCAATTTTTCCGCCAAAATAGCCCGATACCAAACCATAAATTACACCAATGCACACATCAATAATAACCGCAAGCGCTGCTATCAAAAGAGAGATTCTAGTACCTTGCCATACTCTCGTCCAAATATCTCTTCCCAAGTTATCTGTTCCAAAGAAGAAATATTTGTCGGTGCAGTTTTTTGCCTCATACATGTTCTGTCCATGACTGACGCCATCAAAAATTCCCAGCTTTTCCAATCCCGGAACCCTTGGTGGCAGATTGCTATATTCAGAATGCACTTCCTTGTAAGAATACGGACTAGTAACCGGTGCTATAAGTGCAACAACTACAAGAAGAATGATAATAAAAAAGCTTATCCATGCACCTTTATTCTTGCGAAAACGATAAAGAACTTCTTTTCCATAGGAACGACCAACAAGAACTTTCTCTTCTTCCTCTTTATGGTCTTCTGTACTGAACTCAAATCGATTCATAATCATTCTCCTTTCGCCAGTCGTATTCTAGGATCAATCACACCATAGAGAATATCAACCAGAAGCATCGTAAAGATAAACATCAAACTGTAGATAAAACTAATGGCTAAAACAACATTAAAATCATTTGACTGGATTGCACTGACATAAAGACTTCCCAAGCCTGGAATACTAAATGCCTTTTCAATTACCAAACTTCCTGTCATTAAATTTACAATCAATGGTGCAAGTACCGTAATAACGCTAATCATTGCATTTCGAATGGCATGATGAAGAATCAGCTTTGCCTTCGGAAGTCCTTTTGAATCTGACAACAGATAATAATCCGAATTTAAAATATCTACCATTTCCGATCTGGTGTAACGTGCAACACTTGCAATTGTAAACATAGAAAGCGAAATGGTTGGAAGAATTGTCGATTGAAATTCATTTTTTGTACTGTAAATGAACGGAAACATCTTAAACTTAAATCCAAAAAAGTAAGACAGTAAAAGCGCAAAGACAAATGATGGAAGACTGACACCAAGTACTGAGACAATGGTAGTAACCGTGTCTATCCATGTATTCTTTCGCAGTGCAGCAATAATTCCAAGCAGTGCACCGATAATCGTTCCAACAATCGCAGCTTGAAGGCCAAGACGAATGGTCACTAAAATTTTTGGTCCAATCATCTCGCTAATCTTCATATTAACCTGAAGACTATAGGAAATACCAAAATCACCGTGAAGCATATTTTTCAAATATAAGAAAAATCTTGTAATGATTGGCTGATCTAGTCCATATTTATGATACAAATCCGCGATTTGCTCTGCGCTCATTTTTTCTTCGTTATTAAATGGCGAACCCGGCATAAAGTCAAGCATCAAAAATAAAAGCAACAAGATCAGGAAGACTGTCAGCAATGCAATGCAGGTTCGCTTTAACACAAATTTTTTCATTCGGATTTTCCTCCTGTCAAAGACTTTTTTGCCACTATTTTTTTTCGAAACAGTGGCCTTTTTAAAAGAGGATCTGTCCAAAGCTGCTTCGCCCCGGGCACATCCTCTTTGTGTGCAGATACGATTGCACCTACTTTTTCTTTTATCAATCCTTCTCTACAAACTTGTAGTAGCACGGAACACCAGTGTTATGCTCCGTAATTCCAGTTACATTTGACTTTGTAAGTGTTGCAGATCCGGTCTGGAAGAGCGGAATGCAGCCTGCATTCTCAGTGCAAATATCATTACACTTGATCAGGTTATCCCAACGTGCAGCCTCGTCACCTGCCAGTGCGGTGTTGGCCTCGTTGTACAGTTTGTCAAACTCGTCACTCGACCACAGAGAATAATTTGATGGATGATTGGATTCATACATCGCTAAGATTGCAGTAGGATCTGCATAATCTGGTCCCCAACCCCACATTTCAATCTCATAGTCATGATCCTGTGCCAACTGAATTCTATTTTTCTTTGGTGTACTGGTGATATTTACAGTTAAGCCATCCAGTGTACTCTCCAATTCAGACTGAATAAATGCGGCAGTATTGGCTGCAAAATCCTTTTCTTCATCATAAACAATATTAATTTCTCTTAAGTCCGTCTCTTCCTTTGCCTTCTCCCAAAGTTCCTTTGCCTTCTCGGTATCATACTGGAAGTACTGTCCGCTTGCCTCTGCAAAATCCTCACCATCTGAGTTGCTTACAAGACCTTTCATTACCATATTATAAGCAGGAACAGAACCATCATTTAATACATTATTGCAAAGACTCTCTCTGTCGATCGCATAAGCGATTGCCTGACGTAAGTTTTTATTGTCATAACCATCGAGAGATGTATTAACCATCAAATAGTAATTAAACGCACCTAAAACATTCGAAAACTCTGGATCATCCTTATACATACTAACCATGTCACCTGTCAGCGTAACGTTGTCCACGTCTCCATTCTGATAAGCCATAACCGCCTGCTGTGTATCACTGATAACAACAAGATCAATCTCATCTACGTCTACATTCTCTGCATCCCAATAATCTGGATTCTTCTTGAGTACAATGGTATTTCCACCGACATCCCACTGATCGAGTGTGTAGGCACCACAATATAAAACACTGTCCTTGTCTACACCAAACTGATCACCCTCTTCTGTCAGCTTGCTTTCTTTTACAGGTGCCCACGGAGAGAAAGTCAGAAGATTTAAGAAAAATGGTACTGGATATTCCAGCTCAACCTGTAAGGTATTATCATCTACCGCTGTCACTCCAAGTTCACTTGCATCTGCTTCGCCAGAAGTAACTGCCTCATAGTTTTTAATTGCAGCCATCTCGATCTGATAGGTAAAGGTACTATAATCCCCCTGCGCAGTTGCGTTTCTCTTCCACGCATATTCAAAATCCTGTGCAGTTACTGGTGTACCATCGCTCCACTTTGCATCTTCACGAATATGGAAGGTATAAGTCTTCTGGTCGTCGGATACCTCATAGGAATCACACAGACCATTCTGAATCTGTCCATCCGCATCAACAACAAACAATCCTTCCATCGTATTCGAAATAACTGCAACATTTGTTGAATCTCCACCAATCAATGGATCCATTGATGTAATTGAAGCACTAATCTGAATTGAGACAACTTCTTCCTCATCTGCCATTGCCGGCACTGCAAAACCAGATATACTCATTACTGTCGCTGCTGTCACTGCCATTACTCGTCTGTTCATAGCCTTCCTCCTTCTCATGCCTTGTGCGGATGACCAAATCCGCCTGCATATGTACAAGCATATGCTGCACGCTCTGCTGCATAACTAAGTGCGTCTTTCATATCTTTCTTGTCTGCATAGTGACGTAAAAATGCTGCAATAAAAGCATCACCTGCACCCATTGCATCTACTACGTCTACCTTACAGATTCCCTGTGCGTAAAATTGTTTTCCATCATAAAATACAGAACCCTTTGAACCACGCGTGATACCAACAATCTTTGTACCATACCCTGCTGCCCTTTTGGCTAACGCTTGGATTTCTTCTTCTGACAGATCGGAGCCTGAGAAGAATGCATAGGTGACAAATGGGCATACTCGTTTCATATATTCATCATCATGCTCATCTGAAAAATCAAATGAAACCTCACAGACACTACTTAAGGTTTCTAGCTCATATTCCAGATTGGAATAGCAGCTCGTATGACAGATATCATACTTCTTGATTACTTCCAGATCCTCTCTTTGAAGTCTGATTGAAAACAAATGCTGGCAGGTATCACGGATTCCTCCGACAAAGATTCGATCACCGTCTTCATTAATCTTTACGCCTGGCTGACAGGTTGGTGCAAATACTTTTCTGGAGCGCTCACAAGTTACGCCTTCCTCTTCTATACACGCTCTAATATAATCTGCTCTCTCGTCATTTCCAAACACGCCAATATAATTTACCTTCTCAGCGCCGTCTCTCTTACAATCTACCGCTACATTGACTGCATTTCCACCCGGATAGTAAATACCCTCATCCAGATAACAGTCTGTCACATTATCTCCAACTGCAATCAGCTTCATTTGTGCGTCCTCCTGTCTGTAAAAAAAGCGATCTCCTGCTTTCCTGCTTCATGCAGAAAAAGCAGGAGACCTTACTTATTAATACTCCATCTGCCACATATATCTGCGAACAGACAGTGCATGACCTCTCTCATGTGCAAGAGAATCAATCATCTCACGAACAACTGTGCCAGCTAACAGCGGTGCTACATACTCCTGTACGCCTGGCTCAATTCCGGTCAGATCAAACTCTGCCTCATCAATTACTGCCAGTTTCTGTGAAAACTTACTGCAGAAATTGTATGCTCTTTCATCTAGTTCTCTGGTCGCTCCAATGCCTTTAACCAGTACAAATGGTACATCAAAATCGGTTACCTCAAATGGTCCATGGAAATATTCTCCTGAATGAATGCAATTAGAATGAATCCACTGCATTTCCATAAACAGACAGATTGCCAACGAATACATCTCGCCA
The DNA here is from genome assembly GCA_963626545.1 of Acetatifactor sp. Classification (GTDB taxonomy): domain Bacteria; phylum Bacillota; class Clostridia; order Lachnospirales; family Lachnospiraceae; genus Anthropogastromicrobium. The sequence goes on along the minus strand of CAVFYJ010000004.1, from coordinate 42,328 downwards.
TAGTTTGCGCCACTTCCCATTGTGTAGATTACAGTTTCACGCTTGTAATCCTTGCCCCACTGTAAACCAAAATCTGCATACTTTGCCTTGATGCGCTCGGTTACTTCTGGAAGGTTCTTTAAAGACTCTGCGCCCTTTGTCCACTTCTCAGACGGCTCAACTACATTCAACATTTCAAATGCCAGTGTATACAGAATTACCTTGCTAAGGTCGTTCGGGTCAGCCTCCGGACCATGCTCATAATGGATCGGATACTCACAAGCCTTCCACAGCGGAGAATCAACAAGATTGGTCAGGGAAATAGAGACAGCTCCCTTTTCCTTTGCCAGCTCTGCTGCTCTGACAGTCTCTGGTGTATTTCCAGAATGGGAAATTGTTAATACAACGCAGGTATCGTCCAGCACCTTCGGCGTTGCCTTTACAAACTCATTGGAAGTGTAAATAGCGGACGGAATGCTGGTCTCGCGGTCAAACATGTACTGAATTGGCATCATGGATGCCTGAGAGCCTCCGCATGCAACGAAATAAAATCTGCGGATTGTTTTTCTCTCTTTAACAGCTGCTACTGCAGCCTGGATCTGGGAAAGATGTTCTGCTTTCATGTGTAACCCTCCATTTGTATTCTGGTCTTATATCACGATGTTTTTATCAAAATTTTTAATTCAAACATTACATCATGTAATGACCATTTGTATTATAACGTTATATAACGTTTTGCTTTATGTTATACCAAGTTTGTTCATTTGTCAAGTGTTTTTTTGAATTACCGCATTAAAGTAGCAAATTTTTTTTTACTGTTCACAGGTAGAGTTATGAAAAACCATACATATTGGCATATGCATGAACAAATCGCAATGTAAAAACAGCAAATCTTGACTTTTCTCTCTCTTTTTACTATACTAAATTTTGATATACATAATATGACATCATATAATGTCTTTATCCTAACAATACTATGATCAGGGGGAACTTATGTTAGACACAAATAGTCTGAAACCACTTTATATACAGCTTGAAGCCGAGATCCGTCAAGCATTGAACGAAAAAAAATATCTGCCGGGTGACCGCCTTCCTAGCGAGGAAGAACTATGTGAACAGTATCAAGTAAGCCGCATTACCGTCCGCAAGGCCATCCAGCAGCTCACTGACCAGCATATTCTTGAAAAGCATCGTGGAAAAGGTACCTTTGTTTCCACTCAGCCAAAAAGCGTTGATTTAAAGGATCAAGCTGGTTTTACCAATTATCTATCCGCACTTGGACATCAGTCTCATCACCTTTTGTTAAAGAAGGAACTGCAGCCTGCTGAGGAATTTTTATGTGATACACTTTCACTTCAGTCCAATGAGCCTGTCTGTTACGTACAGCGATTAATCTTCGAGGACGATTCACCGCTTGCCCTAGATGAAATTTATGTTTCTTCTTTGAATTACCCAGATTTTCTTGACCGCATGACAGGCGATGTCTCTTTTTATGAGCTTTTGGACAAATATTACCATGTATCCCGCGGTGAATCTGTATGTGAGATTGCTGTCCGTATTGCAAACGCCGAGCAGGCCTCCATCCTCCATTGTCAGGCAGGCGATCCACTTTTTTTGATGCAAAAGACTTGCTACGCAGCCGATGGCACACCAATCCATTACTCTCGTTCTCTTGTGCGCGGTGATCGAATTTCCTATACCATCCGCACGCAGAGTCCGGGCACTCAAATGACTTCGAATATCAATAGCTAAATAAGTCCAACTACCACCGATGGAACTTTTGCAGCCTATTTCAGAGAACAAAACAGATGGCAGAAAAAATTGCAGTCACTGCAATTTTTTCTTGCCTTTTATTATTATGTATTGTATTATAATGTTATATTACTTTTAATAGTAATTCAGGACCAAATTCAGAACCATCTTTTATGGCTTTGAATTGTTCCCAATCATATATGGAGGTATTTTTATGCTGAAGTTTCAAGAGGAATCACTACGTCAATCGGTAACTGGAGCACTCGCACTGCGTCATCAAATCAATCCTTTTCTAGATACCACATTTGAAAAGGGCATTATAAATATGTGCTTTCTTGGGATTGGCGGCACATACGCGTCTGCTTTGCAAGCGGTTTCCCATATGAAGGAATTTACATCAATGGAGGTGTTTGCAGAAAATGCAGCTGAGTATATCACAACCGGCAATCAGCGCATCATGGAAGGTACCCTTCTAATTTATTCCTCTGTAACAGGAAGTACACCTGAGATCATTCAGGCCGTTGAAAAAGCACATGCAGCACATGCTACGATCCTTGCTTTTCTTGATAATCCCAATCCGCAGCTTCGCAATCTGTGTGAACTTTGCATCTCCTATCCACAAAACGAACAGCTCAAATTTTTTATGGCAGCTGACCGGATTTTATTTCTACGTCATGAGTTTGACTGTTATGAGGACTATTATGAAAACTTCGATCACTTCCTCGCAGATGCTCTCATTTCCGTCGAGCGTTCTTCCGATTCCTTTGCACAGTCTTTCGCGAAAAAACATTACAACGATGCACTCCACTATTTTGTCGGAGCTGGAAACCAGTGGGGATCCACCTATTCATACGGTATGTGCTACTGGGAAGAAATGCACTGGATGGCGACAAAAACTGTGTCTTCTGGCGAATTTTTCCATGGAACGCTTGAAATCATTTCGCGAGATACCCCTGTCACTCTTTTTGTCAGTGAGGATGCCAGCCGTCCATTGTCTCTTCGTGTAGCCGCTTTTCTTCCAAAAATCTGCGCCAACTACACGATTATCGATGCGGCAGACTATCCACTTTTGGGTATTAAACCACAATACCGCGGTTTTGTTTCCCATCTTGTCACACATGCTGTCACCAACCGAATTGATGTGCATTTGGAGGCTATCAATTGCCATCCGATGGAAATTCGCCGCTACTATCGCTGTCTAGATTATTAAATTGGTGTTTTTAGGGGGACAGGAAAAAACAACGTTCCTGTCCCCTCTGACAAACAAAAAAGAACCCTGAGAGATTCTCAGAGCTCTTGACAGGCGACAGCCGGATTTGAACCGGCGGTAAGGGTGTTGCAGACCCGCGCCTTACCACTTGGCTATATCGCCGTGACTTCTACAGTATAGAATACTTTTGCGATTTCGTCAAGTGTTTTTTTCAAAAAAGTGAAACTTTTTACTCCACCTTCGTAAGCGTAAGCTTCATACTCTCACCCGCACGCAAAAACTTTGGAAGGGTGACACCTGCGCGATTCCAAGTTTTTCCGGTGCGTTTAATTCCGTTGATACTGCAAACATATGTAGCATTATCATCAAGGCCCTTCACGTTAACATGAACCGGAAGTGGATTGCCCCATGCATCTTTCTTTACGACTGTAACAAGTGCGCGGCTCTTATCCTGTGCGACAAACTCCCATGCGGTAAAGCTTGTATTTTCTCTGTCAGTCAGACGATAATAGTCACCCTCGTGTGTCAAGTCATAGTAGTCATGAAATTCCTTGATCTGCTGTGTAACCTGAGTCTTTTCCTCATCGGAGAGAAGTCGTAAGTCAAGCTCGTAGCCAAAGCTTCCAGCAAGCGCCACATCCGCTCTGGTGGAAAGAGGTACCGTGCGTCCAGTCTGGTGGTTCGGGCAGGCAGAGACATGTGCGCCGACTGCACTTGCCGGATAGAAGAAGGATGTTCCGTATTGGATGTCAAGACGGTTCATCGCATCGGTGTTATCACTGCACCAAATCTGCGGCGAATAATACAGCATTCCGGCATCAAAACGTCCACCACCGCCGCTGCAACCTTCAAGCAGCGTATCTGGGAAACGTTTTACGAAGCGCTCCAACAGATCATACACACCAAGTACATAACGATGATATCGCTCTCCTGCCTGCTCGCCTGTGTAAATACTGCTGTACATATCACAGACACTTCGGTTCATATCCCACTTCACATACTCGATCTGTGTGTTGCCTAAGATATCCTCAAAACGCTCCATTAAATAGTCGCGCACATCACTTCTTGCCATATCAAGGACAAGCTGGTTACGGCTGTGATTCGGCACGCGCCCTGGGATTGCAAGTGCCCAGTCCGGATGCGCACGATACAAATCGCTGTCCTCCGAAATCATCTCTGGCTCAAACCACAGACCAAACTTCATGCCCTTCTCGTGGATTTTCTTAGAAAGTGCCGGCAGTCCGCCGCGAATCTTTTCTTCATTTACAAACCAATCACCCAGACCGCTGTTGTCATCGTCTCGCTTGCCAAACCATCCATCGTCGAGCACCATCATCTCGATACCAAGCTCACCCGCCTGCGCAGCAATCTTTTCGATCTTCTCCTCATTAAAGTCAAAATAGGTGGCCTCCCAGTTGTTGATCAATACCGGACGACGCTCATGCTTATAGCGACCTCTGCACATATGCTCACGCAGAATTGCATGATACTGGTGTGAAAGTTTCGCAAAACCTTTATCAGAGAAGGAAAGAATCACTTGCGGCGCATAGAAGGTCTCTCCCTCTGTCAGGCACCAGCGAAATTGATATGGATTGATACCCATCTGCACGCGAATCTGATCTCTCTGATCCTTCTGTGCCATCGCGGTGAAGCTGCCGCTGTAGGCAAGGCAAAGACCAAAGCAGTCCCCTGTATCCTCTGTTGCATGGCGATCACAAAGAATCATCGCCGGATTATACTGATGACTAGAAGTTCCGCGGATGCTGCCAAACTCGGTCTTGATATGGGTGATCGGTGTGCGCTCCATTGTGCGTTCCATCGCATGACGACCGGTAAAGCTGACCAGATCAAGGTCACGGTTCATCATATCAAGGCTACAGGACAAAAACTTTTCGATATAGATTGGTGTCTTGCCGGTATTCGTCAGGCTTGCGGTTCTTGTGATCACATTCTCCTCTTCCCACACGCCATAATATAAGGTAAGAATTGCACCGGAAGCTTTTTCTTTCATGCGAACGACAAGGGTCTCAGCATTGCTGTCTTTTGTGTCATACAGCGCAGGCAGACCCGGAATTGAATACGCACCGGATACAACCTCGCTGCTTTCAAAACGAAAATCGGCTGCGCAGCTGCCATCTGCATGTACCAGACGAACTGAATCCTCCCTATAGTCGCCCACACCACTCGAAGCCACCTCCTGCGGCAGCGTATCAAGTGAATACGAGCGGTCAAGCCCTGCCTCTTCTGGATTTCCAGAAAAGCCGACATCGCTTCTTAAAATCAAGTCAGATAATTCCTCTGCGTCAATGCGGCTTCCATAATATAAGTGCAGCAGCACACCTTTTTCATCTGCAAGCATCTGATAACTTGAATCTTTTGTCTGAAGTGTCATCAGACATCCATTTTTGCTGATTTGAATTGCCATTACTCGTCTCCTTTCCTTTACACGCGATGCCAGAGGCAAAATTGTGCTTCTGCGCTCTGGCATCCTTGTAATTGTTACCGATTGCAAGGTGTATTTTCTCACGAATCACCCTTTTTGCAAGCGATAAGCAGATAATTTTATTTTACTCTTTTACGGCACCAATTACCATACCTGTTACAAAATATTTTTGCAGGAATGGATAGATGACTAGCAGCGGAATCGTGGAAACGACAATCTTTGCTGCATTGAACGAACGGTTATTTAACGCAGATAACTGCTTTAACTGATCTGCATCGGTGATCTGTGTCAAATCAACGGTCAGCTGCTGGATATAAGTCTGCAGCGGATACATTGACGCCTTACTCATATAGATCAAACCTGAGAAATAATCATTCCAGTGATTTACGATCGCAAACAGGCCAACAGTAGCTAATGCCGGAAGGGAAATTGGCAGATACACCTTTAACAGTACTGTGATCGGACCTGCACCGTCGATTCTCGCTGCCTCATCAAGAGACTCCGGAACTCCCTTAAAGAAGTTAATTAACAGGATCACATTGAATACCGGAACGGCACCCGGAAGAACAAGGGACCAAATTGTATTGTTTAAATGAAGCTTGCTGACTACCATGAATAACGGAATGACACCACCATTAAACAACATTGCAAAAATGACAATCTTCATGTAGATCTCTCTGGCGCGAAAACGCTTCTTACTTTTTGAGAGCGGATATGCCATTGAAATCGTAAAAAACATGTTGATTAGCGTTCCGATTACAACTCGCTTTACGGAAATCCAGAACGAATGCCAGAACTGGGAATCACCGAGCAGCTTATTGTATGTAGTGATGGTAAAGTCTACCGGCCACAGACCAACTTTATTTGCCGCAACTGCGTCACTTCCACTCAGGGAGATGGCAACCATGTTTAAAAGTGGTAACAGACAACTCAATGCAAATAAAAGAACGACGAGCCAAATGAGAATCTGAGAAACTATTTTTCCTGGTTTTGCTTTCATGCTACTTTTCTCCCTTTCTTTAGAATATACCGGAACCAGTTGTCTTCTGTGCAAGCTTATTTGCACCCAGAATCAGAATAAAACTGATTACCGATTTTAACAGACCGACTGCGGTACCAATGCTGTACTGACGTTCCACCATACCAATACGATAAACGTAAGTATCAATGATATCGCCAGTCTCATAAACGATTGGATTATACAGGTTAAATACCTGATCAAAGCCTGCATTTAAGATATTTCCAAGGTTTAACGCTGTCATTAACACAACAGTTGGCAGCAGTGCAGGAACGGTGATATGCAAAATCTGCTTAAAACGATTTGCTCCGTCAATGGAAGCCGCCTCGAAAAGTCCCGGATCAATGCCCGTTAAGGCTGCCAGATAAACAACCGAGTTGTAACCAAACTCTTTCCAGACATCCGTTCCAACGATAACGGTACGGAACCACTTATTATCTGCAAGGAAATAAATCGGATTGCCGCCAAGTGCACTGATTACCGCATTGATCGGACCATCCAGTGAAAACATATTGGTGACAACGGTTGCCAACACAACCCATGACAGGAAATGTGGAAGGTAGACAACCGTCTGGAAGATCTTTTTGCAAACATTTACACGGATTTCATTTAACAAAATGGCGAATGTGACTGGAACAAAAATGTTGACCACCAGCTTGGAAAATGCAATGATCAGCGTATTCATAAACACCTGCTTGCTATCTGGAAGGCTGAAAATGAATTCAAAATTGCTAAGTCCGACCCATTTTGACTTTAAAAGGCCTTTTGCCGGAACATAATTTTCGAATGCCATCAGCGAACCAACGAGCGGTGCAAACACAAATATAATTAAAATGATCAGGCCTGGAAGGATCATAAGGTTAAGTGTAAGCTCTTCTCTTCCCAGACGTTTCTTTTTCTTACTTGCTGCCTGACTCATGCGGTTCCTCCTTTTTTTGAGAAAGCCGGAGCCAAAAATCATTTGACTCCGGCCGATAACTATGCTTCGTGTTACTTCTGAATTGCCTCGTTTACTTCCTCGGTGATCAGCTCGCCGCCTGCCTTGTTCCAGTCGGATACAAACTGATCAAATGCGTCGATGCTCTCTTCGCCAACGATGATCTTTAAAACAGTCTGCATCTCGATCTTCTCTAAGGATGCCCAGCGGATTGCCATGGACTCGGTCGTCTCATAGAATGCCGGTGTCACAAAATCTGCCGGATTCTCGATCATACGAGACATAGATACGACTCTGGACATGTACTGGGAATAATCTGCGGAGTCTGCTTTCTTACCTTCTGCCTCTGCTGCCAGATAATTCTGAGCGGACTGATAGTAGCTTAATTCGTCAGAAGTTAAAGTGTCTACCTTAGACTCGTCATCCAGTGCTGCAAGTACATGCTCGGTCATTGTCTGTGCGTTGTTGCCCGGCTGAACCTCGCAATAAAGCGGCCAGTTAAAGTATGCAAGTGGCTGATTCTCACGAATCTCAAGAGAGGCATCGCTTGTATCCTGCTTGGAATACTCAGCATTTACATTAACGATCTTCATTGCGATCTCTGGATGCTCATAGCCCTTTCTTACAGCAACAAATCCTGCATAGGACTGTGTATTGATTGCCTGAATCTTTCCATCCTCGCCTACCGGTGCGGATACATTAATCCACTCTGCATCATCAGTTGCATAACTAGAAGTCAATGCGGTATTGAATGGTGCCCACCACGGTCCAATGAATGCGCCACACTTTCCACTGGAAATCAACGCTACGATGTCATCGTTTGTTCTTGTTGTGAACTGCTGATCAATCAGCCCTTCCGTATACCAGCTATTTAACAGTGTCAGGGCATCCTTCATCTCATCCTGAACAGAACCGTAAACCGCATTTCCGTCCTCATCCTCAATCCAGATGCTCGGATATGCACCAAATGCAGTGAAGATGTTATCAATTCCAAAAGTGTTGTTCGGGTAACCGCCGTATACATCCGAACGAACTGCAAGACCGATGGTATCTGCCTCTCCATTTCCATCCGGATCATCATTGATGAAGGCACGAAGCATATCGGCTACTTCATCCATTGTAGACGGCTCCTCAAGACCAAGCTTGTCCAGCCAATCCTTTCTTACCCACAAGAAATCCTGACCATCGCTTAACTGTGTCTTCGGGATTGCCATAATCTTTCCGTCAAAAGTAACTGTATTTAACGGATTGTTATCACCGTAGCTCTCATAGGATTCCTTTACAGTATCGCATGCAAGATCGTTGTACACGTCGGTCAGATCCTCGATCATGTCATTTTCAACCAATTCTACCAGTGTAGAATAATCCGGTACGTGAATGATATCTGGCAGGCTCTGGCTAGCGATTGCAAGTGCTAACTTCTGATTGTAATCATCCCCCATGGTTGCCTCGAAGTCATTCTCATTCTGAATATTTAAAAGGTTCTTCAGATAACGGGTGTACGCATTATCTTCTGGTGTATCATTCTCATATGGTGTGCCAGACAGCACGTCAGCTCCCTGATTTGTTAATGAATATCCAGTAGTATAGGTAATCAGCTCGTCATATTTTCCGTATGGGTCCTTGTCTGCCTCATCTGCAAATGCAGCTCCACAAATGGATGTGGTAGCTAACGCTGCGGTCATCATCAGTGCAAAACTCTTCTTCATGATACTTTCTCCTCCAAAATCTTTTTTACAGATAAAATGTTCCTTTTTTATTGGTTTGGTTCGTAAGCATTGCGCATTGCTTTGTTGTAAAGAACTATATCAAAAAAACGCACACCGGTATATATAAAAAACACGGAAAACATATCAATAAAACGGACAAAGTTATTTTTATTTTTCGAAATCGCGATCTGTTTGACAAATATGACCGAATTCTATTATACTAGAGGCACAAATTACGGTAAGGCAGCGCACAGAATCGCTGCACAATGCATAAAAAGGGAGAATTTGATATGTATCGTATGCTGATTGTTGACGATGAGAAAAACGAACGGGATTGTATTCTTTACCTGTTGAAAAGCAGTGGCTTTGAACTGGAAATCCGTGAGGCAGAGGATGGCATAGAAGCGCTCAAGATTCTGAAAATCTGGCCTGCTCATATTTTGTTTACAGACGTCCAAATGTCTCGAATGGACGGTCTTGAATTGATCCGGGAAGCCTTAAAACAGTACCCTGATATCCGACCAGTTATCTTCAGCGGTTATGCCGACTTTGCCTACGCAAAAACTGCAATTTCGCTGGGAGTGGAAAATTATATATTAAAGCCAGTTGTCCCAGAGGAATTCACCAAAACACTCTCCTCACTGATTGGGCAGCTTGACGAAGAACAAGTCAGCCTGCACCAGCTGGAAAATCAAAAGCTTTTTCTGCTTCAGTATTCCTTGCAGCTTGCCATATCTGGAAACTTTGACGCCGCGAAAGCTGAGCCTGTTGTTTTGGAACAATTTTCTACATTTCGCTATATGGTAATGTTTACCTTTAAAAATGATTTTTTAATGCACCAATCAAGCGCCTTTTTTGACAGCTTGAGAAAGGATCTTGCGCCTGATGCAGTCTCCGTCAATATTTCTCCTGAGCAGGCTGTTTTGTTTGTGCGCACGCCAATTCTCAATGCCAAACATTTCTGCACGAAACTGCAAGACCATATACGCAATTTGTTCTCAACAGACTGCTACATTGCAATCACAAAATCATTGTCGGAATATTCATCCTTCAAGCAGGCGTTTTCGTTTCTTGAACAGCAAATGGAACAGCGTTTTTTTCTTCCAGACACGCGTATTTTTCTGCCCGATGATACTCCTGTTCAATGTTCCCAAAACACAGAGGACGATTCTCAGCTGCTTCCTCTGATCAAAAATGCACTCGCCGCGCGAAGTCAAACACTTTTGGAGGAATGTCTCGGTCACTTATTTGATAAATATAAGCTCGCCGTGAACCAGTCACAAATTTACGTGAAATTTCTTTTTTCGAATGTGCTGACCATTCTCTACCCGGCAATTCCAGAACAGGCACAAGGCAGTTTCCCTCCGCTCGAGACAATGATTGCGAATCTGTATTTGCAGCCGGATATCTCTGAAATCATCAGTATTGTAAAAGGCGTTTCAAAGCCAATTCTTGACTCATTTTCTACCGAGCCAGATTCGATGCGAAAGGAAGTTTCCTGCGCAATTTCCTACATTGCCAACCACTACAGCGAGGATTTGTCTGCCGAGATACTGGCCTCTGCCGTCTATCTGACACCAGATTACTTAAGCCGTCTATTTAAAAAATCGACAGGAAAAAGCATCTCGCAATACATTCGTCAGTATCGAATGGAAAAGGCAAAGGATGCGCTGCTTCACACCCGAAAAAAGGTGATCGACATCGGCATCCAGTCTGGTTATCCCAATTATTCGTATTTTTGCCAGAGCTTTCGCGAATATTTTGGAAGCTCACCTGAAAAATACAGACAGGAGCACACTGCATAAAAATGAAGAATCTTTTTATCAAACTGAAACAACAGTTTAATGACATGAAGTATCGGAAAAAGCTGATACTTCTCTGTACACTTGTAAGTCTCATCCCGCTCTCTGTCATGGGACTTTTCTGCTACAAACAGACCATCCATCTGCTTCGCACGCGCGAGCTTGACTCATTGGAATCCTCTGTTCTGTCCGTCTCGAATTCGCTTGATTCTAAGGCAACTACGTATCAAAACCTGCTGTCCTATCTGGCAAATTCAAATGTTCTCGCAGAATTTTCCTCGTACAATGATGCAAATGCCTATGATCAGTACGAATATTTAAACTATACAATGGATGTATTTTTAAATACTACTTATCTGCAGCATCCAGAGATCACTCAGATCACGATCTACAATGCAGACGGCGAGATGACACATGGCAAACAGCTTCGTCCGATCAGTGATCTGGAAAATGAATCCTGGTACCGGCCTGATCGTATTTCCATGCAGCCATTCTGGTTCAAAAAGGATGATGGAACGCTCTGTGTAATCCAATACCTGTGCGATCCTTATATCACCTATATTCGCTCTTATTCAAAAAATTGCATTGCCATCCAGCTTGACCCAACTATTTTATTTGGCAATCTCGATGAGACAGCCGATGACTTCCACATTCAGGTCGATTCCCCAGTTCAGACACTGTATTCCTACGAATCCGCTTCCATTCTGGAAAATACAAACGAGCCGCACAACTGGGTTACCCGCACCGCTTTTGTCGATACCTGCAGTTGGAATGTGACATTGGAGCGCCCTAACAAGATTGTCTTTGCGTCTGTACGGCGAATGGGACATGTCATCATGGCCATTCTGGTTTTCTGCATCGTTATTATTTTTTCCATTACAAAGCTTTTCACAAGCTTTTTCGAACAGAAAATCAGTGCCCTGCACTATTATCTGCAACGCATCAAGGAAGGGCATCTTGATTATCACATCCATGATGACAGCACAGATGAACTTGGTGATCTGACAAACAATCTTCAAGCCATGATTGATGAAATTAACCGCCTAATTCGTGAAGATTACCAGACAAAAATTGAGCTAAAAGAAACGCAGTTTAAGGCGCTTCAGGCACAGATCAACCCGCATTTTCTCTATAATTGCCTGTCATTAATTAACAACAAGGCATTGATGAATGACCAGCCAGAGATCAGCCAGATGTCGCAGCTTTTATCTGTTTTCTATCGTACAACGTTAAACAAAGGAAAGAGTGAGACACTGCTGCAAAACGAGATCAAAAATGTGACCTCCTATATTGATATCCAGCGCCTTCTTCATGACAACAGCTTTGATGTCTTGTATCAGATTGATCCAAATTTACCAGAAATCAAGGTGCCAAATCTGCTATTGCAGCCGCTTGTTGAAAACTCAATTATCCATGGCATTCTGCCGAATAAGACAAAACGCGGCCAATTATTTGTCACTGTCACAAAGGTGATGGGACAGATTTATTTTACAATCATGGATAATGGTGTTGGCATTCCAACAGAAAAGCTTTCTACCCTTTTGACAACCGATTCCTCTGGCTATGGATTAAAAAATGTTCACGAACGATTGATTCTGGCCTACGGTGAAGGCTCTGGACTTACAATCAATAGTATACCGAGGCAAAGTACGATGATCACGTTTAAGATCCCGATAAGATAAAATTTTCCCCGACAGTAGTTGCTGTCGGGGATCTTTGTTTTTCGTTTTTATTTTCTGTTTGCATTTCTCTATCAAATTAGGCATATTACTACATCTATAAGAACTATGCACCGCATGGGCATGGATGAATGCCTTTTTCTTATTGATTTTTAACTATAAATGAGTAAATAATAAATTTCCACCTGTGCGGTTGGGTTATGATTACCTTTTTGCAACATAACACAAGCTGATCCTCCAAAATACTTAAAAAGCATACTTCAAGCTGCCTTTTTCACATTTTTGAAAAAGGCAAAGAATGATAATTCTGTCAAGGTATCCCAGCAGATCTCCCCCCAAAGATAGCGCAGCAGCTTTTCAAGTACGGCGTTCCGTTTATCTTTTCCACGAATTGACTGACTGAGCCGTTCCTGACAGCGTTTTTTTAGATGAAACTTTGGTACTTTACTCCGATATCATCTATGGAGATATAAATGCACTCGGAGGGCGTGGATTCAATTTTAATCTCTTGAACAGGAATTTTTCTTCACGTGATTGATTGACGGTGTCCACAGCAGCGATGATTGGGGGCTTATCAATCTCTATATTTGATGATTCAGAAATTGACGTGATGGTATCTGCAAGAATCACATCTTCTCCCGGCAAACCACGCTTGTCCTGATGCAGACACATAATGCGACTTCAAGAAAGGATATCATGGCTATATTTTTTACTCTTTCGCATTCCTAATTGTCTCTGGCGGTCCAAAATAAGATTTCTTCTTTTGGCCTGTCCAGATTACAATTTTCTCTATAATTACGTTTTCATCAATTGCCCGTACACGCATCCGATGCTTTCCTGCCTTTTTAACCATCAACATTGCTGTCATGATCTCGCAGTTTTGCAGGACTCCTTTTCCCCATACGTCCTGATCGGACGCAAAATCCTGATAGCGATTATTTCCCTGCAAAATCACCTCCTCATCCTCATCAACTCTAACTGCAATTCGGATCTGTCCTCGCTCGTCAAGCGTCGGAATCCTCATAATTTCCAACGGAAAGCTGCCGCTTGAATTAAAATAAACGGAATATTCCAGGCTTGCGCTCTGTTCTGCCTTTTTTTCTCGTGCAGTTCCTTCACAGCGGCATGCCTTGATGCTGTCCATCTCTCTTCCTAAATAAGGCTGCCGTTTCCAACACAGACCACTTCCCTCCTGTTTCTTTTCTGCATGAACCGCGAATATGCTGACTGCTCCGTTTTCTTCTGCAAACATGCCTTCCGGAAGTTCCGGACCTTCATTCCGCACCTTTATCGGAATCGTCAGTTTCTGTCCTTTTCCAGACGTTATGAACACATTCGCGTCCAACATTCCCTTCGGTGCTTTTTTCCAGTCCACTTCCAGCCAAATCCGTTCATCCCCGACCAGATTTCCGCTATATTTATCAGATATCATCCACGGCTGATCAAATTCCAGCGTCCATGTTTCATAATACGCATAATGATGGAACAAATCGACAAAGCAGCGTCTTCTGGTATCCTTTGAAAAATTCAATTCTTCATGCGCCGCTCCGATTCCATCCGGTCCCCACTGCTTCTCACACTCCAGCAGCGGATAACTATGTTCTCTTGTAATAAAATATCCATATGCGGAATCCATCATATGATTCCACTTTTTTCCAAGCATTTCATGGTAATACCTGGTATCTTCCATAATCCGGTAAAAAGCCTGATCGGACCGATAGATATATTCCTCTGCCGCATATTTGTATCCATCCTGCAAATGCTGCTTCTGCTCATCCATCATAATATATTGAACTGCCGTGTTTCGGCATGACCGGATCCGATACAAATGAAGTTCAAAGTAAGCATTTTTGCGTGTCTCTTCCAGATTGCTGCCAAACGATTCCGCATATTTTAAAACCTGTTCATATCGTTCCAGATAGCGGGCTCCTTCATCGCCATATTCCTTTAACGCAAACAAATCTCTTACAAAATGCTCCGGCTTTCTCGCAAAAGGAAGGCGCTGAAATTCCAGTTCGTTCTCCGCAAATTGCTCCGCCACTTCCCGGCTCACCAAATAATCCCGCTCTGCCCGCTTTGCAATATGAGTTCTGATATCCGCTTCTTCTCTGATATCCCATGCCAGACTCAGTCCGTACTCCATCTGCACTTCCGCGCCCTTTAAATCGCCGACATTGAAGATCCAGATCCGGTCAATTCCATTTTCATATGCTTTCATCAGTTCTTCCTGCATCAAAACATACGGTGTTGTACTCATCCACAGATATGACTGCGGGCATCCGCAATATGCCAGATGATAATATAAGCCAATTCCTCCGCTTCTCTCCTTTTCCGCCTGCGTCGGAAGCTGTCTGATATAGCCATAATTATCATTTGTCCACATCAGCGTAATATCATCCGGAATATCCATTCCGGCATTATAAATATCCAGAATTTCTTTATATGGAACAAACAGCTGCGGAATCCTGCTCACATCCCGGTCAATAGTCTGACTTAAAATCCGTCTTTGCAAAGCAATTACTTCCTGCAGGATTTTTGCCTTTTCCTCCGGTGTCTCAGCGCCAACCGGCTGCCATGGCCAGTCATGAATTCCTCTCATGCCAACTGTATAGATATTATCATACGATCCAAACTGCTCTGCGCTTTCTTTCCAGTAATCATATAACAATTCATCGTTATATACCCGTTCTTTGCGAATCGGATCTTCTTTCACATAAACGTAGGCACTTTGTTTTGCATCACTTAAATCCACACGGTACAGTCTCTTATCTGGATGCTCTTTTACCCAGCGTGTTTCAAAGTCCTGATATTCCAGCTGATTATTCCGAAGCATCTGCTCACAATGTGAACTTCCAATTATGATTCCGTATGCTTTTGCTGTCTTTACGTTTTCCTTCTTTTTATGAAAATGCGGAGAGCATACATGCATCGCAGGCCACAATGTATTTGCCTTCAGACGCAGCAGCAGTTCATATACATGGATGTAAACTTCCTCATAATCAAAATCTCCTCTGTACAGCGCCCATTTTGCCATACTCTCTTCATCATTCAGAAAAATTCCGCGAAACCGCACGGATGGCTCTCCAAATAAAAGCGGCTGATCCAGTGTGACAAAAATCTGATTATGATGCGCAATCGGCACATTTGCCCACCAATACCATGGCGATACGCCAATCGCCTGGCTAAGCTCATAAATGCCAAAGATTGTTCCTCTTGGATCGCTTCCGCAAATGACAAGTTTTCCGTCGGCAAGCGCTAAGCTATGGCATTCCCATCGTCCATCCGGAATCATCCGGATTTCAATTGCTGCTTTCCCGGCATCGGCTGTCAACATGCAATCCGCATCTGTTACCGTTCTTATGTCTCTGCATAAATCTTCCGCCGCCCGAATGACGCTGGCTTCTGTACAATCTACATAAATTTCTGTCCGTTTTCCGCTTTCTGCAAGCAGAACTGTTCCTGACTCAAAACTGATATACTGTTTCTTCATTTCGTCTCCTCCTGTTCCTGGATTTTCCCTGTAAAAGCAGAATACTGTTTTCTGACCGTTCTTTCAACTTTAATCTTTGGAAATGCTTTCACTTTCTGCCGATAACAGCTGCTCTGCGTTTAAGCTGCTGTGCAGCTTGGACGGTGACACGCCATAATACTTTTTAAATGCGGTTGAAAAGTAAGACGCGCTCCGGTATCCGACCCGTCTTGCTACCTCCATCATCTCTAAATCCGGTCTTGTCAGTAAATAATTTCTGGCTTTTTCCATACGCACCTGAATAATATATTCGGTTACGCTTTTTCCGGTAAAATCATGAAACAGCTGTCCAAAATACTGCGGACTGATATGAAGACGCTGCGCCAGGGAATACGCGCCTAACTCATCGTCCGAAAAATGCTCCAGAATGTAATCAACCGCCTCCTCCGCAAGTTCCGCTGTTGTCGTCTGCTTTACCTGTCCTATTTTTTCACTGATGGAATCGTAAAAAGAATCAAACCATTCAAGCAGTTCCTCTTCACTTTCTATTTGCTCTGCTTCCTCATACAATTCGCTGATATCAGCCTTTTTGTATTCACGATGCATCGCCGCTTTTACCGAATTGATCCGATCTGCCATATCTGCTATCCAGCTGATCATTTCCGTGTAGGATGCGCCGTTTGTTTCTTCCAGCATATCCTTTACCGCTTTCCGATATCCCTCTCTGTCCTCCTTCTTCAGCGCAGTTAAGCAGGCCTCCTGTGTTTTCTCCTGCGGTCTGACTTTCCCTGTGTTTGTTCTCCCGCTGTCAACGCCGAAACGTCTGCAAAGGCGAAGCGCATCTAGCCGATTATTAATTTGATGTACCAAAGGCTTGCACGGTATCGTCCCATCCTTCATTCTTAAACTTAACACAAAATAAAACTCAACATTGGGATATTGTTCGCTCAGTTCTTTGAACGCGTTCTGCAGGCAGCTTTCTATTTGCTTCGTCTTCCGTTCCGAATCCCTGCCTTTATCCTCTTCCTGGTTTTTATCAATACTCTCCCTGACTTCTGTAATCAAAAACAGTAAATATCTCAGTCCATGTTCATAACAGCTGTTTTTCCATTCCGTTCCCAACGCTGCTGAAATCCGGCCTGCAGCCTCTTTTCTGATATTTCCCAGCATATCAATATCCGCATTTTCACCATTGCAGACAAAATCAACCGCAACCGCCCAATAACCGGCTCCCTCATATAATATCTCCTTTTCCAGAAGAAGAGGCTGTATATCTACCTTCTTATCATTGCGAAGCAAATTATAAATAATCCGGTTTCTCTGATCATTCTCCTTTACATGCTGTACATAACGCGCCACATTCTGCGCATAATTTTCCAGAAAACGCAGTTCATCCCGTCCTTCATTTTCAATAAACGGAGTCTGTTCTCCCTGATTCTTTCGGATCTGCTGAACAGTCCGTGTCAGCGGTCTTGCAATGCGGTTTCCAAACAATACTGCCGCAATAGAAATAATTCCCATCACAACAAAAAGTACAATTGTAATCCAGAAAAAATCATCTGCCGTCGTCAGTCTGTCCGAATAGGAATACCAGGCATTTACCATAAAACCATTTATGCCGGATGGAGCAGAAAGATGGTAGCTGTTTTCTTCCTGACTCATTGCTTCCAAATTGTTCTGCAGTCCAATCCGGTCTGCGTCACTGTCTATTACAACCATATTATCCAAATCTGTTACCGCAATCTGAACGGTTCCCTGCGCATCCTGAAACATACGCTTCTGCAACTCGTCCAGATCTACATTCAGAACGACAGAACCAGTGTACGCGGCATCTCCATACGGTGCCTCACTGATCTGACAGGAAAGCAGATGAACCGGTGTATCCATATATAAATGCTTTACATTCCATGAAAAAAAAGGCTGTGTATTGCGGTTCTTTTTCAATCGCTCTATCAGTTCTTCACTCAAATCTTCCGTATAGGAACCGCCGCTCCTTGTCCAGAAGACAACTTCTCCATCATTATCAACAACATAAAACGAATGAATATATCCAAGTGAAGTCATCGTATTTCTGATATTGTTTAGAAACGACATATGTTCTATAATATTGTAATCATCATCAACACGGGCCAGTGTTCCATCCGTGGAACGATACCAGTTAATCGCCAATGTGGACAAATTTTCCATATAGCTGGAAAAAACAACCGCAGTATCTTCCATGCGGCTCTCGACCTGATTCTGATACTCCCGTTTCATCGCATTTCTGTAAAAAAGCAGAAAACTTACCGTCATCACCACCGCAGCGCTGACTCCAATGCAGCAGCACAGAAAAATAATACGGCTCCGAAATGATGAAAATTGTCCTTTTATCCACGTTCTGATCCCGTTCATATCTGCTCTGTTCCCCCCTGTCCATTTTACCTTTTTCTGGCTATGCCTATTTTCAGTTGCTTTTGGCATACCCAGTATATCAAATACTCCTTTTGAAATCAATTGCCACAAAGGCCGGAGGAATATTGCCCCCGGCCACAAATCGCTTTTTATCGAATTTGAAATTCTTTGTTTCCTAATTCTTCTTTTACGAATGCTTCTTTTACTGCTCCTGATTATTGGCATAAAACTCAGAGAACTGGCGCTGTACTTCCTCTACATATGTATCAATTCCAGCTTTCTTCAGTTTCTCAATTACCATGTCAATGTTTTCATCGTAATCCAGAAGACCGCTTGCCATCGGCTTAATATACTCGTCATAAACTGCCGTAATCGCTGCAACTTCTGCTGTTACATTGCTGGAATCAAATACAAATCCCATACGCTTTGAAATCTGCGCATCGTCGTCCAGATGCTTATAACGCTCTACCTTTTCTTCCGGGATAGACGGGTCAAACTGCTTATACTTTGTGCAGGATACAAACCAGTCCTCAAAGAAGTTATCTGTTACCAGTTTTTTGATCGTTCCGTTCTCGTCACGCTCATAATCTTTACCTTCTACACCGTATACGCAGAAGTCATAATTTTCCTGTGACGCATAAACCCAGTTAAACAGACGGAGCCAGTCATTTACCTTATCCTGTCCGGCTGCTGAAATTGCCATACCCCAGTCATAATTGATTGATTTAATTCTCGGCAGATCTCCAATTGTTACAAGCTCCAGATCTGCTTCCGGCGCTACTCCTGACAGTCCTGTATCCACTAATCCGCCAGATGTTCCATATACCTGAAGGCAATTTCCTGCGTACCAGTCTGCAAGCGGCTGCGTTGGATTGGTAATCAGATCTTCATTGATATAGCCCTTCTCCTGCCACTCCTGTGCCAGTCGACAAAGCTTTCCAAAATATTCCGTCTCGTAATAACTGTATACCTTGTCTCCTTCTTCCAGCTCATTTACTACCGCGTACTGATTGCTGCTTCCGACATAGCTGTAATATTCGTTGTCGCCTACAACTGCTGCTCCGATGCAGTTCGGCTCGGTTGTACTGATCCGCAGATTCGGATACTTCTCTTTTACTGCGTCATAAGCCGCAGTAAGCTCCTCATATGTCGTAATTTCAGTCGCGTCATATCCAACATCTTTTAAAATGTCATTACGTACTTCGTATCCCTGCATATTACCGGACATCGGTTTCTCACCAAACGGAATCGTGTAGATTTTATTATCATACATAACACAGGAGAAATCGTTTGCGCCTCTCATGTCCAGATAATCCGGCATATACTCTTCGATGCTTTCCATTGGAATCTCTGCCAGATATCCTTTGTTTGCCCAGTCATAATTTGATAAAATACAGTATACTGCAAAATCTTCACCGGTTGCCAGCATGGTAGAAACATTGGTATCAGATCCCCATGGCATAATTTCAAGTGTCAGGTCAATATTCAGCTCATCCATAATCCGGTCATGGAACTCATTTTTAAAGAATTCTTCTCTTCTTGGCGTCATGTCTCCATACCAGATCATCCGAAGCTGTACTGCCTCATCCTCAGCCGCAAACACCGTTGTTCCCGCTGCACTTCCCGCTACCATCGCAAGTGTCATCAACCCTGATACTGCCTTTTTCCATTCCTTTTTCATGTTGTTTCTCCTTTTTTTATTATTAGGGATATTTTTATATTTGCGCGTTCTGACCGCACTCAGTTATCCCTTTACTGCCCCTACTGTGATTCCCTGCACAAAATATTTCTGCGCAAACGGATAAAATACCAGAACCGGAAGTGTTGTCATTACCGTCATACACATCCGCGCCGTTACGGTCGGAATCTGCATCTGTGATGCCGCTGATGCCATGCTGGAATTGCTCATCAGCGCCGAAATGTTAGACATCATCTGATACAAAAGTTTCTGCACCGTATACAGATCCGTTTTTGTGATCAGATACATCGAGAGGTAGAAATCATTCCAGTATCCGAGCGCGTAAAACAACGTTACTGTAACCAGCGCTACTTTGTTTAACGGAATTGCGATCTTTACAAAGACTGCCAGATTTCCCGCGCCGTCCATCCGCGCCGATTCATACAATTCCTCCGGAATCGTCCGGAAGTTGCTTCTTAATACCATCATATTAAAAACGCTCATTGCGGATGGAAGAAACAACGCCCATATGTTATTCTGCAAATGATAATATCTTGTCGTTAATATGTACCATGGCAGCACACCACCGCTGAAAATTGTGGTAAACCATGCAAAAAAGGACAATGCGTTCACATACCGAAATACAGACTTTTTCTGCGACACTGCATAAGCAAAACAGGTCGTAACCGTCAGCGAATAGATCGTTCCCAAAATCACGACTAGAAACGTAATGCCGTATGCCTTTAATAACATTGGACCTTTATTTTGAATCAGAAAGCGATAGGTTTCTGTTGAAAATTCACGAATCAGCAGTGAATATCCTTTTGCATTAATTGTCGCTTCACTGGTAAAGGAACTGACTAACGTAATCCACATCGGCACAAAACATAGAACTGCCAGAATCAACGTAATCAGGTAAAACAGCCACCCGCCATCCTTTAAATCACTTCTTCTTTTCATCGTTTTCTCCTTAAAACAGCGCGTAATCCGGCTGAATTTTCTTAACCGCAAAATTGCAAATCATTACAAACAAAAAGCCAAAAATAGATTGATACAATGTAATCGCTGATGCGGACTCAAACTGACCGTTGAGCATTGCAGAACGATAGACAAATGTTGCAATCGTATCTGTTTTTTCCAACAGCATTGGATTTAAGGCTGTCAGACCCATGACCTGGTCAACACTTCCGCCTAGCACTCCGCCTGCGCTGAGCAACACCATAATTACAATCGTTGGCTTCAGCTGCGGAAGCGTGATACTGAAAATTTGTCGAAAACGCGATGCTCCGTCTACTCTGGCCGCTTCATAGATGCTTGTGTCAAGTCCGGTTATCGCACAATAATAGACAATTGAGCCATAACCCATGCCCTTCCATATATTCGTAAAAATCAGGATTCCCCACCAGTATTTGGACTCCATATACCAGTTGACCGGCGTTCCTCCAAACAGTACAAGTACCTTGTTCAGCAAACCTTTATCCTTATCCAGAATGCTCATTGCAATCATTCCGACAACAATCCATGAAATAAAATGAGGAAACAGCATGACAGACTGTGATGCTTTCTTAAACCACTTACATCCAATTTCATTTAGAATAATTGCGATTCCAACATTAAAACAGGTTCCGATCAACATAGATGCCAGATTGATCACAAGCGTATTTCTGGTTGCTCGAAGCGCAGAATCCATACTCATAAAGAAAAATCGGAAATTATCCAGTCCTACAAATTCGCTTCCAAAAATCCCGCCCTGATATGTATACTTTGTAAATACCATATACAATCCCGCCATCGGCAAGTAAGAAAACAAAATCAATGAAAGGATTCCCGGTGCAGCCAATGCAAAAAAAAATGCATCACTGTGTCTTTGTCTTCGTTTCTTTTGTTTCTTTTGCTCCTGTATCTGCCCCTCTGCAGCCACATATCTGCTTGTCATAATCAGATCTCCTTTCCCTCTGGTCATCACCATGCCTGTCTACTTTTTATGTCTTCACTATAGCAGCTGCCCGGTTTTTGTGCAATTTTAAATACTTTCAATCCTTTTGCTTTTAAATGTTCTTGTATTTTATCCTGTTTTTCTTTCTTTATCGGTTGATTTTCAAATGATATTTCAAAATCAAAAGAGCTATTCCACAATCTGATGCAGCTTTTCATCTAAGTTTTTCACAAACCCGCTGTCATATCGTAGGTTTTCAAGCGTCTCACGAAGCGGATATGGTCTCGTATACGAAAGCAAATGTTCCAGATCACACAATTCTTTTTCCAATAGCTTTCGACATGCAGCACTCCCCATCAGCTTCTGAAGCGTTTCATCCAGTGAATGTGCACTTGCAATCGGCTCGTCTGTGCGATACGTTTCCTCCCATCTTTCTCCTGACACCTGAAATGGCTTTCGATTGGAAAATGGAAGTTTTACAGATGCCTTACAATTCTGCGGAACCTTTATTTTCATATAAATATGATTTTGATTCATTGCTTCCCATGCAATCTCATATTCCCCAGCTGGAGACGGATATACCGCATGGATTTTTTTGATCTTCCAGCTAACATACGGTTCTATTTTTACTTCCCGAAATCCCGGTTTTTCTATAAGTGGCTTTAGTCCGGCAAGTCCTTTCCACAAAAATGCAAGGATGGCTCCATATGCATAATGATTTAAACTGTTCATTCCTGTTCCTGAGATTCTTCCATCCTCTCGAATCGAATTCCATCGTTCCCATATGGTCGTTGCTCCCAGCTTTACCTCATACAGCCATCCCGGATACTCTTCACTAAGAAGAATCTGTTCTGCCCGCTTTTCCATCCCATGATCTGCTAACACTTGACATAACAGCGGTGTTCCAATAAATCCGGTTTTCAATTTATTTCCACTGCATTCCAACAATTTCTCCAACTGTGCCAATGCCCGGTCAGTTCGATTCAATTTTTCATTTATTGTCAGTAACGCCGCCGTCTGCGTATCAATGCAGCATCTTCCTGTTGCTGAATAGTATTCCTTTCGAATTCCGTCTCCTATTTTGTCAGCCAATTTGGAATAAAAAAACATGTCATCCTGCTTTCCAAGAATTTTCGCTGTCTGAGCCAAAATCTGTGTGCTTTTTTGGTAATACACATCTGCAATAAATCCTTCGTCCGTTCCTCCCGCCGTTTCCTGTGCTCCGCCATAAAATCCATCCAGAGCCAGCCAATCTCCATACTGCCTGTTTCTTCTCCATCCATGATCCTTACCATCAATCCTTCGGATATATTCAACCCAGTTTTTCATGCTTTCATACTGTTCTTCCAGAATTGACGGATCACCATAATAAAGATATAAATTCCACGGAATGATGCAGGCGGCGTCTCCCCATGCGCTTGCCGCCGATCGTCCCATTGATACCGCCGGAATGATATCCGGCACGCAGCCTCCGCGCTCTCCCTGTTCCCTTCTTAAATCAAACAGATATTTCCGATAAAAAACATACGGATCCGCGATCCAGCAGGCGGTTTCCGAAAATACCTGCGCGTCTCCGGTCCATCCCATGCGCTCATCACGCTGCGGACAATCCGTCGGTATATCTACAAAATTACTTTTCATTCCCCATATAACATTCGATATCAGCTGATTCAGCTTTGCATTTCCTGTTTCTATGCTTCCCCGCATCGGAACATCCGAATACAATGCCAATGCAGTAAAATCACTGATTTCAAAATGATCCAGTCCCGTTATTTTTACATAACGAAATCCATAATAGGTAAAATGCGGGCGAATGGTATGCGCTCTTCCGTCTGATACATATTGATATTCTGCCTTCGCAGTCCTAAGATTATCACGATAAAACTCCCCCTGCTGCAATACCTCTCCAAACTGCAAAACAACCTTTCTTCCTTTCGGAACATGAACGCGCATAGAAAAAATACCAGCCATATTCTGTCTGACATCCAGCAAAATTTCCTGATCTGTCTGTTTCACGATATCCGGCTGAAATTTCTCATGAATGCGAACAGGCACGCTCAAAGAATCAATCAATGCGCATGAAAAAGGTGATGCTTTCACTGCTGGCAAAATTGGGGATTTTGTCTTTTCTGTATCATCCCGGTGCTCTCCATCATAAATTCCCGAAAACAAGATAGGACTGCCACATACCTCCCATGACTCGTCTGTTGGAATACACAAATGACTTCCATCCGCAAAATCAATATGAATCTCCGCAATCAAACGATACCCATTCCCGTAAAATCCACGTTCTGGTGACTCGAATTGAATCCGACTTCGATACCATCCATCGCCAACCAGCGCAGAAAACTGCCGTTTCCCAAGTTGGAGCTGTTTCGTAATATCATATGTCTGCACCTGTGCAAACAAATTGTATGGATCAAAGCCCGGGGTCAGATATGCTTCTCCAATTTTTTCACCATCCAGATATGCTTCATACAAACCCAATCCGCAGATATAAAGTCTGGCCGAACAAATTTCATCTGATGGCAATTCCAGTTTTTTGCGAAAGAGCGGATGACAGTTCATTTCTTCTGAAGGAGAAATCCAAATTCCATCCCAGCGCTCCTCCATCTTTCCTGTTTCAAAATATTGTTCCTCACTCGAAACGATTTCATTTCCTTTCTTTGCCTGCACCTGCCAGATATATCGTGTCCTTGGCAAAAGAGAAATCTCCATTTTCTGTGCCAATGGATTCAGCTTTTTCCAGCCGGTATCTGCAACGAGTTCCTTTTTTGTTTTTACAATCAATCGAATCAAATCGACTTCTCCCTGAGTTTCCCATGAAAAGACAAGATGTTCCATCTGATAGCCAATCGGATTTTTCATATGATTGATTCTGCATTTTCTAATTTTCATCTTTTTTCTCCTTTTTATTCTTACCTGCTTGCGAAATTGCGTTATGCCAGAATTCGCTTTCTATTCGCTTTTTATTTTTTTTCTATTCTTTTTCGATCTGCAAATAAATGACTTTCTCTGCGTTCAGCTCTTCCGCCCGCACAGTCACTGCCACTTGTCCGCACTGTATTCCGGCGCGAACCGCCGCCAGTACCTTCCCCTGCCAGCTTTTTCGCATTCCTGTCCCATAATTTTCCTCTGTACACGGATTCCCTGAACCCAAAGCTACTGATACCTCTGCCCCATTTGCACAAACTGCTATCTGCGTTTCTTTATTGGAAACCAATTTTCCGTTTTCATCCTGTACTTCAATTTCAAGATACGTAAGATCCATGCCATCCGCGCGTAATACTGTTTTCTGAGTGCTCACCGATACTTGTGCCGCGTCTCCCACAGTTTCCAGACGCGCCGTCGCCTGCGCTCGTCCATTCTTATAAGCCACTGCCTCTAAACATCCTTTTTCATACAAAACAAAGCAGGATGCAATACATTTTTCCGGTTTTATCTTTGCGCAAGTTCGCCCATTGATCAAAAATTCCACCTCATCGCAGTCCGCATACGCCTGTACAGCTACAGGTTTTCCTACATATTTCTCATCAAATGTCCATTCTGGATACACATCATACCAATGCCATCCGGTTCCTCTCCATGCTTCTTTATTATGGATCGGATTTTGTGTGAACAAATAAATTCCATCATCCAGTCCCCATATAATTTTATGATAAAAGCTTTGTGCCCGTCGATTTCCTGCCAAATCAAAATCGCCCTGACAATTGGCGAGCCATGGATAATCACCCAAAAATCCGCCCGTGTCTGCACTTTTTTCCCAGATCACTCTTCCGGAACCGGCCTCCCCAATATTGTCCATTGCCGTCCAGATAAAATCACCAATGCAATTTGGATTTTCTAGTGCCGCTTTCCAGTAATCATACATGGTAAATGGATGAGTCTCTGTTGCAATAATCACTCTGTCCGGATGTTTTTTGGCATCTGTACTGTACCTTGGCCAAATATAATTGTATCCTGCCAATTCCAAATGTGCATAGGCACTTTTTGTCTGATCATCCCAGTAATCAATTCCATCAATCACTCCCGGAAACTGTACCGTTTTTCCTTGCAATTCATGAAACTCTCCCTGCATCAGAATTTCAGCCCGCTCACAATCAATCATTCCATGCTGCCCGACTGTCACGGGTCTGGTATTGTCTAATGTTCTCACAAAATTCGACAATTTTCTTGTCCATTCCTCTCCCAATCTGCTTCCGGTAAATTCTTCAATTTCATTTCCAATCGACCAACCAAAAATGCACGGATGATTCCGATCCCGTTGGATCATCGCCTCAAGATCTCTCTGCCACCAGTCTCGAAAAAAAATATGATAATCATTCCCTGTTTTTTCTTTGGTCCAACAGTCAAATGCCTCTTCAAGCACCAAAATTCCTATCTGATCACATAAATTTAAAAAAGTAAACGACTGTGGATTATGCGAAGTCCTAATTGCCTGATATCCCGCTTCCTTCAGCAAACGCAGCTTTCTCTCTTCTGCAGCCGGACAGGATGATGTCCCTAACATTCCATAATCATGATGAATGCAGCCGCCACGCATTGTAATGAATCTCCCATTTAATTTCATTCCATTTTTTGCATCCATGGCAATGATTCTGACACCAAACGTCTGTCTGGCGCAATCGACTGTTTCACCAGAAAGAGTTGTCGTAATGACAAGCTCATATAGATTGGGCTGTTCAATATCCCATACTTTTACATCTGGTATCGTCAATTCAAAACTTACTGTGGTCTTACTCTGCGCTGGTACACAAATGGCCTGCTCTCTTTCAACCGTCTTCCTTGTCTGCACTGTTTTTTCCCAGACTTCAAAATTTAATACTGGAATTAACTCTTCCTGTGCGGTACTTGTAACTTCACACGTCACTTGTACATGCGCCTTCCCATGTGCCACGGATCTTGTTTGAACCACGATGCTCCATGGATGAATATACAGTTTTCCGCCAATCCACAGCTGAACCTGACGATACACCCCTGCTCCCGTATACCAGCGAGAATTGGGTTGGCGACACTGGGTCAAAATCTCAATTGTATTTTCTGCTCTCAGCCACGGTGTCAGATCTGTCAAAAATGGCGTATACCCGTATGGATGAAACTGAATATGTTCTTTGTTTATACTGACTTGACTGTTCATGTAAGCTCCATCAATGTATAAAAAAACATTTTTCTTTTCCCACTCCGACTTTCTGTACAATTTCTTTTCATAAGTGGCTTGCCCGCCCTCAAAAAATCCAGCAAATGCTCCTCCGACTGATTTCGGATTTCTCGGCGTATCAATGATAAAATCATTTGGCAAATTTACAATTTTTTCATCATCTGGTGACAATAATGAATTGGCAAACCAACGCTTTCTGTTCCATCCCAAATTAAAATCAATTACTTCCATCCTACTTCCTCCTAGCTTGGTCGTGCAGCAGCCTGATTATAAATTCTAATTATAAATTCTAATTATAAATTTTAATCATACATTCTACATCCGCTTACTGCGATTCACATCGCATATTTGTGAATCCATTATAATCATCCAGAACCATTCCATTCAATTTTAAATTTTCTGTATTGTTTTCATTTTTCGGTAAATCAATAAAATAAGCCATCAAAGACAGGTACGATAACTCTTTCCCTGTCCCCAATGGCTTACCAATAATTTTTTAAATTTTCTATCCTTCAGCTCGCTTGCAGCGCTCTTACGATTCCTTCACTCTCTTTCCGGTCATATGCTCTGGTGCGAGTTCCAAACAAAGAACTCTCGGCAATGCCCGCTGCAATTCATCCTCCAAATATTCCTTATCATCCGTAAATTTATGTCCAATATTCGTGCAGATCTCTACTATCTTATCCTGATCTTCTACGACCTTCATGCGTCCAAAGACAACCACACATTTGATGTTCAATGCCCACTCGCCCTCATTGCGATAACCGCTGTCATACACGCAGAAAGAAACCTTATCATATTTTTGAATTGCATCAAGCTTATGCCCTGACTTAGCACCATGAAAGTACAACTTTCCATCTGCTTCGTTGTACCAGTGATTCATCGGAATGCCATATGGATAGCCATTCTCATCAAATACGGAAAGAACCCCTCGCGGCTCTTTCTTTAAAATTTCAATACATTCTTCCTTACTTAACTCTTGCTTAAAACGTCTCATTTTGCAAAATGTAGTCATCATTTCCCCTCCAGATTTTCTATTTTTCAAAAATACATAAGGGACGCAAACCTTGGGAACAGCTAGCCACCGAGTCATCCCCAGTGGCGTTGCCGTCCTGTTGGCTAACGTCCCCTTAAAATTATCTCTTATTTTTACAGTGCCTTTACTCTTGCCACTACGTTCTCTACAGTAAATCCGAAGTATGGGAACAGCTTGCTGTACGGAGCAGATGCGCCGAAGCGATTCATTCCGATCAGATCACCATCAAGACCTACATAACGATCCCATCCAAAGCCGGAAAGTGCTTCTACTGCAACTCTCTTTCTTACGTTCTTTGGAAGAACCTTTGCCTTATACTCCTCGGACTGCTCCTCGAAGATATCCATACACGGCATGGATACGACACGAACGTCGATTCCATCCTCTGCCAGAACCTTCTTTGCCTCTACGGCAAGGGACAGCTCAGAACCAGAAGCGATGATGATGGCATCCGGTACCGGCTTCTTGGAATCCTGTACAATGTAACCACCCTTTAATGCTTCCTTGGAGGTTCCCTCAATCTGCGGCAGGTTCTGTCTAGTCAGTGCCAGTGCAGTCGGTGTTCTCTTAGAAGTAATTGCGCTGTACCATGCAGCTGCAGTCTCGGTTGCGTCTGCCGGACGGAACATATGGAAGTTCGGCAGTGCGCGCCACATTGCTAACTGCTCGATCGGCTCATGAGTCGGTCCATCCTCGCCTACACCGATGCTGTCGTGGGTGAATACGAAGGTTAACGGTACGCCCATGATTGCAGACAAACGTGCCATCGGCTTTGTATAATCAGAGAATACGAAGAAGGTGGAAACAAATGCGCGAAGACCACCGTGAAGCATGATACCATTTCCGATTGCGGTCATGGCAAGCTCACGAACACCAAAGTGCATGTTGCATCCTGCATAATTGTCAGCAGAGAAATCTCCTGCATCCTTCATGTATGTCTTTGTGGATGGAGAAAGGTCAGCTGCACCACCGATTACGTTTGGCATTCTATCCTTGATGCGGTTGATCATCTTACCAGACAGATTTCTGGTTGCATCTGGCTTATCCTCATAGGACCAGAACTCAGCGTCATCGCAAACCTTCTCTGCCAGATCCTCATCGTAGTAGGAATCCCACAGCTGCTTCATCTCTGGATACTTCTCGCAGTATTCCGCAAACATCTTATTCCAAGCTTCCTCTGCTGGCTGTAAGCCCTCTACGATCTCCTTATAATGATCGTAAACTTCCTCTGGAACGAAGAACGGCTCCTGTGACGGCCATCCTAAGTTTTCCTTCATCGCCTTGATGTTGTCCTCACCAAGTGGCTCGCCGTGTGCGCTTGCCTTGCCCTGCTTTGCCGGGCATCCAAAACCGATCTGAGTCTTTACGGTGATGAAGGACGGTCTCTCAGTATCTGCCTTTGCAGCTTCGATTGCCTTTCCGATCTCCTCTAAGTTGTTTCCATCCTCAACGGTGATGGTCTGGAATCCAAATGCTTCCATACGCTTCTGAACGTTCTCTGTGAATGCAATATCGGTCGATCCCTCGATGGAAATACGGTTGGAATCATAGAAAATGATCAGCTTAGACAGCTTTAAGGTTCCTGCAAGGGAGAATGCCTCAGAGGAAATACCCTCCATCATACATCCGTCGCCGCCAAGTGCATAGGTGTAATGATCAACAACCGAATAACCTTCCTTGTTGAATACAGATGCCATATGGCGCTCTGCAATTGCCATACCAACTGCCATACCCATACCAGCTCCAAGAGGTCCTGTCGTAGCCTCAACACCAACGGTGTGACGATACTCCGGATGACCCGGTGTCAAAGATCCCCACTGACGAAAGCCCATCAAATCTTCCTTGCTCAAATTGCCATAGCCAAACAGATGAAGCAGGGAATACAGAAGCATCGAGCCGTGTCCTCCAGAAAGAATAAAACGGTCACGATCCTTCCAATCTGGATCCTTTGGATTGTGCTTTAAGTGCTTTGCCCATAACTCATATGCTACGGAAGCACAGCCAAGCGGCAGTCCCGGATGTCCTGACTTTGCCTTTTGAATCGCGTCTGCGGACAGTACACGGATTGCATTTACTGACATTGTATCAATATTACTCATCTTCGTCTCCATTCCGCGCTCAAGCGCATTTTTATTATGATTATGTCCAGTTTACCAGACCACAGCATGAAAATCAAGGTTTTCTTCTGACATATCGTGCGGAAGATGCGAAATGCGTTACAGTTCACAGGTGGGGCTGCGAAAAAAAAGCCACGACCATATGGCCGCAGCTTTTTCGTTAAAATTATCGTTTCGATTGTTTTATCTTTTTTTTCTGATTCTTTTCTTACTCAGCCGGAGCGTAGTGGAATTCTAGTGTTGCGTCCTTTGCACCCTCAGAGGAAACCGTTACCTGATAATGAATATCAGTTGGAAGCTCCTGATCTGCAACATCGAAGGTTACGGTGTAAACGCCGTCGTTATTCTCTACGGAAGCAGCCTTCTCAGCAACAACGATCTCTTCTCTATCATCGTTTTCATAGGACAGCTTGTAAGCGTCAACACTCTCAAGACCTGCAACATAAGCCTCATTTACAGTCTCATCGTTGGAAACATTTACGCTGGTTGCATCAATCTGAACCTGCATCTGGGTCTCCCCCTCTGCTAACTGTGGAAGATCCTCCTCAACAAGGGTAGGAGCCTTGTAATCTAATACCAGATCATCAGCCTCTACAACAACATCTGCGTAACCCTCAGAAATCAGAGTGATACGATAATTTCCATTTCCTAACTCGCTGAAACGCTCGAATGCATTAGTGATGGATACCTCAATGTAGTTTCCATGATTGAAGGAGAAGTAGCTATCCTTGTGAAGCATGTTTCCTGCAAATACATCATCCTCGGTATCAAAAGCGCCGTCTTCGCCTGCCCACTGAAGCTTTGCTCCCTGGAAGTTTAATGCGTAATTCATGAAACCGACCAGCTTGTCGCCGCTTTCCTTGTTTGCAGCGTATGTAGGTGTGTCGGTATCTGCATAAAGAGTATCAAGAGTCTCCTCATCCAGTGTTAAAATAGAACCTCTTGTGTAACCATCGTAAGCGCCAAGGTATACATACATGGTCAGATCAGCAAATCCATCGCCGTGTGCGATATCCTTTGTTTTATTCTCACCATTTCCTAAGTATGCCTCACCTGCATCCAGAACCTGTGCATTCTCATTTAACTCACGAGCACCATAGATACCGTTTGCATACAGTTCCTTGCAAGCATAGGAAGTCATCTCATCTACGAAGGTGATCTTCTCAAGCTGTGCATTGAATGCTTCCAGCTGTCCGTTTGTCTCTCCTGCGTCAGTCAGTTCCTTTGCTGCGTCAACAACAGACTTCTTTACCTTTACCGGAACCTTCTTCAGACCGGTGATACGGTATCCTGCTACGCTGTCTGCATAAACCGTGTTAGTATCTGGTGTGTAACCAGTTGTTGCCTCGGTATCAAGACGTGTACCAGCAGCAAACTCAATTCCCGGAACCTCAGTTGTGTTCAATAAAATGCTGTAACCAGTCGGTGCAGTCTCATCTGCGTCGATCTCGTTGGAAAATACCTGTGTAGAACCGTCATCTAACTTTACCTCTACTGTGTTGGCAAAGCTTGCACGATACAGACCATAACCTACAGTTGCACGAGATACTACATCATACATACCGCTGTCGTTATCCCAGGTATTCTTCTGAACACCTGCGTACGGATCTTCATCGTCAGCGGAAGAATAGCTGTAATGCTGATACTCCTCGCTCTGTGCGGTCAAGTCTGGATTTTCCAGATCAAAGCTGTCGCAAGCTACCGGATTCTCCAGCTCACCATACCAGAAATCAGCGTAGGACATTTCAGTGTAACCATATAAGTATTCATCGGAACTTTCTGCATTCTCAGAAACACTTCCCTCTGTAGCTGCCTCAGTAGCAACCTCAGTGGAGCTTTCCTCTGTGGTAGTAACTGTCTCTGCTGGTACTGCTGCGTAACCTGCTAATACTGCACTTTCCATAACTGCCATGCACAGTGCAAGTGAAACCTTTTTTCTCATCGTAACCCTCCTTAATTAACTAACTGATACTCCTTCATCAACAATAATCGAAATAGCTGAAATAATTAGTTGACAATATTTCTCATTAAGTACAACTATCTATAATCAGTTTATACTAACCTACAAAAGTATATCATATCTTTCTTATTTGTCAATAAAAAATTAGAGCCACCTAACTTTTCAGCCAAGTGACTCTAATGCCAATATAAGGTTCAATAACTCGTATTCAATACGCTAATCTGAAAGCTCATCTCAGCTTAATCTGCTGGAGTTCTTCCATGGTCGCCAGATAATAGGTTTTAAATTTTTCTCCCGGAATAACGGTATACAGATTATTTCCAAACTCCCTCGCAAAGCGAATTCGTCCAGAGAAGGACTGTACCTCACAGTAGCCAAAATCATACATGACAACATTTTTTTGCTGGAACGCATAACCGGTATGTAATGCATCCTGCTCGGTGGTCGCCTTTTCTTTTCCATCCATCGTGTAGATGCGAAGCTGGTACCCCTGTTCTTCTCCCTCTCGGATCACTAGACCTAAATAATCGCTGTTATAAAACATACGCTGAATTTCTCCTTCGATAGCGATGTCCTTTCTAGTGATCGCGGTTCGATTTGAAACATCAAAAAAGCTGATGCAACAGTCACCAACTGCGAATGCCTTCGTATCACTCAAATAAACAACTCTTGGAACATACGCACCATTCTCAGAGTAGTCGAAGCTTGCAACGACACGATCGGCTGCTTCTTTTCCCTGCTCAAAATCATAGAAAGAAATGCTGCTCGTCCCAGCGCCCTCTGCGATCGAATAATAGGAAACTGCAAGCTGCTGACCATTCGGAGAAACGCTGATATCAAGCGGGTAGCCATCGATCTGAAGTGGATTGCGGATGGAAACTGCCAGTTCCTCACCCGTATTTCGATAATAGGAAATTAAGCTAGCATCCTTGTCCTCTGTCTGAATTACCGTGACACCCGTTGACGCAATTACGCCCTTTGTGATCACCTGTGAGGTCGTTCCACTTCCTGTAATGCCAGACTTGTTGCAGATGGTAAAGTTCTTTCCCTTTAAATCGTAAATAAGGATGTAATCGCCCTTTACCGCCGCCTTCGGATTGCTCATATCATACGGCGCGGACCATACCTTTGTGCCCTTGCTGTCATAGTAAGTGGCACCATCCTTATTCATCACCACAATTCCATCGCCATAGGAGGCATATCCAGCTGACGATGCATTCAATACATCCGTTCGCCAATTCACTTCGTATGTCTTGTAGCGCCACAGTTTCGCCGCTACCAGCCATACAATCGCCGCAAGAATTGCAATCACTACGATCACAATCGCCGTCACATTTACTGTTTTTTTATGATCTTCTGCCCATCTGACTGGTGCCGAACGAACCTTATCGTTTGTGACCATGTTCTGCCTGAGCTGATTCTTCTTTCTTTCCCATTGGAATTCACTATCCCTTGCCATTCTGTTTCCTTGCTATTTCCTTTCCATTATCGAAATTATCGAAATCCCGTGATACATCGCAGCATATATGATTATCCGATTATTGGATCGTATATGAACGTCAAATTATTGGATCATAGATCTTGTATGATATCGCACGGTGTCTGGAAAAGTATAACATATTCGCGAGGGCGTGTAAATGGCACAGGACGGAAGTTTTTGGCATTACAATTCACAAAACAATCGTCGAACCGCTTCGTTAAACTTCCGAGGCACAATTCTACGGCAGCATCAGTTCCTGCCCAATATAAATTTTATTGATATCATCAAGCCCATTGGCCTCCTTGATCTGCATCACCATCCGAGAGGATCCATAAAACTTCTTGCTGATTTCAATAAGGGTATCTCCAGGCTGAACGGTATACGCAGCCGGACGATTTATGGCCGCTTCCTCCACTGAATCCGTAGTATTGGATGATTCTCCATTCCCCGCCGCAAGTGTCGGAATCTCAACGGTAAGTGGCTCGTGTGCACTTGTAGATGACACCTGTCCCTCTGATAGCTGTCCATTCGTTTCTTGTTCTCCTTGTGCTGAGGTTTCTGCCTCTTGTTCATCTTTTCCATCAGAAGCTGCGTTAGATGAATTTGTATTGAACGAATCTGCATTACTACTCTTATCTGTCATACGATAGACCGATGCGCCCAGTCCATCCTTATAAAACATCATATCACCCGAGAAGATTCCATTTTCTTGTACTGCAGCCACATCTTTTTTATCGGAATCAGACTGTGCATTTGATTCTGGCAATGTGCCTGATAATGACTCAGATTGGGACTTCGAAGCCGATTGGGTTGCTGAACTAGCGATTGATTCGGATGCCGATTCCGATACTGCTCTTGACTGTTCTGGTATTTGACCAACTTCTGCCTGAGGTTCACCTACACTTTGTGCAACGCTCTGCATCTCACCAACACGTCCTGCCTCGCCCGTTACATCTTCACCAGCGATACTGCTTTGCTCAAACTCGCCGCTCTGGCGCTCCACAGATGCTCCTACTGCAAGTGCCACCACAGAATCTCCCTCATTCTTCTGAATTCCCCTAGAGAGTAACACACCACCACCTACCAACAGCACAAACACAGCTGCTGCACCAGTTTTTAGCCAGACACTAGTGTGCGGTGCCACCTTCATTGCCTTAATCGGATGCTTTTCGTCCTGTTTTTCTTTCATGATTTTACGGAAATTAAGGGCTGCCTGATCGCTGACAGCCTCGCTCTGCTCTTCATGGCGGCTGAGCATATAATTTTGCATTTCCTCATTTTTTTCGTAATACACAAAATACCCCTTTAGATGAAGAATCACCTCATCCTCCTCCATCCAAAAGCTGTCCTCGTCGCCCTGCTTCCAATACATTAGACAATCTTCCCCAGAAAAGATCTGCCGATGGGTCTTTTTTAACTGCTCTCCGTCTGGAAAATTTTCCTCACTTCCACAGATAAACCAGCCGCAGACATTACTCTCTGGAAAATATTCCTGTATCACCGCCTGCGTGTTGTTCCAGATCTGCTGCGTAATCGTCTCGCTTTTCGATTTGGACTGATCCTCTTCAGTTTCTCCGCCTTTCTCCTGACCGGTTTCTCTTGGACTATGTTCCCTTTGACTATTTGTGCTCTGATCATTTCTATTTGCATTTTGACTTTCTGCTTCTGGATCATTTTCCACATCCACATTATCTGGAATATCCTCTAGCTCTACTGCCCCCTTTACAAACCAGCATCGCTTATTTTCCACAATTGCACGGCTTCCCAGAAGCACGCCTGTCCGCACTCGTCCCTCACAATTTAACTTATGAATAAATGTATACGCATAGTCCTCAAGATAGACTCTGACACGCTCTTCCTTTTCTGCCATCTGACGGATATTTTTTGGCAGCTTCTTTTCTTCTTCCATATGACACCTCCAGACCATTTTATTTGATTTTCTATCTTTGATCTTTGCACATCGTACTACCGCCGCTGTGCAGAATCTGCCAAAACCGCCTGTCGAATGTACAGAATGTTTCGACAAGCGAATAAAGCGGTCTTTCCCCGGATAGAATGAAGCAAAGAACCATTCAGAAAGGCGGTATTTATGAACACGATCAATTCTCCATCCTATTTTTCGCAAACTGATTTTTCTTCCGAAAGCTTTGCCTGTCGCTTAGCAAATCTGGTTGATTTAAGCCAAAAAAAGAACGGCCACCGACCAATACTTTTCCTTTGTATTGGCAGTGACCGTGTCCCGGGGGACTGTCTGGGTCCACTAGTTGGCTATAAATTAGAACATCTTGGCATGTCCATGCCCGATCAATTCATTGTGTGCGGTTCACTTGCACATCCTGTACATGCGGTGAACCTGCGCCAGAAACTGCACCGAATCAAGCGCCAGGGCAATTTTCTTACCATCGCTGTAGATGCTTCGATCGGCGCTAAAGAAAGCCTCGGAATGCTCTGTCTTTCAAACAGCGCCCTCTACCCGGGCGAAGGTGTTGCAAAATCGCTTCCCCCGGTGGGCGAAATCTCTATCACCGGGGTAACCAGCTGTGAAGAAAATCCAGTGCCATTTCACCGTCAGAGTATTCCGCTTTCCTTTGTCATGAATCTGGCCGATGAAATCTATCAGGGTCTGTTTACTTTTTTAACAGCTTACTGCCACCAGACAGTGCCCTGTACTGAGTCAACGCTTCATCCAGTGACAAATCTGCATTCTCCTGACAGAAGGAATCAAACCTATTTAAACGCTGCTTGTACAGCAGATCCTTTCCAAAGACAGGCTCATACTCCTCTTTGAGCTGTTTTTCGATCTCCTCGATCAACTCCTTCTTGTCCGCTAACTCCTGACGCTTGCTCTCGAAGTCCTGCTGCAGACCTAACAGCTCATCCTTGTTTGCCGCCGTAATGTCGGCTGTGATCTGATGGCGAATCTCGCTCTCAAAGTTTTCAAGCGCTTCCTGACGCTTTGCCACGGTATCCTGCATAACCTGCTGAATACCAGCAATCTTATCATCAAAGCTACCGAGATTGTATCCTGTCTCGTCCTGGCTCTTCTTGATGCGATTTGTCATCAGCTGCTTGTTCTTATTGTTGACGCGAATCTGCTTACGAAGCTCTTCGACTTCCTCATTTACGCCCGCAAACTTCAGCATAAACTTATGAAGCAGATACAAATACGCTGCAAACAGTACACCCGCATACAGGAAAAATGTAAAAGCAAGCACAAAGCGATTTGAGATCGCCAGTGAGAAGAATAGTGGGACAAGGAACATCAATCCAACACCGATTAAGATATCCACGGTCCAGTCCTTTCCATTCTTCGGGAAAAACAGCATTGAGATCGCACGCTTTTTACATACAACAGGAACCTTATTTTCCTTAAATTTAAGCTCGATCTGTGCTTCCAGCTGCTGATTCTGCTGATTTAACGGAGCGGTCTCCACCTGAATGCGCTGTGCAATTGCATTGGCCTTGGCTTTGGCACGCTCGGTCTTGCATACGTCGATCTGATCCTGATACTGGCTTAACTCCCGGTCGTACGTTGCAGCAATCTCTTCTTTTTTCTTTTTGAGCGCCGTAGTGATTCCCTCTGCCACGCTCCTCTCCATGCTGCTGTATGCCTTTTCGCTCTGCTTTAACTCACCTGTCAGACGCGTTTTGTCCTTCTGCGCCTCATCAAAATCGTTTAACAACTGCTTTGCCTTGTTTACAATTTTGACCGACTCTGGATCCTGAATTGCATCCAATGTCACCGACTGATCAACGGTTAACTGTGGCTCGGACTGTGCTGCGTCCGGCTCTGCGTTTAACTCTGTATCCAACTTCTGCGCGGTTTTGGATTGTTCTTCCGATTCAGATGATGATAGATGAGCCTCTGTCGGCTCCTCTGCCAGATTTGGTGCAGTTTCTACTGCCTCAGCCTCTACTGGTTCTTCCTCTACTTGCTCGATTTCTACTGGCTCTGCTTCGCCCAACTGCGCGGTTGTTGGCTCTGCTTCGCTTTGCTTTGCCACTTCGGATACCACTTCCACTGGCTCACCGTTTGTTGCCTCGTGTTCAGCCGAATCAGAACCTGTTTGTCCGGCTTGTGCCAACGTAGGATCTACCGCCTGTTGATCAAGCAGCATTTCTACCTCATCAGCTGTTTCCGGAGTATCCGGCTGCTTGTAATCGTCCATGTTTTACTCCTCCTAACAATGATTTCAAAAAGCATTCCATCTCTGGCGCTTGCCTTTGGGAACGCTTTTTGTTATACTGACCACAAAACATAATAGAATCAGTTTTCAATCAATTTACAGTTTCTATAGTTTACTATATACTATTTTTCACTATAGCACAAGTTTTTTCTTTTTAGGAGGTTTTTATGTTTCGCATGTGGGGTAAAGTCTTCGCAGATAACCATCTTCTCAAGGATTTCGTCGTTGAAAATCCGTCACTGGATCTAACTCGTACCAAAAAAGTATTCGCTGCGCTCGAAACCATCGCGCACGAATTTGATCTCGCAGTTCCGATCTGGCTACCTTCCAATGTTTCTGACTTTCAACGTCATGCCAAAACACGCTTCACACAGGACAGCTTTATTGAGGCAATCGACTTTGACTATCTTGAAATTCAGATCATCGAAGAAGACTAACCATGAGAAACATGAGTCATGAACCATACGAGTCATAAAAAAGATGGCTATGAAAAAGACAGCGTATCCGCGTAAACTGTCAGGACAGGTCAAGACAGATATTGACTGATAATATCATTAATCAACTGTTCTTCCTTTGCGGAGAGCTTTCTTGTCTGCTGTTTATGTACGTTTCCATTTCGTTCCCCGGATTCGCCCCGGGCCGCCGCAATCTGCGCCAGACTCTCCTTTAGCTCTTCAAGTTGTTTTTGATGATCTTTTTCTGGTTCCTCCTTTCGGACAAGCTCAGGCCGGTTCACCCGCTTCTCGCGCTCGGATACCAAATTTGCCTCCTTCTGGGCATTT
The DNA here is from genome assembly GCA_963626545.1 of Acetatifactor sp. Classification (GTDB taxonomy): domain Bacteria; phylum Bacillota; class Clostridia; order Lachnospirales; family Lachnospiraceae; genus Anthropogastromicrobium. The sequence goes on along the minus strand of CAVFYJ010000004.1, from coordinate 3,605 downwards.
TCTTTTTTCTGCATAAACAGATCATCCCGCATGGTTCCGCGTGCTCTTGCCGCCGCACTGCTTCGAATCGCCTCGCGCTCTGGCTGTGCCATTTCATCCGGTTCTTCCTCACTAAGCCCTTCTGGCATATCGCGTGCACTGCGCACAACAAGCACATTTTCAAAATAGTGGACTAGCGCATTTTCAAGCTGTTCTCTATTTGAATTGCTTCCCAAAAGGCCCGACAGAACAATCATGCCTGCTGCCATTAGACTGCCACCCGCCAAATACATCACACAGTTTTCTACGCCTCCTTTATTCAAATATAAGATAAGTGAAGATGCCGCTCCTACAAGGAACGTAGCTGCCGCGCTGTACATGCTGCAATTTTCCCATGCTGTCAGGCGAATTCCCGCCACACGGTACTGCTGCTGCATTTTGCTCACGAATACTTCTGTATTTTTTATGCCGCAATTCATGCGATAAATGCTCTCGTACTTTGTTTTCATCTGCTGCAGCTGCTTGTCCTTTGCCGTTGCAAGATTGTCGGACTGTCGGATCAGACTTTTGTAGAAATGATTTGCTGCCAGTCTGCCGATCACTCCGATCACACAGATTGCCGCCATCGCATACAGGATCATTCCCTGTTCCAGGTAATTTAACATACCATCGCCCCTTTCCGCCGAAAAACTTTGAATTCATTTTCCGGTCTCCTGCTTCATACACTAGCATAGAATTTCAAGCTTGTTAAGGCAGAATCCATCGTATTTTTTTTACCTGCTTCATGGTTTTCTGCACTTATCTGCATTTATCTGCATTTATCTGCATTTATTTGCATTGATTTGCAGTTATCTGAACTTATCAGCTTCGCTTTTCTCTGAAGTTTGTTTTTATCTGAAACTTTTTCAGGGATCTGGCGCGAGAATTTCTGGCCATTCAATAACCAAGTTATTGACAAGTGGACATCACTGCCCATTTATGCTATACTATTTTTAAAGACGCCAAAGCTTTTCGCAGCGTGCGTCCCAAAAACTATTCTAATATGATAAAGGAGGCTTTTTATGACAAGCTATATTCCAAAGGGCGTATGTTCCCGTCAGATTAATATTGAAGTTAATGGTGATACAATCGAGTCTGTTCAGTTCGTAGGCGGCTGCAACGGAAACACTCAGGGTATCTCCGCTCTCGTTAAGGGTATGAAGGTCGATGACGCAATTTCCCGTCTGGAAGGTATCAACTGCAACGGTCGTGGAACTTCATGTCCAGATCAGCTGGCAAAGGCTTTAAAGTCCATCAAGGGTGAATAAAGCTTACTTATAAAATACTTATAAAATAAGTTTATAAATCATACTTATAAAACAAATTCGTAACACAAATCTAAAAGGAGGCAGGCTGTTTTCGCCGAAGTCAGCAGTGTTTTCAGCGAATATCTGCAGCTACTATATTTAATATGAAAAAAATATTGCTGACCGGCGGAGGCACTGCCGGCCATGTCACACCAAACATCGCACTTCTGCCAGACCTTAAGGCAGAAGGCTATGACATTCACTACATAGGCTCCTATGAGGGCATGGAAAAGAAACTGATTGAGGCTCAGGGCATCCACTACGACGGCATCTCTACTGGAAAATTCCGTCGCTATTTAAGTGTAAAGAATCTCTCCGATCCATTCCGTGTTATCAAAGGTTTTCATCAGGCTAAGAAACTGATCCGTGAATATAAGCCGGATGTTGTCTTCTCTAAGGGAGGCTTTGTGGCCGTTCCTGTCGTACTGGCAGCCGGTCATTATCACATTCCGGTTATCATTCATGAGTCGGATATGACACCTGGACTTGCAAATAAGATCTGTATGAAGACTGCTTCTAAGATCTGCTGCAACTTCCCAGAGACTGTCAAGCTACTTCCAGCTGACAAAGCTGTTCTTACAGGAACACCGATCCGCCGTGAACTGTTAAATGGCTCAAGAGCCGCTGGATTTGCCTTCACGGGACTGAGCGATGATAAGCCGATCCTTTTGATGATGGGGGGCAGCACCGGTTCTCGCGCTGTCAATGCTGGACTTCGAAGCGCCCTTCCAGAGCTACTTAAGGAATTCCATGTCATTCATCTGTGCGGCAAGGGAAATCTTGACAGCAAGCTAGCTCAGCCAGGTTATGTGCAGTACGAGTATATCTCCGATGAGTTAAAGGATTTATTTGCAATCTCCGATATTGTCCTCTCTCGTGCGGGTGCAAATGCCATCTGTGAGCTTCTGGCACTGAAAAAGCCGAATATCCTCGTTCCGCTTCCAGCAGAGGTAAGCCGAGGCGACCAGATCTTGAACGCCAATTCATTCCAGAAGCAGGGCTTCTCTTATCTGCTTGAAGAGAAAAAGTTAAATGCAGATACCTTACTGACAGCCGTTCATGAGGTTTACAACAACCGTGACTCCTACAAGAAGGCAATGGAATTAAGTAAGCAGAGCAATGGTGTGGACATTGTAATCAAATTAATCAAGGAATTATCCTAATCGTACTGAAAAGGCAGACTCCTCTTTTAAGTGGAATCTGCCTTTTCTCTTTCGTAATGACTTGCGCTTGTAATCGTCTGCGTTTCTAATTGACATGCTTTTATAACGGTACTTCGTCAACTAATTTCTCAGCATTGCTTTTATTTTTCAAGAGTTTCTCTTAACTTTGCTCCCTGCTTTTCCAGATCTTCCTTCTTTGCTGGCTTTGGATCCCATGAAACCATGTCCTCGCCGCCTGCGTATCTCGGAATCACATGCATATGAAAATGCATAACTGTTTGTCCTGCTGCTTCTCCATTATTCTGAACCAGGTTAAATCCTGCACAGCCAAGTCCTGTCTTCATTGCCTTTCCAATCTTTGCTGCAACCTTAAGCACGTTTGCCGCATACTCATCGCTGATCTCTGTTACATCCTTAAAGTGAGCCTTTGGCAGGATCAGTGTATGTCCCGGTGCTGCCGGTCCCAAATCCAGAATTGCCCGAAATTGATCATCCTCATAAACAGTCTCAGACGGAATTTCACCTGCTGCTATCTTACAAAAAATGCAATTATCATCTACCATAATAAAACCTCTCTTCTGGCAGGCTATGCTGCCTTTTTCTTTTGTCCTCAGTATACTCATTTTAAAGACAAATTACAAGATATAATAAACTATTGTCTTTCTATTGAACTTCTTAGTTTATATTTCCCCTGCGCTCTTTATTTCAATTTTCTGATCTGGTATTTCGAGTCCCCAATTATCCCATCCAATATAATTATTTCGCGCAAATAACTCTATTTTCTCCTGTTCGGGAAACATTTTCGTAATTCCATCAATGACCTCAACTGGCTTTACACTATGCTCGCCTCTGCGAACAGTAACCATCTGTCTTATATTTCTTGCACCTCTTGGTTGTGGAAATTTTCCTTTTTTAAATGCTAGCACAAATTCTGTTTGACTTAATGTATATCTTCCAGGATTATGAAGCATCTTATCCCAAACAAAGGCCACTGTTTTGTACTCGAATCCCCATGCTTCACCTAATTCCACCGCATTTGCCATTTGCGGTCCAGTTGTCCACTTGAACAACCCCGCCCGACGTGTCGGACGAGGATTCCATTGCAGCCGTCAGGATT
>CAVFYJ010000003.1:72327-79660 GCA_963626545.1 Acetatifactor sp. | reverse complement strand
CTAGTCTTTGAAAAAAGCAAGCGGCGCTTTCATCTCGGTCATTGAATGGCCGAGATGAAAGCGCCAGATTCCTAAATAGCCAATTATAATCAATTATTCATGCATTACTTTACGTTGAATGCCTTGATGCCCGGATATACAGCGCTTGCGCCAAGCTGCTCTTCGATACGAAGAAGCTGATTGTACTTTGCAACACGCTCAGATCTGGACGGAGCACCAGTCTTGATCTGGCAGGTATTTAATGCTACTGCAAGATCAGCGATGGTGGTATCAGCAGTCTCACCGGAACGATGGGAGGAAATTGCGGTGTAGCCTGCCTTGTGAGCCATCTTGATTGCCTCAAGAGTCTCAGATACGGAACCGATCTGGTTTAACTTGATCAGGATTGCATTTCCTGCGCCCAGCTCAATACCCTTGGAAAGTCTCTCGGTGTTGGTAACGAACAGGTCATCACCAACTAACTGAACCTTGTCGCCCAGTCTCTTGGTAAGCTTCTGCCAACCTTCCCAGTCTTCCTCATCCAGACCATCCTCGATGGAGATGATCGGGTACTTCTCGCACAGTGCAGCCCAATGCTCGATTAACTGCTCAGCAGTGTACTCGGTACCAGCCTTTGGAAGCTTGTAGTAACCCTTGCCTTTCTCGCTCTTCCACTCAGAAGATGCAGCATCCATAGCGATTCTGAAGTCCTTACCTGGCTCATAGCCTGCCTTCTTTACAGCCTCAAGAATGGTCTCGATTGCCTCCTCGTCAGACTTTAATGCTGGTGCAAAACCACCCTCATCACCTACGGAAGTAGCCAGGCCTCTAGACTTTAAGATGGAAGCCAGTGCATGGAATACCTCAGCACACCATCTTAAGCACTCCTTGAAGGACGGTGCGCCAACTGGCATGATCATGAATTCCTGTACATCCAAACCAGAGGAAAGTGCATGGCATCCACCGTTGATGATGTTCATCATCGGAACTGGAAGACGGTTTCCGGAAACACCACCTAAGAAACGATACAGCGGAATATCCAGAGAAGCTGCTGCCGCACGGCAGGTAGCGATGGATACAGCCAGGATTGCGTTTGCACCAAGCTTGGACTTATCCTTTGTTCCGTCTGCCTCGATCATTGCCTTATCAATTGCATAAATATCGGAAGCGTCCATACCAGTGATGGTATCGTTAATAATTGTATTGATATTCTCAACTGCCTTTGTAACGCCCTTTCCAAGATAACGGCTCTTGTCGCCGTCGCGAAGCTCAAGTGCCTCGAACTCACCTGTAGAAGCGCCGCTCGGTGCAGTTCCTCTTGCTACGGTTCCATCTACCAGAGTAACCTCTGCCTCTACGGTTGGGTTTCCTCTGGAATCCAGAATTTCTCTTCCTACAACCTTTTCAATCTCTAAATAATCCATGATAATACCAAACCTTTCTTTTTCTTTCCACTGGTCTCCAACGGGAGCAGCAGTCTCCCGTTTCAGCAGTGAGGAGCCAATGGTTATTTTACGTGAAGTTTGAAGTTGTATTCAGGCGTTTTCTTGTTAGCCTTTGCAACTATTAGTTAGTTTATACTAATGTCATTTAAAATGCAAGTGTTTTCTCTTTATTGAAAAATTTGTTCATGAACGCCGTGAACTGTAACCTAGTCTACCCAAGAATAAATTATTTTATCCATCTTGCTCATCTTTCTCTTGACAGATTGGAAATGAGATAGTATAATCTCATTTGTGTTAGGTATTTCTAACCACTATTATACATAGCTAATTCATTTTATTCAATATGGTAAATAGTATTGGTATCCGATACGAAAGTAATAATAAAGTGTGTTAGCAAGTAATGTATAAATTTTTATTTTTTACTGTACCATTTTATATGGATTCGATTTTATCGGGAGACTGTTATGGATCATTATCTGATTGAGCATTGTGCGCCGACGCTGGCGTCAATCAAAACGGCGAACCTTTTCCGTGTCAGCTTCGATAAGCAAAATGAATTGTTTGATGCGGTACGCCGCTGGAACCACGAACTGCGTGACAAGGGTGTTTTGTGTTTTTGCCTGTGCCTTCACGAGCACACGGCTCTGATCTATGTGGTTCGTATGAGCCGCCTGCAAAATGACTTGTCTGACCCGGCTGTCGGTGAGTTTCTTTCCTCCTTCGGCTATACCAGCCTGAATGCGATCGACGCCCTCCTTGTTCTCAGACAACATTTAATGCAGTCAGGCACGTTTCCTCATGAAATCGGAATTTTCCTTGGATACCCGCTTGCAGACGTGAAAGGTTTCATTGTAAATCATGGTCACAACTGCTTATGCTGCGGTGACTGGAAGGTATACAGCGATCCAGAAAATGCGATTGCAACTTTCAAGCGCTTTGGCAAATGCAAGCAGATTTATCGCAGAATGTGGGAACAGGGAAAGGATCTTCGCCAGTTGACAGTCAGCGCATAATCGCCTGACTGATCTGACAAATAAATTTTATTTTAAAGGAGAATGATTATGAGCAAGGTAGCTGTTGTTTACTGGAGTGGAACAGGAAATACAGAGCAGATGGCAGAGAAGGTTGCAGAGGGAGCTACAAACGCTGGCGCTGACGTAACTACTTTCACCGCTGCTGAATTTGACGCTGACAAGATGGATGAGTTTGATGCAATCGCATTCGGATGCCCTTCTATGGGTGCTGAGCAGCTTGAGGAAGATGAGTTCGAGCCGATGTTTACCGCTTGTGAGGCAAAGCTGTCCGGCAAGAAGATCGCCCTGTTCGGTTCTTACGGATGGGGAGATGGCGAGTGGATGCGCAACTGGGACGAGACCTGCCGCAATGACGGTGCTGTAATAGCCCACGATTTCGTAATCTGCAACGATGCACCAGACGATGACGCTCAGGCAGCTTGCGAGGAACTTGGAAAGGCTCTTGCATAATTAAAAAATAGACATTAAGAAAGACCCGAAAGCAACATGTCAGTTTGCCTCCGGGTCTTCTTTTTGGGTTTATTATTTGTTTTCTTGCTTTATTTTCCTGTTTGCTTTTCTTATTTTATTTCTTGCTTTCGTTACTCAACGGTATAATCCAGGCAAGAACGGATTGCAGTGTGCGGTCTTACCCTTCCATTTGCAACGGCAACGTGAGCTGGATGTACAGAATAACCCTTTAAGGATTCTGCATCAGTAAAGGTAGAATCTAACATCAGATCGGCATTGGAACTCTCTAATCCATTTGTATGAACATGAATTTCAACCAATCCCGGAATCTGTCCTGCTAATCCCTCAAGACCAGACTTGATCTCTGCCTTGATTGCCTCTTTTTCTTCTTTTGAATATTCACTCTTTAATGTCCATAAAATTACATGCTTTACCATATCGTTTGTCTCCTATCTCGTTACTATTTGACTCATTTTCTATTCTTACTTATTGATCAATTGCATGAAGTTATCGGCTGCCAATCCTTTAGTGAACTCGAATCAGACGAATTCGATCTAATTCAAACAGTTCCGCTTCCTTTTCTGCAAAGAACTGAAGCTCTAACTCGTAGCGTCCGCTTCTAAGCGTACCGATTGAAGTCTTCCATACATGCTGTGCAGAAACATCCTCTGCATTCACAACACCAACTGCCTCACCATTTACCAGAATGCTGATTCCGCAACCTGAAAGTGTACTTCCTTCAATCTCGATCTCATATTCGCCATCTTCTGCAAGCTCGGCATAGCGCCACTTTACGCTGCATCCGTCTGTGATATGTACCAATGGGAATTTATCACCTCTCTGAGTAAGATATGCGCCTCCAGTCAGACCACACTGCCATCCAGCTTCAATATCGGCCTCTGCATCCAGTCCATGAGAAAATCCCTGTGAGGTCATCGTTACCTGTTCGATGATTCCTCTCTCCTCATCCACCTCGATACGCTCAACGCGGGCACGGCGTGCATATTTTGTGTTATTGGAGGATCCATGATAAAATACATACCACTGATTCTCGATTTTCACGATAGATCCATGATTGTTCCAGCTCTGCGGATCAATTCCAGTGTTGTCGATGATACGACCCTTTCGAACATAAGGTCCCTCAACAGACTTGCTGACTGCATAGTCAAGATTAGTCGGATGACCGCCATTACGATGCTCCTCGTCGATGAACTCACTTGCGTAAACAATAACGTAATGCTCGCCGATCTTACGAAGCGAGGAAGCTTCATGGAAACCATGACCGTCAACATCTTTATTGATCAATGCTTCATGGTAGGTCTCTGGGCGCAATGTACACATATCGTCATTTAACTCTGCCATATGGCAATGGCCCTGACCCCAAGTGTAATAATATTTTCCATTGTCCTCGAGTACAGATGGATCAATGCCTTCGATTGGTTTTCCATCCATTGTAATCTGTACGGCATCCTCAAATGGGCCATATGGATTCTTACTCTTGGCAACACCCTCGGTTCCATCCGAAAGGCAAAAATAGAAATAATACCACTCGCCCTTCTTTGTGACATCCGGTGCCCATAAAAGTCCATTTGACCACGGTACGCCCTTTGAAATACCCTCACTCACGTACTCATCGGTTGATGCAAGCACCGGACCATGATCGATCCACTCGGTCAGATCCGATACTGGTGCTGAATATACATGAAACTTATGACAGCAATACTCGCCATCAAACTCATCCTTTGAGCCATACAGGTAGACTCTTCCATCAAATACCTTCGGCTCGCCATCCGGGATATAAATGTTCAGCGGCAGAAATGGATTCTTCGCTCCACTGTGATATACGGCTCCGGCAGGCTCCTTTACATATTCCATGTGAAATCCTCCAATCCTATCGGGGTTTATAAGTTCGTTTCTGTCCACGAGACGTTCGTTCACAAAACCACCTGTTTCATGAACAGTAATACGAAACACTTTGACCCCAACTAGAAAATATGATACCATGGAAAGCGATTGTTGGCAAATACAATTACACTCTTATTTTGCAAAAGGGCTTATTCTTACGAAAGGACTTATTTTCACTCATGAAACGCACGCAACTAAAAAACTCATTTCTACTTCTTCTGACCGCAACGATCTGGGGCTTCGCCTTCGTTGCACAGAGCGTTGGAATGAACTATGTAAAACCGTTTACGTTTAACGGTGTGCGCTCCGCAATCGGCGCACTTTTTCTGCTTCCATGCATCTTTCTATTTCAAAATCGTTCCAGACAATCCGAAGCATCATCTATCACGACAGTTTCTGTAAATCCATCGGATCAAGCAGGCCAAATAGTATCGAAGGATTCTTCATCTGATCAAAAAACGCTGATTATCGGCGGTATCTGTTGTGGTATCATCCTGGCGGCAGCCTCATCTCTTCAGCAAATCGGTATCCTGTACACAAGTGTCGGAAAGGCTGGTTTTTTGACAGCGATTTACATCGTACTAGTGCCAATTCTTGGCATTTTCTTAAAGAAGCGCTGCAGTCCACTTGTATGGGTAAGTGTGGCATTGGCTTTGAGTGGTCTGTACCTATTAAGCGTACCGGATGGCTTTGGCTCGATCGGAAAGGGTGATCTTCTTTTGATCGCTGGCTCTTTCCTCTTTGCTGTTCATATCTTAGTTATCGACTACTTTTCCCCGCGCTGCAATGGCGTTGCACTCTCCTGTATTCAGTTCTTTGTCTGCGCTATTTGCTGCCTGATTCCAGCATTTCTCTTTGAACAACCGTCCCTTTCTTCGATTTTGGCAGCATGGGCACCGATTCTGTACGCAGGTATCCTCTCCTGTGGCGTAGGTTACACACTTCAAATCATCGGCCAGAAGGAAATGAATCCGACCATTGCCTCATTAATTTTGAGTCTGGAATCTTCAATCTCTGTACTTGCAGGTTGGCTGATTCTTGGTCAGACATTATCCGTGCGTGAGCTTACTGGCTGTGGCATTGTTTTTCTAGCAATTGTACTTGCACAGCTTCCATGGCCACCTACAAAGGAATAATTTTTATACTGGAATCCGAATCGTGTTATTGTTTGCAAAAGATGATTAAAATTTTCCTAGCACAAATAATAACGACAGATATACAAGAAAGGTATTTTATGGATCGAACACTTACTTATACCGTCTCAAATGAAGAAAGTAACCTGCGCGCAGATCAATTTCTATCGCGCAGAGGCTTTTCCTCTCATCTGATGACGCGGCTTCGCAAAGATATGGAACATCTTTTGATTAACGGTGTTCCAAGCCGCACGAATACGCCTCTTCATGAAGGGGATGTTCTGACAGTACATATCGTTGAGGAGCATTCCTCTTATCATGTGCCGCCTGTGGAACTTCCGCTCTCCATTGTCTACGAGGACGAGGATATTCTGGTTGCCAATAAACCAGCTGGAATGCCGATTCATCCGTCAATGGACAATTATTATAATTCCCTGGCAAATGCACTCGCCTGGTATTATCGTGACAGTGGCAATTTTATTTTCCGCTGCACAAACCGTTTAGACCGCGATACTTCCGGTCTGACCGTTATTGCAAAAAATATGTTATCCTCTGCCATCCTTTCGGATATGGCTGTGCGCCACGCGATCACACGTGAGTATCTGGCGATTGTACGCGGAGTCGTCGCGCCGCCATCTGGCACCATTACAGCACCATTATCCAGAAAACCCGGCTCAATCATAGAGCGATGCGTGGACTTCGAGCATGGAGAACGCGCCGTAACGCATTATAAAACCTTAGAAACAAAAAATGGGCACAGCCTTGTCTCGTTACAGCTTGAGACTGGCCGTACCCATCAGATACGAATTCATATGAAATATTTGGGCTTTCCGCTCGTCGGCGACTATCTGTACAACCCAGATATGGAATTTATCACACGTCAGGCACTTCACTCGTGCCGTCTTTCCTTCCCACATCCGATTACGCAAAAGCCGCTATGCTTTGAGGCTCCTCTGCCGGAGGATATGCAGCGTGTGCTAGAGCCAGTAAGTAAGGCATGAAGTTCACGGGAGGCCCATTCGCAAAACTGCACGTTCCGTGCGTTGCTGCAAAACGCGTCAATGCTACTATAAACTTTACTTCTCCGGTACTACAATCAGATCTTTCGTAAAATGATTCAGTACCTTGCATCCGTCCTCTGTTACGAGAACGAGATCCTCGACACGCACACCAAAGTTTCCAGTGAGGTAAATACCTGGCTCGATGGAGAAGGTCATGCCTGGCTTTAATACATCGGTATTTGCTGAAGAGACATCGCCTGCCTCATGTACTTCCTGACCAATGTTATGTCCGGTACGATGTACAAAGTATGGGCCGTATCCCTGCTCAGTTATGTAGTCTCTTGCTGCGGCATCGACATCACAGAAACGCACACCCGGCTTTACAG
>CAVFYJ010000003.1:0-72317 GCA_963626545.1 Acetatifactor sp. | reverse complement strand
TTGCACGCTCGTTGGCTGTCTTTACAATGTTGTAAACCTTCTTCTGCTCCTCACTTGCAGAACCTAAAAATACGGTTCTGGTCATATCGGAGCAGTAGCCGTTCCACAGACAACCGATATCAAGAATTACGCTATCGCCAGCCTTTCCAGTGGAATCGTCATTGCTGTGATGCGGATCGGCAGCGTTTGCGCCATAGCAGCAGATCGGATAGAAAGAGAATCCTTCGGAGCCAAGATCATGGTAAATGTCAAGCAGCTTGTCGGCAAGCTCTTTTTCGGTATAGCCTTTGTTGACTTCTTTGATCAGGCGCTCAACTGCCAGATCGTTTAGTCTGGAAGCTTCGATCATAAACTCCTGCTCTTCCTTTGTCTTGATCTGGCGAATCTTATCGATGATATAAGAACCATTCTTGTAGGTCAGATTTGGGCGAAGCTCCATCAGGCGAAGCAAAAACTTTGCTGCCCAGTTTTTATCAATGCCAATCACACCAGTCTGTGCGATTCTCTCTGAGAGAATTGCTACACAATCATCTACATCGTCCACATAGGTGACCGGCCATATCGGATTGTCTCCCTGTGGGTAAAGCTTGCTGATTACAAGCTCAACCTTTCCTGTGGCTGCATTAAATACGAGAACCATCAGACGCTCGCCCGGATTCATCAGTCTTCCCATCAGATAATTGATGGAGGCTGGATCGCTTACAATCAGTTGATCCATGCCATTTTCCTTCATTGATGCCAAAACCTTCTGTGCTCTTTCTTCAAATACCATTTTTTTGCCTGCCTTTCTGTCTTTGTCTCTGTGTCGTTATCTGCCAGACTTGTAGTTCGCTGTTTTTGTTGCTTGAATACTTTACTTCTCTACCGGTGTTGGTCTGGACCAGTCAAACACCAGTCTGGAATCAATCAGTGTCGATAAGCGGTCTACTGCACCAGACGATGGATCCACATAGGAGCTGATTGCCTCCCACATACGCTGTCCATCCACATTTGCACGACCCATACGGAAATATTCGCTTCCAAGCTGAGTCCATCCAAGATTCGAGTCAACGCTGCAGAAGTAGCTAAAGCCTAACTCTTTTAACAGCTGATATTTTTGATTTTCTGGATCGTAGCCTCTCCAGGAACCCTCATAGAGATCCTCGCCCTGCGGATAAATGATGATATCTACATCACCAAGAAGCGGCTTTACCTCGCGATCCCACAGACGCGCATCCGACTCGAAACGCTCATAAGAACCAGAATCGCCGACCTTATTATGCCCCCAGGTATGACTTGCAAACAACCATCCATCGTCGCGGCAAGCCTGAGCAACCTGCTTTGCGCTTTCCTTATCCTGCTCGATGTTTGGATTGTCATAATACATGGTCTGCTTCTTCTTTGTGTTATTCTCCAGATTCCATGAGAAATACTGATCGAAATAATCACAGTTGCTGTTGTACCAGAAATCGCTGGTACGATAACCAAAAATACCTTCATATCCGGTCAGTGCAATAATACCCTTTGCTCCACGATAGGAAAAGTCTGGATGCGTCTCAACGAAATCATCCAGAATCGGAACGACATCAAAAGAACCATAGGTTACACTGCCATCTGGATTGGTGTACTCACTTGTCGGTGTTCCATCCTCACCGACAACAAGCTTGCTGGCAAAGCCATGGCCCTCCATGTACTCATAGTAGCTGACATCATCAACAGACAGCACGAACGGCTTCTTACCCTCTGGCAGATAAATCGGCTGATGCTTCATTACCTGTGTGCCATCTGCCTGTGTCTCATAAGAAGCCACATCGTAAATGCTGACAAGCACATAGCCTCTGCTATACATCTCCTCAAGGATACGGCAGAACTCATCAACGGTGGTCATAACATAATTATAATCCTTAACCTTATTCATACCATCCTGCTTGCTGATGGCGATGTTGTCATCAAATGCTCTGCTGGTATCCACAACAAGTGTATGGAAGAAAATATGAGGAATGGTGCTGTTGTCTGAGTAAGCAACAGCCTCACTCTTTCTCTGCTCATAATCAGCAATTGCTTCGGTGTATGCCTCATTGCTTTCATAACCAGATACAGACTGAATCTTTGCAATTGCACCATCATAATCATACATTGCTGCCAAATAATTGGCATCATCAAGAACGGTATCGCCTGTCTTCTCTAAAACATACTCCCATGCTGGCTCCGTTTCCATAGAACCTGCCTGACGCGCTGGAATGATCATATTGCCATTTTCGTCCGTCTCATAGGTCTGCGGCTCCATCATAAGTGCCTGTCCTGCTGCCTGTGCCTGACCAGTCGCGGCGTCAGACTCTGCTGCACTCTCGGTCTGTGCCTCTGTCTGAGCTTCGCTATCATCTGCTGCACTTGTCTGCGCGGCTCCCTGTGTTGCTGGAACAGTCTGTGATACGGTCTGCGTATTGCCGCCTGTTTTTCCGCCAAATCCGACCGTTTCTCCGTTTCCTACACGGATGATCTGCCAAATCAAGACACCCAGGACAGCCAGCAGAAGGATCAGCAGCGTCACACATACCACAATCAGGCCTGTGCCTTTTTTCTTTTTTCGCTTGTTTTTTCCTGTCTTATTCTGACTCATGTTTCTCCAATCTGCCGGGACCTTTCCCGGCGTATTATTTTATTGTATCGAAAATGATTGTACCTCATTTTCGTAAAAAAAACCATAACATTTTTCTTACGGACTTCTTACACACCTCTGCTCACATAACGTAAATGAGCCGCCGAGGTGCCCTTCTTAGAACCTCCGTGGTACACTCACTCCCCCGCAATCTGCTCCTTCACATTCTCGATCGCCGTCTGCAGCTGGTTATCCTCATCCTTCTCGATGGTCAGCTTTGTCTTAAGGTCGTCGTCTAACTCTACCTCGACATCCGGTGTGATACCCGTACCGTGGATGCAGACACCATTCGGTGTAAAGTAGCGAGACACCGTAATCTTGATCGCGCTTCCATCGTTAAATGGAAGGATGCTCTGCACAATTCCCTTTCCGAAGGTCTGTGTGCCCACGATCGTGCCAGCGCCATAATCCTGAATGGCACCAGAGAAAATCTCGGATGCAGACGCACTGTTTCCATTGACAAGTACCGCAAGCGGCAGATCAAAATAGTGCTCTGCGTCAGAGGTGTAGGTCTCGCCCTCGCCATTCTTATCCTCAGTATAAACAAGAGTACCTTCCGGCAGCATATAGTCAAGCATCTCGACAACGCAACTTAAGAGTCCGCCCGGATTGTCGCGGATATCCACAACCATTCCTTCCATGCCCTGTGCCTTCAAATCGTCCACTGCCGCAATAAACTGGTCGGATGTAACCTCATCAAACTCCGTAACCTGAACATAACCGATGCTATCGTCCAGCATCTCATAAGCGACTGTCGGCACCTCGATCTTTCTTCTCTCGACAGTAAAATCATAATATTCATTTTCTGACTCACGGTATACACGAATATCAACAGTTGTGCCGCCTTCTCCCTTAATCCAAGAGACAACGGTGCTGACATCGGTATCGCTGACATCGTTTCCTGCTACTTCAACAAGAATATCGCCTGGCAGCATACCAGCCTCAGCACCCGGGCAGCCCTCAAATGGACGCACTACAGTGATGACCTTTGTCTGAACATTCTGAGAAACAACAACACCGATGCCCTCGTAGCTGCCACTTGTGGACTCCATCATGGACTTATACTCATCTGCGGTGTAATAACAGGAATATGGATCATCGAGTGCATTCATAAAGCCTTTATAAAGCTCGTCCTGATAGCTCTGTGCATCCGGTGTGTCAAACAGAAAATACGAATCAACACACTGCTCAAGAAACTTCAGCTTGCTTGTAAGTTCATCGTTTATGGCTTCTTTGCTTTCTGCCTCTAGGTCCGTTGCTGAAGTCTCCACTGTCCCATTCGCTGCATAGGCCGTGTGAAGTGTCCCATAGCGGGATCGCGCATTCACATAGACGCCTGCAATTGAACAGCCAAGGATTGCCACCGCTGCTCCGACTGCCACGCCTGCTGTAAAGCCACTTCGTTTTCTTCTCGGCCTTGTCTTGCCATCTTCTTCCAAATTTGTATTTAACAATTCAGCAAAGTTGTCTTCTAACTTTTTTTCCTCTACGTTTTCCTTTTCTTCTTCGTTATCCTCTAACTGACCATTTTCCACGTTCAGCTGTTCATCTGTTTGCTCCAGCTGTTCGTTCTTTTTGTCTTTTTCTTCCACTAGCATCCGCCTTTCTTCTGACCAATCAGATTTATCATTACTCTCAGCATAACCAAATTTGATCGATCCATACTTTTGTATGCAAAGCCAAGAAGGGGGAAACAGACCCCTTTCGTCCGTTTCCCCCTCGTTCCCTACCTTGGATCCTTAGTTTTTCTCCATATAATTCATATACTTAACAACCATGAGGGCAATCTTGAAGGTGATCGCATCCTCAAACACACGCAGATCCAGTCCAGTGCTCTTCTGAAGCTTGTCCAGACGGTATACAAGTGTATTTCTATGGATATACAGCTGTCTGGATGTCTCAGATACATTCAGGCTGTTCTCAAAGAACTTGTTGATTGTTATAAGGGTCTCATCGTCAAACTCGTCCGGAGACTTGCCATCGAAGATTTCCTTAATAAACATACGGCACAGCGGGATCGGAAGCTGATAAATCAGACGGCCAATACCCAGCTTGGAGTATGCAACAACATTCTTGTTGCTGAAGAAAATCTTTCCGACATCGAGTGCCATCTTCGCCTCTTTGTAGGATCTGGATACTTCCTTAAGCTCGTTTACAACGGTTCCATATGCAACATGTACCTGGCTCATCGCCTCGGTGTTAAGCATGTCTACCATCACCTGTGCAGTCTTCTCAAGGTCCTCAGCAGTCTCACCCTGCTTTACCTCACGTACTACGATGATGTTCTTCTCATCAACTGCGGTGATAAAATCCTTCACTCTGCCGGTAAACAGACTGCGTACCGTCTCGAGTGCGTTGACATCCTTCTCATTCTTTGTCTCAATTACATAGACAACGCGCTTTGCCGATACTTCAATATGAAGCTTCTTTGCACGATTGTAAATATCTACCAACAACAGGTTATCAAGAAGCAGGTTCTTAACGAAGTTATCCTTGTCAAAACGCTCCTTGTATGCAACTAACAGGTTCTGTACCTGAAACGCTGCAATCTTTCCTACCATGTAGACATCGTCACTGCTGCCTTTTGCCAGCATTACATATTCCAGCTGGTGTTCATCAAATACCTTAAAGAACTGGAATCCGGCAACCACCTGGCTGTCTGCCGGTGACAGTGTAAAATTCACGATGGTATCCGTGGTAATCTCCGGATCACCAAACGTAGATGCCAGCATGTTTCCATCGGTATCGCATACACACAAATCAATTCGCGCGATATTTTTCAGTCCTTCAATTGTACTTTGCAAAATCTGGTTTGAAATCATACTTTCCTCACATTCCGCCGCCGTAGCAGCTTATAGTTTTCACAGCTTACCGCCATTCCTCCCTATATTGTATAACATTTTCGGAGAAAAAAAAAGGGGAAATGTAATTTTTTTACATTTCCCCTCAAAACTTCTTAAACAGTTTCGATTAGTTTAATACAACCAGCTCGCTGTCCTTATCAAAGATATGGATTCTGCTCAGGTCAAGACCAAGGGTCAGAGTATCGCCCGGTCTAGCAGTTGTTCTCGGGTTTACACGAGCGGTGAAGCTTGTCTCGTTAATATCGAAGTACAGGAATACCTCAGCACCCAGAAGCTCATATACACGGATGGTAGCAGAAATAGTAGCACCCGGATAGTTGCTCATGTCACCATCATGGATATCCTCTGGACGGATACCGAAGCAAACTTCCTTACCAACATAACCCTTCTGAACCAGAACCTTACCCTTCTCATCTGGCAGAGTGATGTCAGCGTTACCAAACTGAACATGTACCTTGTTGCCTACCTGAACAACCTTAGCATCGATCAGGTTCATCTGCGGAGAACCGATGAATCCAGCAACGAACTTGTTAGCCGGCTTATCGTACAGGTTCTGCGGAGTATCTACCTGCTGGATAACACCATCCTTCAGAACAACGATTCTGGTACCCAGAGTCATAGCCTCGGTCTGGTCATGTGTTACGTAGATGATGGTTGTACCTAATCTCTGATGCAGCTTGGAGATCTCGATTCTCATCTGTACACGAAGCTTTGCATCCAAGTTGGACAGAGGCTCGTCCATCAGGAATACCTTAGGCTCACGCACGATTGCACGACCCATAGCAACACGCTGTCTCTGACCACCAGAAAGAGCCTTCGGCTTACGATCAAGCAGATGCTCGATATCAAGGATCTTAGCTGCCTCATGAACCAGCTTATCAATCTCAGCCTTCGGAACCTTTCTTAACTTCAGACCGAATGCCATGTTATCATATACGGACATATGCGGATACAGAGCGTAGTTCTGGAATACCATCGCGATATCTCTGTCCTTCGGCTCTACATCGTTAACGACCTTATCACCGATCTTTAACTCACCAGAAGAAATTTCCTCCAGACCTGCGATCATACGAAGGGTAGTAGACTTACCACAACCAGACGGTCCTACGAAGATGATAAATTCCTTATCTGCGATCTCAAGGTTGAAATCCTTAACGCCAACAAAGCCGTTTGGATAAACCTTAGTTACATTCTTTAAAGACAAACTTGCCATTTGAATTTCCTCCCTAATTTTCGAAACTGTTGACAGTCAGTTTTCTGATATGATTATCATACATGATTTCATACTTTTTTACCATACTGTTTTTTACCAAAAAAGAAGCAACATTTTTATCTATGTTGTACACATATATTTCACATTTTGTTAATAGGTTGAAAGTGCCTTTTTTAGTACATCTCTACAAATCCTTCACCAAGTACCTCTCTCGAGTCGTTCACTATCACGAACGCCTTGCTATCTACCTCCAAAACGGCATCTTTTATACGTGCAATTTCACGAGGAGCAATGACACAAATGAGGATTGTTTTGTCCTGATTGGTGTACATGCCGCAACCATGCAGTCCAGTGACCCCTCTGCCCAGTTCATTCATGATTCGATCCGCAATCGTTTTCGCCTGATCGGAAATGATATAAAGCATTTTTGATGAGGTGCTGCCCTCCATCATACGATCGGAAACCTTCGCTGTCAGGTAAACCACCACAATTGAATAGAGTGCAATGCGTGCACCGAAGACAAATGCACCGACAGCCGTGATAATTACATCAAGTAACTGCATCAGCTGCGGCAATGAAATATGAGGGAAAAAGTGCTGAAGAATCGCGCCGCACATATCGGTGCCGCCTGTCGTTCCCTTTCCTAAAAATACAAGGCCAACGCCGATTCCCATGGTCACACCGCCAAAAACAGCTGTAAAAAACAGATCCGGCTCTTCCATTAGCGGCACATACGGAATCACAGCCAGCCAGAATGAAAGAAGAAGTGATCCAGCCAGCGTGCGCTTTGCGAAATCCCAACCCTTGATTTTTAACACAATCGGAATCATCGGTATGTTGAGCAACAGGTTTGTCACCCACAGCGGAATGCCATCTGGCACCAAGCCGTGTGTCAGTTCCTTCACAATAATTGCAATTCCAGTAAAACCACCTGGAACCAGTCCATCTGGATCTAAGAAAAACTGCAGTGAGACTGCCATAATCGCTGCGCCTGCCAAAATCAGCAGATATTCTGCAAGTTTTCTTTGTCGAATTATAAGTTTTCTTAGCATATTTTCTCCTTAAAAGACAAAGAAAGCAAAATCCTGCGAGGGATTTTCCTTTCTTTTTTCCTCATATTCTTTTATACTTCTTCTCAAAGTACAATTATTCGTCGCCCATCTGTTACCCGATAAAACAGGTAACAAAACGGCACTTCACTATGCTATTCCATACTTGCCATTGCATACTTTCTTCTTATTATACTACATATAGAAACGGAGCCTTTATGAACCCACATTACTCATATGAATCCACTTACAGTCTGTTAATCGGCCATCGCATCCGAAATGAGCGAATCGCTCTCGGCATGACACAGGCTGAATTTGCTCGGTTGCTTGGAATTTCACCGAGCTACCTAGGTGCTCTTGAGCGCGGCACACGACCGGTCTCACGAAGCATCATGAACCGCCTGCATGAAAAGACCCATATCTCCTATGATTATCTGCTGGAGGGTTTAGAAACACCAGACACGGCCGCATCCGTCTCCCAAAACATCGTTGCAGAGCCGGAGCACTACCGCATTCGACGCGACATTGGTCTGCTGCTCGTCTCCTGCACACCACGAGAGGCAAAAGACTGTTACCAGCTGATTCACACCTATCTGGAGCATCTGCGAAGCTCAGCCACTACAGCATCAGACGAAGCACCATGAAAAGAACACAGATAGTCGCACCACCGATAAAGAATGGATCAATCAATCTGCGCGTTCCTCTTTTTTCAAGTGCTTCTTTCTCACCACCGTGAAGAACCCACGCAAAATAGTCCTCTCTGTCACATAATTTTGCCAAAAGCTTCACTAATAATACAACAAGTACTGTCGTCACAACTGCAACGATGCCGACAATGACAACCGCCGTAACCATATAAGTCTGCTCAAATGCGCCAGAAATCTGAAGTGTTGCACTCTCATCCACGCCTGATGCGGTCAGTGTACTCAATGCATTGATCGCCTGTGCTGACTGGAAATTGATTAGAAAATGGATTACCATGGACGCATAAATGCTGCCAGATGCCTCAACGACAGCTGCAAAGATAACGCCGATCGCAAATCCATAGGAAAACTGATTGAAATTCAGATGCATCAAGCCAAAGATCAGACCGCTGATCAGCGCTGCCTTCCAAAAGCCATGGCTGCGGTATCCATGGAAGAACACTCCACGAAAGACAAATTCCTCGCTAAATGCCGGAACGACTGCCAAAAACAGAATATTCATCCAACCCGGTCCGCCTGTCATCTGCGTCGCCAGACTTGCTGCTGCATTCGGCACAAACATCGAACTAAATAGATTTAAGAAGGACAAAAGAGGCATGGAAAGAAGCGTGATACCGACCAGACAAAGGAGTGCACCAATTCCTAATCGGCGATGGCGAATCTCTCTATGCAGATTAATATGCTCCTTTGTGGTATAGCCCCACACTGGTATCAAAATCAGAAGCTGTGCCACAAGAAGATCTGCATAGACTGGAAGCTCCATGCCCTTTGTCAGCAATGCATATACATAGGAGCCTCCAATTGAAAATGCCGCCAGAATCAAAAAGGTTAAATTTAATTTTGCGGTTTTTGTCATCCTCACTTCTCTTTTCTGTAGCTGATACGGTTGTCACCGATCTCAATCTTTCCTTCCTTAAGAAGATGGCCAAGCGCACGCTTAAATGCATTCTTGCTCATCTTAAGTTCTCTCTTAATCTTATCCGGCTCTGCCTTCTCGCCAAATGGAAGATAGCCGCCGAAAGACTCTATTGCATTCAGAATCGTCTCGCTGTCTGCGTCCATCTGTAAATATGCCTTGTCACGAACAGCCAGATTCAGCTTACCATCGGAGCGCACCTCGGTGACACGTGCATTGATCACATCACCAGTACGATAGTTGTCATAAATTTCCTTCTTTGGAATCAGTCCAAAGTAGCGATTGTCAACGGCGACAAATACACCGATCTCCGGGTTTACACGATAAACGGTTCCGCTTACCTGATCGCCCTTCTGATACGGGCTGTCATTGCGAAGACGCTCGTACACCTTCATGGTCGCACACAGACGGCTGCTCTTATCCAGATACAATGCTACTAGGCAATGCTCCCCTCTTCTAACTGGAACAGTCTGCTCTTTAAATGGAAGAAGAAGATCCTTCTCCAGTCCCCAGTCTAAGAATGCGCCGATTCTTGTCTTTTCCTTAACGGTCAGTACGGCCATCTCGCCCATTACAAGGAGTGGTCTCTTTGTCGTGGAGATGATACGATCCATGGAATCCTTGTATACGAATACCTCGATCTCGTCTCCTTCCTTTGTTCCTGCCGGAACCTGCTTTCTTGGGAGCAGCACGCTCTCTCTTTCTCCCTCATGTCCCAAGTAAACACCGAACTCCTTCGTACGAAGCACGGTCAGCGTCTGCATCTTTCCTAACTCGATCATATTTCCTCTCATTCTGCCGCAGCTTCGCGGCCCTTTGTATTAGCTTGCGCTTTTTCTACAGGCATCCGAATCCACTGCTGTGTTCTCTTTCAATTGCATTTTCTTCCAATTGTTTTTCCGATCGTTGCCTGTGGTGTTACAGTTTACTGAAAAGCAATGACTGCGTAGGCAGTCAGCTCATCCTTTTTTAGCTGGACAATAGTGGTTTCGTCATCCTGCTTTGTGACAACTGGAATCATTGTATCGCCCAGAAGTGCCTGATAGCGGTACTCGGCCCGCACCTGATGCAGCACAAAATCTGACGGAAGGTAACGGCTTGCCATCAGCACATACTGCGTGTTGTTTACATGATGATTGCTGTCAAGATGCTCTGGACGCACGGTGACGGATTCCATAACGATACCATCCTTCGGCGCGGCAATCTTGCGCTCCGCATACGGCATATCAAACGGCTCTCCAAGCTCATACGGACTGCTATCCTCCTCCGTTATGCGTACCGGACGCATCGCAGATCGCTGAACCAGTACCCAGTTTGAATTTGCAATCACACAATTCGCACCGTCCGGCCTCTGGATGCAGAAATTTCGCATACCAAGTGTTCCTTTGAACTTATAAGCCTGTGTGCCAATTACGATCGGCTCACAGCATTTCGGCCGCTCGTTTATAATGATCTGCCACGAATTCAGCAACCACACCCGATCACGTTTTTGCAACACCTCGGTTCCATTGCCCACATCTTCGGAGTGAAAAACACTGCAATCCTGAAGATAATTCATGATGCCTGCCAGTGACAGCTTTCCCTCCTCATCGGTCTCGCTAAAGCGGACTCTGCTGGTAAATGTATACATAATCGTTCCTCCATCCAGAGCGCAAAACCGCTCCTTATGATTATATCATTTCCTTTCGGGAAAAGAAAGTAAAATTTTATATATTTTTCAAAAAAGTGCTTGACATTTTGGGATTCCTGTATTATTATAAATGTGTTGTTTGAAGCGCTATCGCCAAACGGTAAGGCACTGGACTCTGACTCCAGCATTTTCCAGGTTCGAATCCTGGTAGCGCTGCTACTGAAAAAAACTGTGGTGAAGTTTCATCACAGTTTTTTTGTGGTTTGTCCTGAGACGATATGCTTTACTGAGACAATCGTCTGCTATGCAGCCGGGGACGTTGTCAAAATACACTTACGTTGAAAGCGTGTAGTGGGGACCCGTGAACAAAAAAGTCATTCGTCGAAGGACCTTTCATAACCTTTCGGGTTCACATATAAAAGGCACCGCCTCATCACGAAGCGGTGCCCTCATTTATGCCTTTTTGTTCATGTCATTTTCCGAATACTTATCTTCTGTCAATTTAGGAATTATTCTGTTTAGTTTGCAGTTGCTGCAAATTCATCGTACTGCTCGGTGGTGTAAGCATCCTTAGATGTCTCGAAGTTTACATAACGATATCCGCTGATAATACCATACAAGCTGTTTACCTTACTGTAATCATTTACGTGAGTCAGCTGCCAGTGAATGTTATAGTACAGTGGCAATGACAGCACGTTCTCGATCATGTAAGCCTCTGCATCTGCATATGCCTCATAACGAGCATCCATATCTCCTGTGATAGCATTTGCTGCATCTACCATCTCAGTAAAGGTCTTATAGGTTGCCACCAACTCTGGTGAATCCTCCTCGGTCAGCTCATTTACATAGGTATATGAGGTGGAGAAGTATGCATTGTCATTTCCGTAGGTTTCCTGAACCATGAAGTTCTGCGGATCACCATAGTCAGCGCCCCAGCCGCTGATCGCAATGGAGAACAGATGAGGAATACGAACTTCCTGAGCAAAGCTGCTGACATATTCTTTAATATTTAATGTGATAAAGTCATCACCCAAAGACTCTGAGAATGCCTGCTTTAATACCTGCGCGGTATCGGCTGCTGTCTGGTTGCCGCTTGCGATATAGTAATCGCACTCAACCGGAAAAGTAACACCCGCTGCTGTCAGTTCCTCGATAGCCTGTGCCTTATACTCAGCAAACTTGTCTGCATCGAGACGAACCATTGTCTCGCCGTTGTACTCTCCGATACCCAGTCTATCAAGAACAAGATCTACATAATCAGTACCATCAGAAGTAAAGCAAAGTCCCTTCATGGTATATGCATTATTCTCACACTTTAACGGATTGATCGCATTTGTTCTTGCATAGTAGCTTTCCAGATCCAGTCCGTAATACAGGCTCTTTCGGAATGCCAGATTTGCGATTGCGGTATTCCAGTTTGTATCAGGATTTCCATCGGAATCCAACTTATTGAAGTTAAACTTCATCTGCCAGGAATACTTGTCCGGACGAGTCTCAACAAGCTGATCATGATACTGGTTATTCTCGTCCTCGCTGATGATCTTTAAGTTGCTCTCCGTCAACTCTACTGCATCAAGTTCGCCTGTCTCATACAGCTGGAATGCGGTATCAAGAGAATCGACCATCTTAATTACGACTTCATCAAATGTTGTGCTGTCTGTATCGTACCAAGACTCATTTCTGGTCAAGATCTTTTCATTGCCCTGAATGTACTCCGTGATGGTATACGGTCCGTCGTACCAGATCTGATCGTAACTGGCTGCCAAATAACCGTCTGCACCAATGCTTTCAAGAAGCGCGCCTGACACCGGATACATACATGCATATGTACATACGGTATCGAAATATGGGATCTCTGCCAGACAGTTTACAACAAATGTATAATCATCCGGCACTTCAATACCTGTCATATCAAGAAACTCCTGAATGTCGATATTCATAGCTGCTTCTTCATCAAGTCCCTTTGTATACTCATAATACTCAGAAGCACCTTCGATCATCTCAATCGGCATGGAAGTATTGGTTGCTCCGTTCTTCCAATAATTCAATGTAAACTCAAGACCATATGCAAAATCCATCGCGGTCAGCTTTGCCATCTCATTGCCCTGATAATCAACCCATGTAACATCATCTCTTAAATTGAATGTCCAGGTCTTTCCATTATCCTCAGTACCCCACTCTTTTGCAATACCGGCAATCAGCTCGCCCTTTGTGTCCATGGAAAGAAGTCCGTCTACACAGTTTGTCAAGACCTGAAGTTCCTTTGCACTCTGGGAATTTTGAATACAAAATGTCTCCATCTCATTGGCTGCTGTCTGGTACGTGTAATAAGATGTCAGTCCCTCAGTCTCATCTGCCATCGCTGCTGTTGGTGCCATCGCCGCTGCCATTGCTGCCGCAAGTGTCACCGCAAGTGTTTTCTTATTTTTCATAATCTGCTCCTTTCGCTGCCGGGAAGGCCGCCCCTTAATGCTGAATACGAACAAAAAAGCAAAGGAAAGAATGGCACCTCTAATCGCCATTGATTATCCTTTGCTTTCTTTTCTTTCGTTATTCAACTGCTTTTTATTATATTATTCTGTGTTGCCATTGTCAAGTACTTTTTTGCTTCACTTTGACAAAACTGCGAAGTGATGAAGGCACGTTCCTGTCGCTTTTTTACTTCGCTGCGGTTCCAAATGCCGCATACTGCGCTGTCGTATGTGCATCCTTAGACATTTTTTATTCTGCGCCCGCCATTTGATGCTCAATCATCTTTCCCTTGTCGAAATGAAAAATCTCATCACACAGCACACGAATGTCCTCGCTGCTATGACTGGCGACAACAATCAGCTTCCCCTCTTCTTTCTGATTTAAAAGAATCTGATACATTTCCTGCACGCCATCGTTATCCAATCCAGACAATGGCTCATCCAAAAGAAGAATATCTGGATGTTCCATTAGTGCCTGTGCCAGTCCAAGACGCTGACGCATACCGAGCGAATATTTTCCGACATGCTTCTTACTCTCTGGATCTAGTCCTACAAGACGAATTGCATTCTTGATCTCTTCATCGGAAATCTTGTGACGAATAGACGCAAGCATCTTCAAATTGCGAAAGCCAGAATAGCCGGGAAGAAATCCTGGATTTTCAATAATGGCTCCGATATTATCTGGCGCATCAATATCCTTTCCAAGTATTTTACCGTCAATTGTAATTGTTCCGGATGTGGGCGAAACAAATCCCAAAATATGCTTCATCAGCATCGTTTTTCCGGAACCATTTCGTCCAACAAGACCATAAATTTTTCCTTTTTCTAGCGTCATGCTAATATGCGAAAGAACTTCTACTCCATCAAAGCTCTTTGTCAAATCTTTTATTTCTATCATTCTATGCATTCCTCACTTTCTCTTTCCGATCACTCATTATTGGTCGTTATTTCCCTGTAAATCCGTTATCATGATTCGTTTGCTCTGGTAGTAAATTGCCACAAAGGATGCTAACAACAAAATTGCATACAGAGCTGAAATTGCTGGAATCGTGAGTGCCCGATGCGCCTGTACAACGTCTAGTGACTCTACGCTTGTCCAGCAGACAGGCGAAAAATATTGAAGCCAGAATTTTTTCGAAAATGTAAACCATGTCAGTATCGGATCGAGAAAAACAATAATTCCAGTCACAGCTAGTCCCCATAATATATTTTTGCTAAGTAAGCTAACCAAATACAAAATCATGCCAAGCAGTGTAAAGGAAGCCCATGCTGTCAGAAACGTATAAAGTGTTGCTCCACTCGGGTATAAATATTTTACAACTGCAATTGGAATAATCGCTGGATATAATTGAGCTAATTGCTCTTTACTCATCTGTGAGGTTCCATAAATAAGATCCGCTGCTGCTCCATCCCAACTGTCCCTCAAGGAAAGAATTGGAACGGCTACCAGTGCTGCGCAAACTGTAATAAATGCGATATAAACAAGTGAAACTGCTGCTATGTACAGACAAGTACCAATGCACCATCCAGAACGTTTGCTCCTCATGATTGCATATGGTGTAATTGGATAATAAAATGGTGCATCACAGAGTAATAAAATAAGTCCGACATGGAAACAAATTTTGGGTGTTCCAATTGAAATCTCTGTACTTCCAAACAGTAATGGAAGAAGAAGTGGTGTCGATACTGCACCATTGTCTAGTCCGTACTGCAAAATAGGCTTCAATGTATTAAAAACAATAAGTGCAGTAAATAAAAAAATAAATTTTACTCGAAAGTCCTGTCTCCAACAATTAAAATTAATGGAAGTAACTGCCATTGAACGTTTAAATAAGCCCATGTTTTTTCCTCCATTCTAGTCTTCTCGCAAAGAAAAATGCACAAAATGCATATACAGTAAACGGATACAGCATCCCCCATAAAAACATAAGTGTATGTGGAGTAGCAGTTCCTGCTGAAAATGTTGGCATCATAGAAATCAGTCCCAATATGCTAAATATGCTGCTATATGGAATATAGGAAGCCGCTGCATAGAACGTAAGGCCACACATTCCAACTGCCACAAATAAATTAGGCTGATAAACAGAAAGTAATAATCCAGTGCCACTACAAGCAACTGTGATCACCCCAAACTGAAGTGCCATCATGACTGAATACAAAATCGGATGATTCCATGAAAAAACACCATAATAAAGGTCTTTCATTCCCAATGACATCAATGGCAAACCCATGCAAACACTTACAACAAGATAGAGTCCAACTACTATTATCATTCCCAACATGATCGCAAGAAAATTAATAACAAAACGACTGATCGTGTACGACAAAAGTGTTGTTCTATTAAGAATCGAACGCAAATATCGACTATTTTCATCGCTGCAATAGCTGCCTGTGTAAAGGCCACCGAGCAAGAATACAATAACCACTTTAAATTTATCAAACGCCAAACTATTATATAATATATTTACGCACCCCTGCATCCCTGTTGAATTTCCCCACCATGTATAACTTTGAAATTCATTCCATGTTGAAGCAAACAGAACCAAAAGTGCCACTATTACAATGAATACAAATTTTTTGCAAAAAATACTTCTCCTCAAATCCATTCTAAGGCAGTTCATATTTTTCACCTCCGCTCTATTGCATATCGCATCAATTATTTACTACAAATCCACTTACCGCATCAATATAAATTGTTCCTGTTCTTCCAGCAATTACAGATTCATCTGTATTATTTTGAATATAATCAACTCGCCATGCAGGAACCGCATAGTTTTCCCCATCCGCGTTATATTCTATTACATAAACTAGAGAAATCGTATCAATTGTAATATTTGTTCCCAATGTCTGTATTGCTTGTGACATGGCTTTTTCTTTTGAAACCAACTCATGTTTTTCTGAAATTTCTTCTGATTCATATGGAAGATCCGCACTCAAAATAGCTACTTTATTTTGGTAAGGAAGATATACAATCTCTAATTGCCCACTATCCATTAAGACTCCATTTAACTTTAACTTATATACCAGAAGCATCGCCTCATATTCCTTTTTCCAAGGCAAATTTCTCTTAAATCCCGAATCCATTTTATCGTACAATGCATCCGCCTCTGCCTCTTTCCCTTCATCTCTTAATTGCTCCACTTGTCCT
This sequence comes from Acetatifactor sp., assembly GCA_963626545.1. GTDB lineage: Bacteria > Bacillota > Clostridia > Lachnospirales > Lachnospiraceae > Anthropogastromicrobium. The sequence continues at coordinate 55,684 of CAVFYJ010000003.1, read as the reverse complement.
CTTGTTATAACCTCATAGCCTTCTCCTGGAGCACTAATCGTATACTGTAATTTTTTTTCAATATTTTGAATTGCATCTAATGTAATTGCATACGAAGAAATCTCTGCATCCTCATATCCACATAATCTTGCATATTTTTCACAAGATTTTACTGCCTGCTCCTTCGTACAAGAATCCAACGATTCTTCTGGGTACGTTTCTCTTAGCAAACTCCCATCACCGATTGGATTCATTAAACGACTATATGTAGAAGCCATTCCATCATTTTCATCTCTATAACTAATAACAAACTCTTTTACGTAATTTGCCACTATTCCCTCTTTCTCATAATAATAATCACCCAAGTAATGTTTCGGCTTGTACTGCTCTGCTTCCTCTATTGTTGGTACTCCTAATAACAGTTGTGCAAACTGATTTAAATCCGTATTGTCTTTTCTCTTTAATTTTATGGATTCCAAATAAGTTCTGTCATCTTCTTTTTCTATACTAGTATTACTTCCAGCTTGAATTTGTTCTTCACTTTCAGTAGGTAACAAAACTGAAATCTCTCTCTTAAATCTACATCCTGCTAAAGTTAATAACACCATACTAACAAATATTACTAGAAATTTTTGATTATTATTCTTCATTTTCAACTTCTCCTTTTTAAATATCCCCTCAGAGCCTAAACTCCAAGGGGATATTTGCATTATTAAACTTTTCTGCAATTAGCCGTTTGGATTCCACTCACCCCAAACTGTATAATTTGCAGTTGTAGAGCCTGAATTTGCACGAAGCATACAATAATCCGCATAATTATAATACGCTGCTTTGTATGGAATTGAATGTTTACTACGATCAGAATTCATAAAGTTAATAGATCCCTGCGTCATCTGCACACCATTGTTTGCAATAACAATATAATTTGTAGGAAGCTCATTATGATTGCTTCCAAGAGCCTTTACATATGCATGATCTGCTGGAATTTCCTTTTTAACCGGTGTAGAATTATATCCCTCATTATTGTAGTATACTGGAATCCAGTAACTTGTCGCTGCAAACGCAGTTCCCGTCGTTGCCAGCGTCAGCATAGCCAATGCGGCTGCTAAGCCTTTCTTTTTCATAGAAATCTCCCTTCTAGGCTTTCGCCTTTGTAATTTATTTTACACAACTGATCCCCCCTACTTACCTTCGGCGCCTTTGTACATTGCAAGTAGAAAACAATCAATGTATAATCAATATAACTAATACAACTAGTATAGTAAAAAAGATTCGTAACATCTTGTTGCTATACTAACATAATGTTACGAATCTGTCAAGCAGTAATCTTGTTATTTTTTATATTTTTTTACATTTTTTTCTTATCGTTCCACTTTTTTTGTCTATTTTTCTCATTCACGCTGTCATTCCATGTGCTCTACGCAATACGTCGTTCACTGTACCACTAATGATCCTCCTTCGGTTCGCTCTCCTGACCAATTCCGGATAAAGACATAATACAGCCCGCTCTCATCAATATCAAAGTTATGACCTTCATTCTTTCCTTCGAGACAACGCCTTTTTGTGTCGCAGATGATTCCATATTCTACTTTATAGTTCGCGTAAGTATAAACCCATATACTCTCACCTTTTTCTTTGTAGAACGGCCCAAACTGAATCTCCTGACCTTTTTGCAGCGTCCATTCTTGTGCATCTGATCCATGCTTTGATACCGAAGCCTTTGCAATCAATTCTTCACTTTTGATCTGCTCGCCCGTAAAGTGAAGGCTCGACGCATCCGTTATTGCCTGCTTCTCCTGACGCTCTGTTTCTTCTGATGTGATCCATTTCATTGCAGCATCGTAGCCGACAACAGACGCAAAGCTGATCGTATAGACACTTATACATAAAAAAATACCTGCTAAAAGGACTGCCGTTACACGTCCCGCTGTCGTGAATGTATTATTTTCTTTTGCAAGCTGTGTCTCTTTTACCGCACGCTCACGCGCTTTGAGCGTATTTTTATTTTCACACAATGCCGAATATGCATACGCACGCCTCTGCTTCTGGTCAGCAGCAAAGGCACGAATCTGTGAAAAGTAAGCATGACGCTCGATGCCAAGCTGCTCAATGCTGTCAAGATCGCAATAATACTCATTGCAGACATTCAACTGTGAAAACAGTTTCTTTACTCCCGGACAAAACCAATACAAACTAGAAATCACAAGCATCATCTGCTTCATTAAAAAGTCTCTGTGGCGAATATGCGTCAGCTCATGCACGAGAATCAGCTGTAATGCCTCTGCATCAATCTCTCCTGTTGGAATGAATACACACGGATGCAGATAGCCCATTGTCATTGGTGACACGATTTCTGGACTTGCAAGAACACAAATACGGCGTTTGATACCCATTTGAGTGCGAAGCGCATCGACTATTTTTTGTGCAGCTACTAATGTCAGCAGTTCTTGTTTTGTCACCTCTGTTTTATATTGATGCACATCCACTTTTAATTCATGCAGACAATAAAGCTGTTTCGCAGTAAGAATCGTCTTTCGCACGGCTCCGATTATCCAAAGAACAGCCATCGCACTTAATAAAATGCTGATCAGCCCCGCAGAGCGAAACATTTCGTACTGAAATGCCTTTCCGCCCTCTTTTTGCTGCCAGTACCAAAAAAGAACCGGAACGAAGAAGCTAACTAGCACCGGCCAGAGAAGCATTCGCATAAAAATGGTATCTTGTCCAACGTGTTTTTTTCGCGCAAAGCGCCATAGACCTGCTAAGATGCTTCCGGTAAGGCCAGTCAGAAAGATGAACCAAAACACTACTAGCATCCATTCAATGAAAAAATTAAGCCCATCTATTGTTTCCGTCAATCATTTTTCACCTCCTCGAATAGCCTACTCATCTTCCTCATCTTCATCCTCTGCACTGTAGAGATCTGAGACAAGCTGATCGAGAGAGCCATTATACCAAAGCTTCAAGATTTCTCTTCCCTTCTTCTTTCTGGCATCTTCTTCCTTTACCTTCGCTGTGTAGAGGTTCACACGTGTGCTGACATCGACGTTGACGTAACCCTTCTGATCGAGGCGATACATCAGCGTGCCGAGCGATCTGCGATCAAGCTCGGTCTGATACTTTTCCAGCAAAAGCTTCTGAATCTGGGTCGCCGTCACTGGACGGTCGGAACCCCAGACGCATTTCATAATTAAAAGTTCGGTCTTTGATAATTCTTTCATAATAAATCCGTTTTTCCTTTCTTAGATTTATTTTCTTAAATCTGTTTTCCTGCAAACTGTGAATCATACAGCGAACGATAGAATCCATGCTTTTCCATCAGTTCATCATGTGTTCCCTGCTCGATAACTTCACCTTCCCGCACAACAAGAATACAATCTGCATTCTGAATCGTGGACAGGCGGTGCGCAATGACAAAGCAGGTCTTGTTCTTCATCAACTCAAGCATCGCCTCCTGAATTTGAAGCTCCGTTCTCGTATCGACGTTTGATGTTGCCTCGTCAAGAATCAGCATATGCGCGTCAAGAAGCATCGCTCTGGCGATGGTTAATAGCTGCTTCTGGCCCTTAGAGATATTTCGTCCATCGTCTGTCAATACCGTGTCATACTGTTTTGGAAGGCGCATGATATAGTTGTGAATGCGGGCAGCCTTACAGACACGCTGTACATCCTCAAGTGTAGCATCTGGCTTGCCATACGCGATATTTTCATAAATCGTTCCATGGAACAGCCATGTATCCTGTAACACCATGGCAAAGGCGCGGCGCAAACTGTCTCTTGTCACCTGCGTAATATCGTTTCCATCAATGGTGATCTTTCCGCTGTCGATATCATAGAAACGCATCAGCAGATTGATGATGGTAGTCTTTCCTGCGCCAGTCGGACCAACGATTGCAATCAGCTTGCCCGGTTCTGCGTGTAAGCTTAAGTCATGGATAATCGTGTGATCCTTTGTGTAGCCAAAGCTTACATGAGACAGCTCGACATCGCCGTAGATATCGGTAAGTACCTTCGCGTCTGTGCTGTCTGCCGGCTCCTCGGTCTCGTCAAGCAGACGAAACACGCGCTCGGCGGCGGCGAGCGCAGACTGAAGCTCACTCATGATGTTCGCAGACTCGTTGATCGGACCTGAGAATTTTCTGGAATACAAGACGAAGGAAGAAATATTTCCGAGTGTCATCTGTCCAAAGATAAAGCGAATCGCACCGAAGATCGTGACGAGCGCAAGCGATACGTTGTTGACAAGGTTTACAGACGGACCGACCATGCTGCCCATGTAATCGGCGCGATAATAGGCATCGACTGCCTCCTCATTTTTCGCCTGAAACTTGCCAATCGTGTTGACTTCCTGATGGTACGCCTTTAAGCTCTTCTGACCAGAAAGCATCTCCTCAATAAAGCCGTTTAATTCGCCAAGTTTTCCAGAGCGGGCGCGGAAAAGTGGTCTTGTCAGCCCGGTCAGTTTCTTAATAAAAAAGATCGTAAGCGGAACGGTAACGACAAAGATCAGTACAAGTGGCGGTGAAATGAGAAGCATCATGACAAGCGAACCGATTACCGTGATAAAGCTTGCTGCCAGTGATACAACATCATTCGAAAGGCTCGTGTTGATCGTATCAACATCATAAGTAATGCGGCTGATGATGTCGCCTGCGGCGTGTGTATCAAAAAAGCTGACTGGCAGACGCATCAAACGGTCGAAAATGTTGCTTCGCATCGTAGAGACAATGCGCTTTGTGATCTGGAGCATGACAAGATTGAGCACATAAGCAAGCGCGGCGGATGCCAGATACAGTGCAATCATAATCTCACAGCACTGGATGACGCGAGCCATATCGACCTGACCCTTGCCTACCATGGCATCGACAGCGTAGCCAGAGTACATTGGACCTGCCAAGGACAACAAATTGGAGCTGATGCTTAACACAATTGCAAGGAAAAGCCATGCCTTAAACTGCCACAGATAGCGACCAAGGCGAAGCAGGATATGACGCTTTTGCGTTTTTCCCTGCACAAATTGCGCCTGCATCTTCTCTTTTTGCTCTCTGGCGATGGTGCGGCACTCCTCTGCCATATTTCGGTTATCGTTTTCCTTCTGGTGTGCGCGACATGCGGCCTCAATCTCCTCAAGTGTAATATCGTGATTGAGCTTCGCAGATCTTCCAGTGCTTTCTTTCCTTACGCCGCCTTCCTCCTGCAACTCATGCATCTGCGTTTTCTTCTCACTCATCAATTCCACCTCCCATCTGTGACTCACTGATTTCTCGATACACCTCGCAGCTTTCCATCAGCTCTTTATGTTTTCCATAGCCGATCATCACTCCGTCCTCCAAGACAATAATCTTATCAGCGCGATAGATGGAACTGATTCTCTGTGCAACAATAATGGATGTCAAATTGCCATAATGCTCGCGGATTGCCCCTCGAAGTCTCGCATCCGTCGCATAGTCGAGCGCACTTGACGAATCGTCGAGTACCAGAATCTGCGGGCACTTTGCGAGCGCTCTGGTGATGAGAAGACGCTGCTTTTGTCCACCGGAAAGATCCATTCCACGGATGGCAAGCATCGTGTCGAGACCTTTTTCTTCGATAAACTCCGCTGCCTGTGCATCCCTTGCGGCCTCCATCGCATCTTCCTTTGAGACATCTCGGCCAAAACGAATATTCTCATAAATCGTATCGTGGAAAATAACGTCATTCTGGAAGGCAGCGCCAAACAGCGGCATCAATTCCTTTGACGTGTAGGTACGCACATCGCGGCCATTGACGTAGATATGACCCTCATCTGGATCGTAATAGCGCATCAGCAGATTGACGATGGTACTCTTACCAGAGCCAGTCGCTCCAATGATACCGAGCGTTTCTCCCTTATTAACCGTAAAGCTGACATCATGCAGACAGTCCTCGCCGTCCCCATCCTCATAGCGGAAAGATACGTGATCGAAAATGATTTGCGGTAAGACATTTTCTACATCTGTCTCTTTGGCAGCGGCTGCCTCTGCCTCTTCTACTACCTTTTCTACCACGGAATCTACATTTCCAACCGAATGCTCGACCATCAGATCTTCCGGCATATTTAATACCTCACTGATACGTCTTGCAGACGCAGACGCCTTGGAATACAAGACAAAGATTCGGGATAAAAACAAAATGGAATTTAAGATAATCGTGACATAGGACATAAATGCCATGATAACGCCCGGCGTGGTCTGTCCCGCATTGACACGCTTTGCACCGACAAAAAGGACAAGCACAAGACCGACATTCAAAATGACACTCATGACTGGGTTCATCGCACCCATGATCATTCCGGCGCGCTGGTCACGCGTTACGACTTCCTCATTGATCTTAGCAAATTTGCTTCTCTCGGTGTCTGTCTTTGACAATGCCTTAATGACACGAATACCCGCGATGTCTTCTCTTACGAGGCGCACAAAACGGTCAACTGCCTCCTGAACTTTGGTATACATCGGCACGCCTTTACTGGAAAACAGATAGACAAGAAGCACCATCACCGGAAGCAGCGCAAGCATGATACAGGTAAGCGGCGCATCCATGGAAAGTGTGACGGCAAGACCTCCGATCAGCATGATTGGCTGACGCACACCGAGACGCTGCATCATACCGATAAATTGATGAATGTTGTAGGTATCGGACGTAGAACGTGAAATCAAGGATGCCTGTCCGATCTGCTCCTGCTGTCTAGAGGACAAAAAGCTGATCTTAGAAAACAGCTGTAAACGAATCCTCTCTGTTGTATTTCTGGCAACAAGCGATGCCATACGGTTTGCCACGATATTTCCGATCAGCGCAAGGAACGCAAATAGAACCATTACGCCGCCCCAGGCAAACACATAGCCGATGTTTCCTGTTGGAATCACCCGGTCGACCATGACCGAAAGTGCCCACGGAATCAAAAGCTCTACAATGGTGGCGGCGACCTTGATCGCAAAGCCGACTACCATCCTTGCCCGATACGGAATCAGATAAGAAAATATCTGCTTCATTTGTTTTTTCTCTCCCTTCTCTTTCAACTTATTTCTTCTTTTTATGATACCACTGTTTTTATCTGGGAAACAATGTAGAATCCTTGAAAAAATCAGAACATTTCATCGAACGATTTTTTTCAATTTTGATTTCAAAACTGCTATAGTATCGCTATAGGCTAGTGATACTTTATCGTTCACGTGAATACTGCTTTCATTTTAGAAAGGAAGGATTTTATGCAGAATCGGGATGACAGGATGGGACAAACCACACAAAACATGCAAAGTATACAAAGTGTGTCACGCACACCAGAAAACAAAAGTGGAACTAGTGAAGCGACAGATTCACAACTTGTCGATGAGCAGCCCATTCTGATTTCAGATGCCTGCAAGCAATTAAATATGGAAGCGCATGTGCTGCGCTACTGGGAGGAGGAACTTGGTCTTCCAATCATGCGAAATGAGCAGGGCTATCGCTGCTACACAAATGCACAGCTTTTAATGTTTCAGCGAATTAAGATTTTGCGCGATGCGGGATACCAGTTAAAGGCCATCAAACTGGTCGTTCCGAGATTATCTCTTTTGGATGAGGATGAGTTTTATTATCTGGTGAAATTATCGGATGAGATGAACCGCCGTGCAAGTGAGCTGCCGGACACACTGCCCGCCGTTTTGCCGATGTCAGCCGCGCAAACCGAGCTGGCACGAAAGCTTCGCATGGAAGAATTTGAGGATGTGATGAACCGCATTTTAGATGAAGCGCTGCGCCGTCATGCGGTCGAGATGGAGGCACAGCTCGGCGATACGATTACTGAACGAATTGAGGAACGGCTTGACAATGTGATCACAGAAAAAATCACCGAACAGGTCAGTACAAAGGTGATCAAGGAAATGGATTATCGAATGCGGCTTCAGGACGATGCGGCAGAGGAGCGCTTTCGTAAGCTCGATGAGACGCTTTTTCTGCGCCGCAAGAAGACTCGCGAGCAGAAAGAGGCCGCCGCGAGCAGACTGCCGTGGAGACGAAAATCTAAGAGGTAGCATCCAAAGTGCCCTTCGTTGAACTTCCGGGTTGCATCCTCTTCGTTAAACTTTCGGCTTGCATTCGCAAAAAAGACTGCCCTCTCGGACAGTCTTTTCTTTCGCCACGATAAAATATCGTCTGATGGACTCTGCGAAAGCAGAAAGAATTACTCGCTGATTGCAGAAACCGGACAGGCTGCAGCGCAGCTTCCGCACTCGATACATGCGTCTGCGTCGATCTCGTACTTTCCTTCACCCTCTGCGATTGCGCCTACTGGGCACTCACCTTCACAGGTACCGCACATGATACACTCATCACTAATCTTGTATGCCATTTACTTATCCTCCTTGAAGATATATTTTTTACGCTTTTATCAGCACCATCATTTTAATACAGCTTCGCACTTTTTGCAAGATATTTTTTTATGTTACAGTTCACGCGTCATGCTAGATCTGGATAAATCTCATGCTCGCATGAAGATTTGACAGATCAGCAGGACGAAGTGGACGCCCGTTAATGAACAAAACAAAGCTGCACGCGGACTTTGTTCGCGTTTTGCAGCGACGCACAGCACGTGCGGTTTTGTGAATGGGTGTCCCGTGAGCAGTAACATTTTTATTACTTTACCTTCTTCCAAAGTTCATAATAAGTATTCTCTGCTTCCTCACCCAGGTAATTGTAAACCTCACAATTCTCGATGGTTTCCTCATCTGGGAAGACACCTGGATTGTTGATGATATCCTCATCGATCAGCTCCTGAGCAGCTACATTCGGTGTTCCATAATAAATATACTCAAAGTTGTCATATGCTGCATCCTGAGTGCAAAGGAAATCAATCCACTTGTGTGCGTTCTCTACATTCTCGGAACCCTTGGTGATTACCCAGCCGTCATACCAAATATTGGTTCCTTCCTTCGGAATTACATACTCAAGATCCTCGTTCTCCTCCTGGCAGTACAGATACTCACCGGAGTAGATAACGCCGATAGCTGCTGCGCCATTGATCATCTTGTCACGTACCTCATCAATGGTGTACGCCTTGTTTAATTTGGACTGGATCTTTAACTGCTCCATTGCCTCGTTTAACTCATCCTCATCGGTGCTGTTGCAGGAGTAGCCCAGACGCTTTAAGGAGATCATGAATGCATCACGCACAGAATCCTGCATAATGATGTCGTTCTTGTAGGTCTCATCCCACAATACATCCCAGCTATCGATAACTGCATCCTCGTCTACCAGTTCCTTGTTGTACAGAATACCAACAGTACCAAAGGTGTAAGGAACGCAATACTTGTTGCCTGGGTCAAAGCCTTCACAGCTCTTTAAGTAAACCTCACCAATGTTCTCAGTTGCGTTTGGCAGAAGATCCCAATCTAACTCCTGAATGACATCGTTCTGAATCATCTTCTCGATCATATAGTCGGACGGGCAAATAACATCATACAGGCTCGGATCGGCCTCAACACGCGGATACATCGCCTCGTTTGTATCGAAGGTATCGTAAATAACCTCGATGCCATACTCATCCTCAAATTCATCAATCAAGTCTTCGTCGATATATTCACCCCAGTTAAGCACCTTTACCTGTCCGTTCGGATACTTGTCTGCGAATACAGCCTGTGTGCCAAATGCGGTAGTCATCATCATTGCAGCGGATGCTGCTGCCCATACTCTTCTTCTCATAATCGTTCTCCTCTATTTTCTCATTTTGCTTGGTGTTTTTTTCTCAAAGGATCAAACCGATACGTCTGACCCTTTTTCTCTCGATTGCTTATTGATTGGCTGCTGCCTTTTTTGCTCTTCTTTTGTCACGCAGTCCCGGAAGGGTATTCATCAAAATCAATAACAAAAGAACAGAAACAAACATAACAGTAGACAATGCGTTCATGGTCGGCTTGATGCCCTTTCGTACCTCACTATAGATTAACGTGGACAGGGTATTGATGCCTGCGCCTCTCGTAAAATATGTGATGATAAAATCATCAAGTGACATGGTAAATGCCAGTAAAAATCCAGATACAATACCCGGTGCCAACTCCGGCAGTACGACCTGGAAAAATGCCATAAGCGGCGTTGCGCCCAGATCCATCGCGGCTTCATAGGTGCTGACATTTGTCTGGCGCAGTCTCGGCATGACACTTAGAATCACATACGGAATGTTGAATGTAATATGCGCCACAAGAATTGTGGAAAAACCAAATTTCCAGCCAACCGAGATAAAGACTAACATAAGGGAAAGTCCCGTTACCAGATCGGAGTTCATTAACGGAATGTTATTGAGTGCCATGTAAGCTGTCTTAAACTTTCCTCTGAGCGAATTGATGCCGATACAGGTGATAGTGCCGACTATGGTTGCCACAAGTGCAGACACCAGTGCGATGATCAATGTATTGCTGAGTGCCTCCATAATCATGCGGCTCTCAAAAAGATCCTCATACCACTTTAAGGAAAAGCCCTTCCAGCGGCTTCCCTTTCCTTCATTAAAGGAAAAAATAATTAATGTAACAATCGGGGCGTACAAAAAGAGAAAGATCAGTGTCAGGTACATGCCCGAAAAAAAAGATTTTAATTTTTTCATCAGAATGATGTTCCCTCCCCGTTTTTATCGTAGTGTTCAAGGACAGCCATGCTGATTAAGATAAAGACCATCAAAACCAAGGAAAGGCCGGATCCTAAATGCCAGTTATCGGCGGTAGAAAACTCCTGCTCGATGATGTTGCCGATCAGCATAATCTTTCTGGCACCGAGAAGATCGGAAATAGCGAATGTGGTAAGCGATGGAACAAATACCATCGTGATACCGCTGATGATGCCTGGAAGACTGAGCGGCAGTGTTACTTTCAAGAAAACCTGCACGCTATTGGCACCAAGGTCGCGCGCTGCATTTAATACGTTCTCATCAATCTTTGTGAGGACATTATACAGCGGAAGTACCATAAATGGCAGGAAGTTGTAGATCATACCCATGATGATCGCCGCGTTTGTTCCAATTATACTAAATGTCGGAAGACCAAGGCTGCGGCAGATATTAAATAAAATGCCGCCGTCATCAAGCAGGTTTAACCATGCATAGGTACGAAGTAAGAAATTCATCCACATTGGGAGGATGAAGATAAAAACAACAAAACCTTTCTTGCCTACGCCGGATTTCTTTAAGATCATCGCAAGCGGATAGGCGATCAACAGGCAAAGAATGGTACAGGCAATGGACAAACCAAGGGATAAGCCGAGTGCCTTTAAATGCTCAGGCGTGGCAATCGCTCTTACATTCGCAAGTGTGAAGGCACCGGTACGATCAGTAAAACCGTACCAGGCAATCACAAGAAGCGGAACAACCGTAAATAGAATCATCCAGACGAAATACGGTCCAGACAACAATTTTTTCTTATTCATGGACACCCATCGCCTCCTCATCCTCGGATTCCGGCTTGTTCATGATCTGAATGTCAAACGGGTCTACATGGATGCTTACTTTTGAGCCAACCGGGAACATGTCGGTGCTGTGCACAAGCCACTCAAAGCCACCTGCCATGACCTCCATCTCATAGTGAACACCCTTGAAAATCATATGAGTGACAACACCATCTAAGCTGCCCTGTCCCTCAGGAAGCAGATCGACATCCTCCGGACGAATGACAACGTCAACCGGCTTATTCTTTCCAAAGCCCTTGTCCACACAGGCAAAACGGCTGCCAAGAATCTCAACCAGTTCATCCTGAATAAAGGTTGCACTGATAATGTTGCTGTCACCAATAAAATCGGCAACGAACGCATTCTCCGGCTCGTTGTAAATCTTCTCTGGGGAACCCTGCTGCTGAATATAGCCCTGGTTCATGACAACGATGTGATCCGACATGGTAAGCGCCTCTTCCTGATCGTGTGTGACATAAATAAAGGTGATGCCAAGCTCTTTTTTCATACGAATCAGCTCATACTGCATATCCTGACGAAGCTTTAAATCCAGTGCTCCAAGCGGCTCATCAAGAAGAAGTACCTTCGGCTCGTTTACAATCGCACGGGCAATCGCAATACGCTGCTGCTGTCCTCCGGAAAGAGAATCCGGCATACGCTTCTCGTATCCTTTTAAATTAACCAGCTTTAATGCATACTCGATCTTATCCTTAATATATTGCTTGGACTTTTTCTTAATCTTAAGACCAAATGCAATATTTTCTTCGATCGTCATATTCGGGAAGAGCGCATATTTCTGGAATACGGTATTTAATGCTCTCTTATGCGGCGGAAGCGCGGTAATATCCTGTCCGTCAAAAATAACCTTTCCCTTATCCGGTGTCTCGAAGCCGCCGATGATACGAAGCGTTGTGGTCTTTCCGCAGCCGCTTGGTCCGAGCAGCGTCACGAAGGAGTTCTCGTAGATCTCCAAATTCAGATCATCCAGTATCACCTGCCCATCGTAACTCTTTGTGATACCCTTCAACTCAACCAGTGATTCTCTCATTGTACAACCCTATGCCTTTCACACTTTTTTCGTATGATCAGAACGTCGGCGGTGAGCTGATCCACAGCACCGTCGCTCCTGTCTTTGATGTTAAATAATGCTGCTTGCCGGACACATAATAAAAGGTCTCGCCCTTCTTTGCCCGGTAAACCTTATTTCCCAGATGGACACTCACAGAGCCGCTTAACACATATCCAAACTCTTCACCCTCGTGTGGGCTGTCTGGATCGGTCGTTCCTCCAGGCTCCAACTTCAGAAGAATGGGCTCCATCCGGTTTTTTTGCGCATTCGGAACAATCCACTCGATGGTGTTTTTGTTCTCCTCATCCTTCTTCTCAAAATAGTCTTCCTTTGCAAAGACAATCTGCTCATCGGGTTCTTCTGTAAAAAATTCGCTGACAGAAACGCCCAGACATTGCAGAATGTCCATCAGCGTCGCGATTGACGGAGAGGTCAAATCCCTCTCTACCTGTGATATAAAGCCCTTCGACAGCTCTGCGCGGTCTGCAAGCTCTTCCTGCGTCAGACCCTTCATCACTCTCAGCTGCTTTATCCTCTGTCCGATTTCCACAATTGCCTCCCAAATTTTAATCTGTCAATGCTTCTTCGCTTCTTAAACACTTCATAAATGTTTTAATACTGCTTCGAGCTTCGAAAATGCTCCATAAGTAAAAGCGAAGTAAAAGTAAACAAAAAGTTTCGTATAATTTTTGCAAACCTATTATTAAACCTGAGGTTTAGTTTTGCTAAACTCACAATGAACAATTATACCCATTTTTTTTGCCTTGTCAAGTAATTTTGTTTGAATATTTTGCCAAAATGTGCTATGCTTATTTATGGCAGTTTCATGAGGGCTACCAAATGATTTTGAGTGGATCTGTTTGCATCCGTTTTGTATAAAAAACAAGCTGATGCAGCGGCATTTCAATAGAGGAGGTTTACTTTTATGGCACAAAAATATGTTGCATATGTAGGCTCTTACACCTATTATGGTTCCAGCAAAGGCATCAGCATTCTGGATGTAGATGTAGAGAAGGGCATCTTTACCAAACGAAAGGAAGTTTCTGTCAACAATTCTTCCTACCTTGTTGCTTCACGCAACAACAAATATCTGTATTCTGTTGTGGATGAGGGTGTTGCCGCATTCAAGATTCTGCCAGACGGCGATCTGGAATATTTAAATACCGCTTCCATCCGCGGTATGCGTACCTGTTATTTAACTGTAGATAAGGCCGGCAAGTATCTGATCACAGCCGGTTATCACGACGGCAAAATGACAGTCCTTCATATAAATAAGGATGGTTCTGTCGGAAGCATTGCTTCTGAAATCTTTGACCATGGCATGGGCACTATCGGTGAACGTAACTTCCGCCCACACGTAACATGTGTTCAGTTTACACCGGATGAAGAATTTTTGTGCATGGTCGATTCTGGTCTGGACAATATCAAGGCTTATCGCTTTGACCACTCAAATGGCCATATCACATTAGCTGATATCATCCACTGCGAGTTAAACTCTGCTCCGCTTCGTATGCTGTTCTCTAAGGATGACCGCCACATGTATATGATCTCCGAGCTGAAGAATTATGTGACCGTATACAATTATGTCCATCACGCAAACGAGCCGGAGTTCCAGTTCAAGCAGCTCGTATCCACTCTGCCAAAGAAGTATGATGAGCAGTCTGCTGCCTGTGCCATGCAGTTTACCAATGATGACAAGTATCTGTTCTGCTCGAATGCCGGTGACAACAGCTTTGCCCTGTACGAACGCGATCCGGAAAATGGCCTGCTTTATATGAAGTGCGTATTGCCAATCAGCGGCGACTTTCCAAAGCACATCTCCGTATTCCCGGACAATAAGCATGTTGCCAGCATCAACAAGAACTCTAACTCCATCACCTTCTTTACAGTTGATTATGAAAAGGGTCTGCTTGTTATGAACGGTCGTCCACTCAAGGTGGATACACCAAACTGCTGTAAGATTGTTCCGATTGAAGGATAAGATACGAAAATTAAGAAAGATCCGAAAGAAAAAGCCATGGGGATGTTTTGATATGTCCCGTGGCTTTTTTCAGTTGGTGTGATTTGTTCTATGGTAAGCAATTCACAGAATCTTTAGCGAAGTCTATTTAACCAAATGTGTTGAACAGAATCAGTTTTACAGTCTATGCATATACTAATAGGGATTTACACTGATGTGAAAGGATTTTGGATTTTATGAGTCTTCTTCGCACGACTTCTCCCGATACTCCTGACACCCCGGATACGGGACTTCTTCAGACTACCGTTCTCTCCGCACAAAATAATTATCCGATCAGCGGTGCAACGGTTTCGATTGCCGATGAATCAAACCCGGATACTATTTTAGAGGAGCTTTCGACGGATGCTTCCGGTCAGACTGCTGATCTGACCGTTGCCACGCCGCCACTTGACTACAGCCTACAGCCAAATGAACCACGCCCTTACGCTTCTCTTGTATTGACCATCCGCGCGCCTGGTTATGAACCACTGACGATCCGCGGCACGGAGATTCTTCCAGAGCAGCTTGCTTTACAGACAGCGCGTCTTCGTCCAATCGACTCGGGCGCCCAGATTCCAGTCGACATTCCAGAACACACACTCTATGAAACGTATCCTCCGAAAAATCCCGAGGCCGAGGTCAAGCCAGTACGTGAATCGGGCGAGGTTGTTTTAAGCCGTGTCGTGGTTCCAGAGACGGTCATCGTACACGACGGTACGCCGTCGAACCGCACCGCACCAGATTACTACGTACCCTACCGGGATTACATCAAAAATGTAGCTTCGAGCGAAATCTACGCCACCTGGCCAGAAAGTTCGCTCGTCGCCAACATCCTTGCGATCATGTCTTTCACACTTAACCGAGTGTACACGGAATGGTACCGTAATCAGGGATATGATTTTACAATCACGTCCTCGACGGCATATGACCACAAATGGATTTATGGACGCAACATTTACGAGTCGATCTCGCTCGTTGTGGATGAAATCTTTGACCAATATCTGTCGCGCCCAGATGTGCGTCAGCCTATTTTGACGCAGTACTGCGATGGAAAGCGCGTCTCCTGCCCGAACTGGATGAGCCAATGGGGTTCGGCTTCGCTTGGTGAACAGGGCTACTCTCCGATCGAGATTCTTCGTTATTATTATGGCGATGATATCTACATCAACACGGCGGAGCAGATCGCAGGCATCCCGGCATCGTGGCCGCGCTATGATCTGACTGTGGGCAGTTCTGGCCCAAAGGTGCAGCAAATGCAGGAGCAATTACTTGAAATCTCGAAGGTCTACACAGCGATTCCGACGATCACACCGACCGGCTACTACGATGAGGCGACTGCGGAGGCCGTTCGCGCCTTTCAAAATATTTTCGGGCTGCCGCAGACAGGCGTGGTGGACTTTGCTACCTGGTACAAGATCAGTTATATCTATGTGGGCATCACGAGGATTGGTGAATTAAACTGACCGTTCCCGCGTCTGCCTCCCAGACGGTATCACACAGCAGGTCGATATCGGCCTGCTGATGACTGGCTAGAAGGATGGTTTTTCCTTCTTTTTTTAATGACAAAAGCAATTCACGAATCTTTGCAGTCATGTTTTTGTCTAGTCCATTAAAAGGCTCATCCAAGATCAAAAGGGCTGGATCTTCCATAATCGCCTGTGCAATTCCAAGGCGCTGGCGCATTCCAAGTGAATATTTTCCAACGGGGCGCTTTAAGTTCGGATCAAGCTCTACGCGGCGCATTGCCTCTTCGATCTGCATCTCATTTGCTTTTTTCTTCATCTGTGCCAGACGTTTCAGATTCTTTTTACCGGACAGCTGCGGCAGAAAGCCCGGTGTCTCAATGATCAGTCCCATATCCTCTGGAAAATCCATATCCATCCCGACTGTTTTTCCGTCTACTTTTACAAAACCTTCATCTGGCTGCAAAAAGCCACAGACACATTTCATCAAGACGGTCTTTCCACTTCCATTGTTTCCGACAATTCCATGAATTTTTCCAGCTTCGAGATTCATCGTTACATTTTTCAAGACGATCTGGTCGTCAAAGCGTTTGGTTATATTCTGTATTTCGATATAGCTCATATTACCTCCTTTTATTTGCTCTTTTATTTTCTGTTCTGTTTGCTCTTGCTTTTATTCTGTTTTTACTCTCTCTTCTCTTTATTCGTCTTCCGTTCCCGTGAAATGAAATACATACCGACGCATCGCCCGGTGACTTTGTATGCTGCACAGCAAAATGCCCACTATAAAAATCAAACTGCTCTGCAATAATGTTGGCAGCAAATCATAGCCAAAATTATGCATGGAATAAGCAGCCTGGTTGAGCGGTGAGATCCATCCGACGGCAACATTTGCCCGGTAAAGCTGTTCTTTTTGAAGATCAAAGATTTTTATGATCACAGACGGCTGCAAAAGGAATCCATAGGCACTGAAAATAAGAAAAGCTGCTGCTCCCGCTGCCTGTGTGCGACAAAGCGTCACAACAAACTGGATACTTACGGCAAGCATCAGATAGCCAAGCATCAAAAGGGCGACACGCAAACCACACTGATACGGCGTGATCTGCTGCATGACTTTCATGGAGGACGGAATCGCGGTATCGCCATCCATGTAGGCGAAAATCACGGCAGCATTGCTCCACAGATTGGCGGCGTAAGCATTTTTGATGCAAAGAAGGACGGTAGAACTAAAGATCCAAAGCAAATACAGCGCCGATGCGCTGAATACATATATCAGTTCACCTGCAAGCCAGATGCTTCGCGAGCAGCGAGATAGATAAAATGGCACCTCATTGGAGGCAAGCGGCAAATCGGCAAATAAAATTAGCAGGGGCAGTGAAGCCAGCAGGATGGACTGCGCATCACCGAAGGTCCAGATAAAAGGCTCTGCCGCCTGAATCGCCAGATTGTGGGCCTGTACGACATCGAGAACTTGACTGGTGAGGAGGTAGGACAAGATGAATGCCAACAGGAAGACAACGGCGGCTTTGGGGGTCTGCTTCCAGCGCTGGTAGTGGAGGGCGGCTACGGTGAGGGTCTTTCGTAAGGATTCGCGCATGTTTTGGCCTTCTTTCTTCTCAGTTTTTCCTTTATCTTCCATATATACAACATACTTATACTAGTTAATAAAATGAGGATAGGTATATACGAAACATTGGTAATTCCCCACGTTCCCGGTGACAGGAGCACAAGCTGTGGTGCAAAACGCCGCACAAAAATTTCGAGCATATAATAAAATAGGAAAGGAAAGCTCCATGCCAAATAACGGCTTGAAAAAATGAGTGATGCTGCCATTCCCATGACGGACCAAAGTGCACCGAGACAGAATACACGAAAGCTATTAGAAAACAATACTGATATCATTTTGCTTATTTCGATGCCAGATTCAAAGCGCCCAATGAATACACAAAGAATCAGATATGATAGTGCAATGCCGAATACGGCTGCGAGTCCACCTGCAACGATAGCAGACAGAAGCTTTCCTATTATATAAGTCTGATATCCAGTACGCGGCAAAAGTGATTTCAAAAAGCCACATTTTCGCTCGTCAATACAGGATGAGGATTGAATCAGTGTACAAAAAAGTGTAAGTGACACAAGAAAGGCACTATTCTTTGTTCCCTCATCCCATAGCTGCACATGATAACTGGTAGATAAACTGATTTCGCCATATTCTTTCATGGATGCAATCATTCGGCTAAGCTCTGCAAAGTCTCCGATAAGTGAAAGCAACTGCATAGCTGCGATTGCAATAACAGACAGAAAAAAACGTCTGTCCACGATGGATTGTCCGATCATAGTGCCAATCATATTCCAACGTAGTTGTTTGTCTTTTCTCATCTGCTCACCGCCTTTCCTTATAAATAATGGTTCAAGTAAAATAATCAACTGTATTTTGTTCACGTTTGAACTGCCATTTATCGGATCAGCTTTAATTTATCGTATGGAGAATTTGCAAGTCATCAAAATTTGGTAAAAGAGTTGTAAATCTGCACGAAAATCAATTGTGGTAGCTTTATGGCAGCCTCAATGTAATCGTAGTTCCCTTACCGAGTGCACTTTCAATATTCAATGTTCCACCATGTATCTGCGCGATACGCTCGCATAACGCTAGGCCAAGTCCGAAGCCTTCTTTCTTACGGGAACGATCAATCTGATAAAATGGTCTTGTCACGTTTTTAATTTCTTCACTTTCCATGCCGCAGCCATCATCCGTTACCCAAAGCGAAGTTCCATCGTATCCGATTGTAATGTGCAATGCACCTGCTTTTGCTGCATTGTCAAACAAATTGCAAAGGAATGACTGCATCAGCTGTTCATCTGCCCGTAAAGGCGAATCGCTCCAATCAAAGTTTAGTTCAATGTGTTTTTGTTGTGATACAGGATATAACGTCTGCTCAAGCTGATGTTTCAATTGTGCCGAAGAAATCTCGGTAAGCTGTGCAGAAAGTGGTGCTCGAATAAGCGCATTTAAACTGTCAGAAAGTTCAGCAAGACGTTTGCTCTGCTCCTGCAAGCAAAGAAGTGCCTCGTGCTGCTGATCTGCCGTAAGTCTTGTACTTTGAAGCGCGAAGGCATAGCCGTTAATCGCTGTAATCGGTGTGCGCATCTCATGAGCCATGGCGCGAAGCAACAGTTTTTGCTGGTCACGTTCCTCACACAGCTCGCTCATCTGATGCTGCACAGCCTCTGCCATCTCATTAAACCGAATTGCCAGTGCCCCCAGCTCGTCGCTTTGATTTGTGGCTGATATGCGTTTTTCATAATTGCCATCTGCAATCTGTGCTGCACTCTCCTTAAGTTCCTCAAGCGGGGCTAACACTCGTCGGATAAAAATAAATTCAAGTAAAAAAACGGCCGCCATGACAGCAATTCCAATGAGTAAACTGTTTCGCATCAGCATATGAATTCGATACAAATTCTGTGTAACATCAAACACAGCAGCCTGCCAATACACATCTTCATCTGTCCACATGCGTTTTCTAGCGGCAATACACCAGTCTTTTTCTCCCTGACGCACGATTGTCCAGTTTACAGTTTCGTAATCGGATGACCGCACAGTATACACCTTTTCGTTTTGCATAATCTGCACTACATTCAGTCCTGTCTCATTGTAGATGACCTCTGTCTCTGACATCAATGCATACTGTATGTTTTGAGGACGTCTCTTTGTCTTAATGTTGTAATTTAAAGCAGTCTTTGACAGCTGTCTATCTGTGCCAAAAGGAAACTTTTTCTGTGCTTCTTGGATAACACTGTTTAGATTTTCTTCTTCAGACAACGCATAGGAAACTGCCTCTTGCGTAACTTTTTCTCTTGCATCCCGCACAACTAGTACGCCAAATGTCAAAAAGGCTGCCGCGAGCAGACATTGTGTTCCAATGATTAGTTTGGCAGAGAGCTTCATTTTACCGTTTCCTCCAAGCGATAGCCCACCTTTGCAACTGATACGATGTTAAGACCTGTCTTCTTGCGAATTTGCGCAATGTGGACATCTACTGTCCTTGTCGTACCCTCATAGAGTGAACCCCACACCTCTGCTAATAAACGTTCACGCGACACGGCAATATTCTGATTGCGAAACAAAAATTCCAAAAGATCAAACTCCATTGGCGTCAGTGTCACGTTTTCTCCCGCCTTTGTGACTTCACGCGCCGCGGTATCCATAATCACATCACCCGCCTGAAAGCTATGTTTCAATGCGCCGTGTCGCTCAAGTACCTTTTCTATACGCACCAATAACTCCAACATATCGAACGGTTTTACCATATAATCCTCTGCCCCGCCGCGAAGTCCCTTCACTTTTGCCTCAAGATCGCCCCGTGCCGTCAGAAAAATCACAGGAATATTGCGCGCCTTTAATGGCTCTAGCAATTCAAATCCATCTACTTTTGGAAGCATGACATCAACAAGCGCAAGTGCTGCCAATCTACCCTGATTTAAAAAGTCCAATACCTGCTGTCCATCCCCAAAAGCAATCGTCTGATATCCTGCTACCGACAAATTCAGGCAGAGCATCTTCTGAATGGCCTCGTCATCTTCTATTATCATGATTTTACTCATACAATTTCCCCTTTCGAATCTTTTTGATTGCATTATTTCATAAAATTGCGATTGAATTATTCTTATCATACCATAAGTTGCGCTCTCTTGTCCGAATAAATGCAAACTTTTACAAGTTCATAATAAGTGCGTGATGACTTCTGAATTGCAAAACGGTATACTTACTGTATGGATTTTATTTTATAAGCCTGATTTATTGACTATGAATTTATACTGATTTGTACTGGTTAATCGAATACATTGGAAAGGAGTCTCTATGAATCGAAAAAACTATGCTACTGCCTCGTGCGTACTTTTATGCAGCATTTCTTTGTGTGCCTGCGCATCCGCCCCGTCTTCCTCTGCTGTTGTTCCCAAAAATGTAGATCGTCTGTCAGAAATAGCAACTGCCTCTTCAGCCGAAGACCGTGAAATGCTTTCCGATCTGAAAGAGAAAAACGTCTCACACTATTCATTTGATTATAAGTCTGATGATAAAACGGTTTCCATACATGCCGACTGCCCAGTCATCATGCCCGATACCGACCAGCTTCCAAGCTGCCGTATCAATGGAGATGGCTTCACACAGGAGCAGGTAAGCGGCATGTATGATCTTCTCTTAAAAGGAAAGAACCCTTACCATCTGGATGATTCCGGAGAAAAAATTCCTTCCGATGGTACACTTCAGACTTACACGCAAATCTATGAGGGACAGGATCATTCGTATACCGGACTGGATGTTACGTCAGATGATGGTTATTTTTTTCTTATGAATTCTTTTGTATCTTCATCCGACACCTCACCCGTTTTCATGTATACTCGAGATATTTCAGAGACTGGCATGTATTTTGACGGGTCAAGCGGTCCCGCTGTCTCAGAGGAAGAGGTTGACTCGCTTTTATCGCCTTCTATGACTGTCCATCTGGCGGATGCTAAGCGATTAGCAGAAGAATTTTTTGCTGCTGTTAAGACTGACGCTGTATTGCAGCAGGTCTATCTTGTTTCTCTTGCAGATAGCACCGCCAGTACTCCTGAAAAAGGCGTTTATGAAGATGGCTACTCTGCAATGCAGCTCATTTATTCACCAGCGATCAATTCCGTTCCCGTCGGAACCAGCATGGATGATACCATAAGCGATTATTCCATTTCATGGCCGATTGAGCGAATTTCGTTTGTCGTCAGCGATCCGGGTATCATTGAAATTCGCTGGCAGTCTCCAACGCAAATTGTGGAGACGCTTTCTGAAAATACATCGCTGATCTCCTTTGAACAGGCTAGCAGCATCTTTGAGGAAATGTGCCCGTTAGTCTACGCTGGAAAGGCTGCTTCAATTCCAAATGCGAGCTATCATATTACAGTAGAGAAAGCCGAACTTTGCCTGTTTCGTGTACGCGATAGTGGAAACAGCCGCACCGGTCTTCTCGTCCCGGCATGGATTTTCTACGGTGATGAAGGATTTAGTGTGAATGATTCTGAGCCAACTTCCTCGTATCCGCCATATGTTTTGCTCGCGATCAATGCCATTGATCAGACGATCATTGATGTTACAGAAGGTTATTAAAACCAGAATCGAAAATAGGGGCCAGACCAATCGGTCTGACCCCTTGTTGCTTATTAAATAATTCACTGCCTAGATACTTACTCAGCTGCTGCAGAACTTTCTTCCTCAGCATCGTCACTCTCTACGATCTGGCCAGCTCTTGCTGCATCTTCTGCTGCTGCACGGATTGTTGCCTCGTTCTCCTGGAACTCTACGCACTGATCATAGCCATACTCATTTGCCTGAGCGATCATGTCAGATACGATCTGATCAAATTCTTCATCGGAGGACGCATAGATTGCCTTCCAGGAACCTTCCTTGATGCAGGTAGTAACCTGTGTCCATACAAGCTGAAGCTCATCGGATCTTACGCCTGCGGAGTACATGGTACCAGGTGCAATGTGAATGTTTACATTATTGAAGTAATCATCAAACAGCTCACAGCCAGTATGATCTCTCCAATCCTGCTCGATCTCAGAACCAGCCTCGGAATTGAAGCTTGACCATCTCTTGTAGTTGTAGGTCTCACCAACCTTGGAATCCAGATTCTGAGTATCCAGTGCCCATGTGGTATTGTTGATCTTAAAGTTTCCATCCTCGAATGTGCCGCTGTAGCCATCGGTCATCTCGGTCTTTCCATCCAGCTTTGCGTTCTTTCCAAGATCGGTAAAGCAGGTGTTTCCATCCTCATCATAGTACCAGCATACGTCCTTCGGACCATACTCAAGAGTCATACGTCCTTCTGGTGTTGCCAGCCAGTTGATGATTGCCATGCAAAGCTCTGGGTACTCGGTGTTTGCGCCGATGGTCCACGGTCTGTTTCCACCGTAGATGTTCTGGCCATAAGCGATTGGCTCTGCCTCAGATGGTGGACACGGAGCCATCATCTTGCCTTCCGATGTGTGAGCTTCGCTGTTATACAGAGAAGATCCGAGGAAGTTAAATACGTTCATGAATGCAGTACCATTCTGGTAATCCTCCAGCATACCCTCGTATCCCTGTGTCTGGGAGTCTGGATCAAGCAGTCCCTTCTGGTACAGAGTGTTATAGAACTTAAGAGCAGTCAGGTATGGCCCATTCTCTTCAAGACACGGATGGAATTCCTGATTGTCACTATCATACAGACCAATTCCGAACTCATCATAGCCATAATATGCGGATGCGGTGGACTTAACGAACATAACCATGTCGCCATCCCAGTCTGCAAATAAGGATACGCCATAGGTGGTCTTTCCATTGTCATCTGTCGGGCAGATTTCCTTCATCTGTGCAAGAACGTCTACCATGTCATCAAGATTCTTGATCTCCGGATAGCCGAGCTCCTTATACAGATCCCAACGAAGATCCCACTCATACATGATATCCTGACGCAAACTGGCATCGGTTGCGATATCAAATCCAATTCCATAGGTGGTTCCACCAGAAATCTGTGTATTCTTCTCGAGTGCCGGCTGCATGTGCTCTACGATATACGGACCGTAATCAGCAAGGATGTCATCCTCGTTCCAGTCAAACAGCATACCCTTGTCTACTGCTTGTAAGTACTCATCACCGTCATTTCCCCAGATAACCAGATCACCAAGGTCACCAGACTCCATACGAGTCTCATAAGTTCCGTCGCTGTCCGGGATGATGTTTAACTTTACATTAAACTTCTCTAGCATTACCTGACCAAACCAACCAATCTGCTCACCAGAATAGTTTGCTAACTGGTCAAATACGTTCAAGGTCACGGTCTCATCCGGGATCACGTCCTCCGGAATCGCCTTTGCCGGATCGTCTGTCTCATCTGCCATTGCCGGAACGACAAACATGGATGCGGACATCGCTGCCGCCATAAACAGTGCACTCACTTTTCTCAATTTCATATTCTTTTTCCTCCTAATTTTTTATATGCTCCGCGCCTTCGCGGTTACATTTCTTATTTAACCCTTTACGGCTCCTAACATAATACCTTTCTCAAAGTAACGCTGCATGAACGGATACACAACCAGAATCGGGATAACCGTTACCATGGAGATCGTATACTTGATAACCTTGCCGCTGAGTGCGGACTTGACAGCCGAATCACTGACAGAACCGCCAGACTGCATCAATGCACTTAAGTTGGATGCCTGATTCAGATAGATATACAGGCGGTGCTGCAAGGTGTAAAGCTCTGGCTTTGAGGACATTAAGATCAGAGAATCGGTGAAGGAGTTCCAGTTGCCGACAGCACCAAAGATTGCGATGGTTGCCAAGATCGGCTTACTAAGTGGCCAGATAATCTGTCCGAAAATACGGATATGGGAAGCACCGTCGATCTTAGCACTCTCCTCAAGCTCCTTCGGGATGGACTCAATGTAAGTTTTTACCAGAATGATGTTGTATGGTGCAACGATACCTGGAATGATGTATGCCCAGTAGGTATTGGTCAGACCAAGCATCTGCATGTTTAAGAACCACGGAATGAGTCCAGCGTTGAAATACATCGTGATGACGATGAATCGATACCAAACCTTTCGTCCCCACATCTCCTGCTGTGTGACCAGATAGCCGATGAAGGCGGATGCGCCAACCATCAGTGCCGTACCAAACACGGTTCTGGTTATGGATACGATGAAGGAACTCATCAGATCGCTTACGTTTAACAGTGCCGCATAGTTTCCGAAGTGAATGCCTCTCGGAATAAAGTTGATCAATCCCTTTACAACCAGATCGTTGTCACTGATCGTATTGATGAACAGATAGTAGAATGGGAAGATACAAATGATCGTAAACAGCGTAAATACGACGTAATTGATCACATTAAAGATCACATCTCCCACACTCGTGCGGTAAATATTCTTATGCTTTTTTTCATATAATTTCTCGGCCTTTAAATCGGCCTTTTCCTGTGCTGTCTTTGCCATCGTTCCCCTCCTTATTATACGATACTCTCACCACGGATCAGCTTGGAAGCGCCATTTGCAAGGAACAGCAGCGTGACACTGATTACCGACTTGAGCATACTGACAACGGTGGTTAACGGTATGGAGCCCTGTCCAATACCAAGCTCGTATACATACAGATCCAGAACACGGATGGATGTCGCATTTGTTGCATTCTTAAATACAAGATACTGATCCATA
Source organism: Acetatifactor sp. (assembly GCA_963626545.1). GTDB lineage: Bacteria > Bacillota > Clostridia > Lachnospirales > Lachnospiraceae > Anthropogastromicrobium. The sequence goes on along the minus strand of CAVFYJ010000003.1, from coordinate 30,522 downwards.
CCGTTGCTTAATACGTTTGCAATGGACATCAACAACAGTACACAGAAGGTTGGAATCAGACCCGGCACGGTGATGTGCCACATGCGCTGGAAGCGACCTGCGCCGTCAACCGTTGCAGCCTCGTAAAGCTGCTGGTCAATACCAGAAATACCAGCTATGTAAATGATTGCGCTCCAGCCAATTCCCTTCCATGTTCCCCACAGCCACATCTTTAACCATGTGTGGGAACCGTCCATCAAAAGGTTATGTCCCTCACTCCAGATTCCAAGGTTTACAAGGATACTGCTTAAGAATCCGTCTGTCGAGAAAATACAAGTCGCGATGGAGTAAACGAGAACCCAGCTGATAAAGTTCGGCACCGTCGTGAAGGTCTGCACGAAACGTCTAAACTTGAGATTTTTGATTTCACACAGGAAAATCGCAAATGCCATCGGCATCCAGCTTGTCAGAATTCCAAGGCCGCTCATACCGAGCGTATTCTTCATTACGTTTCCAATATCCTTTACGGTCGCCGGATTTTTCAAAAGTTCGGTGAACCACTTAAACCCAACAAAATTTGCCATGCTTAACGAGTCGCCAGCCTTGTAATCAAAGAATGCGTAGCGCCAACCCCAAAGCGGCAGGTAAGAGAATACGGCAACGAGTGCCAGAAACGGCATCAGCATCAAGAAAAGCTTAAACTTTGTCTCCATCTCAAACTTCGCTTCGCTCTTTTGCTTTGCTAAAAGAATCATTGACAAAATTGCTGACACGATGAGAATCACGGCAAATACGGTCATGATGGTGACACTCTTTGGAAGTCTTGGATCGATCTTATCAATCTTATCGCCGACATTGATCTGTGAGTATGCGGTGCGAATCATCACGATACCGACTGCCATCACCACACCACTGATCAATGTGAAGATGTTTCCCAGCTTCTTTAAACGGATATTACCGAGAGACATACAGGCCGATGCGACACCAGCTGCAATGCCGACGCACATCACGATCGCGCCTGCACGGTCAAGCACGAAGCTGCTCTCCGATACCCATCCTTTCTTGAAAGCACGACCAAAGCCATTTGTCAATGCGCTGTAGGAAATACCGGAGGTAAAGAGTGACAGGTTCTTGTTAATCATACCGCTAATTCTTGCCGGATTGAGACTCGGTACAAATAAAAAGACCACCGACAACAAAACTGCAGCGCGCATAATGTAATAAATGTAATCGTAGGATTGGCGCTGTTTTGTTTCTTTTTGATTCATTTCCTTTCCCCTTTCTGTCTGTTGCCTCACGTTACTGCTCACGTTATCGTTTTCGCTCCTGTGTAAAAAAAAATAGAAAAAACCGAAAAGGTTTACGAAAGCTTATTAAAACTTATTAAAATTTTATTTAGTTTCATTTTTCGTAAAGACAACTTTAAATTATTTTTATTATATAACCGTTCTCTACAATTTGCACTGGTATTTTTTGAGGTGTATACTGGTATTTTTTATTCTATTCCTTGCTTTTGCGTTTTTTCTGTAGTATAATGTGTTAAGCGCAATCGTTTTCTCTTTCGAGGAATTTGTCTCTTTTTGACGATAAATTAGAAAAATTCGTGAGGTATCATTATGAACACTTGTGAAATCCTGCTTCCTGCTAAATATCAGATCACTGTAACGAAAAATCCTGTCTGTTTGGGCGGCGCGCACAGTCATGCTTTTTTTGAATTAGACTTTGTGCAAAACGGGCGCTGTCTGGCTGAGTTGGGGGGGCATTCGCTTTATTTATCTAGTGACTGCGCTATCTTCCTTCCACCCGATACGTCTCATTTTGTTCATGCAAATGAGGACTCCATCTGGTACCAGCTTCTTATCTCGCCGGATATTTTGGAACAGATGCTCGCCTTCTCCTTTGAAAATAACATTTTCTGCGAGTTTTTCTTGCAGGCTATTTTTGCAAAAGACACCTCTGTCGGGCTGATCAGCCGCAGCGATCACACAGACACCGATATGTGGCTGTTACTTGATGCGATGGTACAGGAAAGCCAAAATGCAGATACCTACAGCGACCGAATGTTATTTCATCTGCTTTTGACGCTTCTGTATAAACTGATCCGAACTGGTGAGGCGACGATGTTTGGCCCACACGACGCAACAAAAAGTGCTCATCTGGCCGTCATTGCCCGATATCTGCTGCAAAACTATACGACGGCATCACTTGCCGGACTGGCAGATCAGATGAACTACTCCCTCTCCTACTGCTCGCGCTTCGTTCAGGAAAATACGGGCTTTCGCTTTAAAGAATTGCAAAAAAAGATCCGCATGCAGAAGGCGGTCAGCTGCCTCTTGTATGCGGATATGTCGATTGGTGCGATTGCGGAGCTGCTCGGCTATAGCTCCTCGGAAAATTTTATGAAGGTCTTTAAACAAGAATACGGCCTCACCCCGACGCAATATCGCGCAAGGATGAGACCGCAGTGGCGTTAATTTATCTACTTTATCTCGATAACTACGAATTGCTCCGCTGCTATGCAGCTCTCGCAATTCTACGATCATTCGGATTTGCTGGCTTCTAAAGAAGCCGCTGCATCCTCATGTTCGTTCGGGTCTCAAAGTCAGAGGATCATTCCTGCAAGCAGGAAGATCCTCTAACTTTTATCCCCTGTTATCGTTCAAATATTGAATCATTCCTGGCCCTAACTTTTCGGTCGGGCGTGCGGTAAAGCCGTGCGCCTCATAAAAGCGTTCACGTCCTTTCGCACACATCAAATCAAACATCATCTCGGTTCCCGGAAGACGAAGGCTTTCGACGTAGCGTCTTAACCTTGACAGGACGAGCGAACCGATTCCGTAGCCCTGAGCCTGCGGTGGAATGACAAGATCCTGCACATAACAGATTACCGCGCCGTCTCCCACCAGGCGTCCCATGCCGATCGGCTGTCCTGCCAGATACGCGCCAACCACCAAAAGGCTGTTGTCAAGTGCCTTCTGCGCCTGCTCGCGTGAAAGCTTTTTCCAGCCAACAAGCGCGCGCAGCTTCAGATATTCATCGACTGTCAGCTTATTGTCGATCAGCTCTATCATATCCAGATCTACCTGCCTGTGCATATTTTACACCTTACTTTCTTTTAGTTTCCTTCGTATGTGATTACAGACTCTACATCGTAGCCCTTTAAGCGATCTCTGCCCTTTAATCCGGCTAACTCCATAACGAATGCAATCTTTACAACCTCAGCGCCAAGACTCTCCGCCAGCTTTACAGCAGCCTCTACGGTTCCGCCTGTTGCGATCAAATCATCAATGATGACAACCTTCATGCCCGGACGAAGATCTTCCTTGTGAATTTCGATCTCGGCTATGCCATACTCCAGCTCATACTTTGCAGAAACAGTCTCTCTTGGCAGCTTGCCTTTCTTTCTTACCGGGATGAATGCCTTATGCAGGTTGTAGGCAATCGGCATACCGAAGATGAAGCCTCTTGACTCTAAGCCAAGTACTGCGTCAAACTCAACGCCCGCTAACATCTCCTGAATCTTGTCGATGGACAGCTTTAATCCGTCCGGATCACGAAGAATTCCAGTGATGTCACGGAAAATGATGCCTGGTTCCGGGAAATCCGGAATACTGATTACATAATCTTCAATTCTTTTCATTCGTTTTTCCACCTTTATTTTTTATTCCAATTCGCGTTTTTCTATTTTATGAAATGCGAATTTCCTTACCGAAATGTATATGCGATCACAAACAGCACAAGTAAATGTACTGGATAGAACAAATAAAATGCATACTGTATCTTTTTGCTTGAGTATCCTTTTCTTCCATTATAAAGGGCGATTGGCAGCAGCGCGAAAAATCCATAGATCTCGAAGCTGTTCTTATAGTAAAGGACAAAAATACCAAGCGCCGCGAATACAACATGAATCATCTGGGCGACTGCCGGGGTGTATGGCTTAAAGACCTTCTCCCATGGCTCGTTCATCAATCCCATGACGGCGATGCATGTGACGCCGCTCCAGTCATAATCGGTATGGAAGATGAATTTTGCCATGTAGCCGTAGCCAAATACGAGAACCGGCCACACCAGATATTTCCAGTCCTGATCAACTACCTTCATAAATGTCACGATCATCATACCAAACAGCAGCGTGAAGAATACATTTTGTGAAGAGTCATTGACCTGAAAGCCCTTTAGTGCCAGATCAAATGGAATCTCTGAAATCAAGGCAAGCAGCGCCAGACGAGCCATGTAGCGTTTCCAGTTTTTTGTGTAGCGCACACCTTCTACGATCTGGAAACAGAAGATCGGAAACGCGATTCGTCCAATCATTCTGCCCAACCAGTAAAGCGTAGTTCCGGTTCCCGGCACAGGAAGCCTTGAAATATTCCACACATCAACACCGGATGGGTTGATGCAGGAGGCAAAGAGATGATCGATAAACATTGTGACCATTGCAATGATCTTTAATGCAAATGCACTCATGCTCCACCGCCTTTCCTGTTTTTCTGATGTTTATTCCTCGCCGTCCGGCTCTACATCATCCTCAACATTTGCGGTGTAAACCTGACGCTTCATAGCCATCTCATCACTTGCCAGATACTCATCGTATGTGGTGATCTTATCAATGAATCCGCCCGGAAGCAGCTCGATGATACGATTTGCGGTGGTCTGGACGATCTGATGGTCTCTTGAAGAGAACAGGATAACGCCTGGGAACTTCATCATACCGTTGTTTAATGCGGTGATGGACTCCATATCCAGATGGTTGGTCGGCTCATCAAATACTAAGACATTTGCGCCGGAAATCATCATCTTGGACAGCATACAACGAACCTTCTCACCTCCAGACAAGACGCGAACCTTCTTTGCACCGTCATCTCCGGCGAAGAGCATACGTCCAAGGAAACCTCTTACATAAGTGATATCCTTTACAGGAGAATACTGCTGCAACCAGTCATAGATAACAAGATCGCTGTCAAACTCTGCGGTGTTGTCCTTCGGGAAGTATGCCTGAGAGGTGGTAACCCCCCACTTAAAGCTACCGGAATCCGGCTCCATCTCGCCCATTAAAATCTGGAACAGAGTGGTCTTTGCTAACTCGTTGGAACCAACGAATGCGACTTTATCATCGTGACGAAGAGTAAAGCTGATGTTGTCGAGTACCTTTACGCCGTCGATGGTCTTGCACAGATTCTCAACCGTCAGTACCTCGTTTCCGATGGTACGCTCTGGTCGAAAGTCGATGTAAGGATACTTTCTGGAAGATGGACGCATCTCGTCAAGCTGAATCTTCTCGAGTGCTCTCTTACGGGAGGTTGCCTGCTTACTCTTCGATGCATTTGCGGAGAAACGCTGGATAAATTCCTGTAACTCCTTAATCTTTTCTTCCTTCTTACGGTTTGCTTCCTTCATCTGCTTGATCATAAGCTGAGAAGACTCGTACCAGAAATCATAGTTACCAGAGTACAGCTGAATCTTTGCATAGTCGATATCGGCGATCTGGGTACATACCTTATTTAAGAAATAACGGTCATGGGAAACGACGATGACGGTGTTCTCAAAGTTAATCAAGAATTCCTCTAACCAGTCGATTGCAGCCAGGTCCAAGTGGTTGGTCGGCTCATCCATTAACAGGATATCCGGATTTCCAAACAGCGCTCTTGCAAGAAGAACCTTTACCTTATCTGGACCGTCAAGCTCGCCCATCTTCTTATAATGAAGCTCGGTGTCAATACCAAGTCCGTTTAACAAAGATGCCGCATCGGAATCGGCTTCCCATCCGTTCATCTGTGCGAACTCTGCCTCGAGTTCACTTGCTCGGATACCATCCTCATCGGTGAAATCCTCTTTTGCGTAGATGGCGTCCTTCTCCTTCATGATCTCGAAGAGACGGGCATTTCCCATCATAACGGTGTCAAGTACAACGCAGTCATCGTACTTAAAGTGATCCTGCTCGAGTACGGAAAGACGCTGTCCCGGTGTCATGGTGACGCTTCCATTTGTCGGCTCAAGCTGTCCGGACAAAATCTTTAAAAATGTGGACTTTCCGGCACCGTTGGCACCGATAATTCCATAGCAGTTTCCCTCTGTAAACTTGATGTTTACATCCTCAAAAAGGGCTCTCTTGCCCAGACGTAATGTTACTCCATTTGCACTAATCATGTTTCCTCTCATTCTGCCGCCCTTGCATCCTGCACCCGCGGCCTAAACTACGGCTTCGCTCCTAAGGCGAACCAGTCTTCTTGTTTTCTTATCCTAACAGACTGTCCTCTCTTGAATGACAGCTGAATACGATTACCTGATGACCACACTTTTTCAGCATGTCGATGGCTGCGGCAAGGCGGTCATCATCGTAATACGCAAATACATCATCAAACAGGAACGGCATCGGCTCGTCCTGCCATAAAAGCTTTGCAGCTGCAACGCGGATGCACAGGTAGATCTGCTCGATCGTTCCCCGGCTCACGCTCTCAAGCGCGACCTCGCGCTCATCGGCATACACCCTCACCTTCATATCCTGTCCGATCACAAGCTTCTCATACTTGCCATCGGTAATGTCAAACAAAAGCTTGGACGTCTCGTTGTTTAACAGATTTCCGAAGGTTGCGCGAATGCGCTCGGATACATGTGCCATTGTCTTCAGTGCCATATTGACGGATTCAATCTCCTCCATCAGTCGGGCATTTTCAGCCGCGGCACCCTTTAACTTCTGATCGTTTTCCTCAAGCGACAGAAGAATTTGCTCTTCCTCTTTTTGCTGATGAACCAGATAGGAAAGCTCTCTTTGTGCTTTCTCATACTGCTCCTCTAGCGGCTTGCAGCGCTCTGTGGCCTCAACTGGCATCTTTGTCTTGCACTCCTCAAATGCCTGTAAGCTCTGCGAAAGCTTCGCATTTAGCTCCTCTGACAACTTCTTTGCCGCCAACGCATTTTTCTTATTGTCCTTGTTCTTCCATGCCGTCACGAACATCGCAACGAGGCACACAAATGCCGCGCACGCGCCGATCGTAATCATCCAGAAATCGTTGCGGTTGGTCATGCCAACGCTCTGATAACGGTAAATCGAAAAGGCTCCTGCGACAATGGCAAGAAGAAGCCAGATAATCCAGCCATGTCCACTCTTTGCGACCAGATTTACACTGCCAGATGCTGCTTCACTCGCCTTTTTATCAGACTCATAACGGCGGCGAAGTTCATCGCGCTCGCGCTCGTAAGCCATCAGCTCTTCCTCTGCCTGACGGCGCTCGGTTTGAATCTGTGTCTGTAAATCGTTACTTTGCTTTTCACGAATGTAACGTGAACGCTGCAAACGGCTCAGACGCTTTCCAGACTCATCGGCCATTTTCTGATTCTTCTGATGAACGCTATCCACATCGTTTACGATCTGGGACTCAAGGCTTTGCTTCTTTAATAAAAGCTCCTGCCTTGCCTTGTCCACACCGATATTCATGTTTTTGCTCTGGCTGGCATTTGCTGCCATCTCCTGAAGCTCTTTTGCAAGCTGCAGATCGGTCGCGCTCTTTAGCTGCTCGATGCAGATCGTGTTGAGATAGCTCGTCTCGGTAAGACCGCTTAAGATATTTCGTAACGTCTGCTTTGCTGGCTGAATAGAGGCCCCCGTCTCGTCATCAAATACGCGAACCGTTGGCTGCGGTCGCAAGAAGTTTCGCTCAATGCGATAGACCTTGTCGTCTTTTTTTATCCACATTCTGCCGCAGAAATCGTGCGGTGTCTCCCACGGAAGATAATGCTCATAGCGCTCATTTCCCTCCTCTGTATCTGGGATGCCAAACAGCATACTGCGCACAAATGCATGAATCGTGGATTTTCCGGCCTCGTTTTTGCCGTAAACAATGTTCAAGCCGGATGTAAATGTAATCGTTTTTAAATGGAATTTTCCAAAATGCGTCAATTCCAGTTTTATAATATTCACCTGCTACCTCACTTCCCCGACTGTTACCGAGTCTTCTGCACGGCATTTAAAAGAGCCTCCAGACCGCAGTAGAGCGCTTTTTGCTCACGTGTGCCTGCCTTCTCTTTTAAAAACTCTTCCAGATACATTCCGATCATATCGTCCTTATGCTCATCCAACAGCGCTACCAAATTGTAATCTGGCATCGTGCTGTCGTTTACCGCTGCGACATTGCCAAGTGCCAAAAGGCGATCTCTGTCATACGGCTGCCCCGGCTGATATCGGCCCTCAAGGCTGATCGTGAAAATATTCTCGCTGCCGTATTGCTTCATCGCCGCGGCGAGATTTTCTTCCAACTCGGCCTCTGCAATGTCACTTGACAGGCGCACCTTGATGTTAAAATACTCGCGGCACGCAAACGGAACAAACTTGATCGTTGTGCTGTCCTCGTCGATCTCGCCCAAGATAAAGCCGTGTTTGCCGCTCTCTTGTGTGCTTAACGGCTCGAGGGAACCGGCGTAAGCCATGCGCAGACTCTGCATCAGTCTCGCCTTGTGCTCAGAGCCAAGTGCCAGATAGTCAAAGTCTTTTTCGGACAGCTCTTCTAAATCGGCTGGCATATGATTCGCATCGCCGGTGTAGCCGAGCAAAATCTGGTATTCACTTTCTTTATCCGGTCGTGCATCCTCTAAATACGGCTTGACCTCAGTCGGACCATAGTAGCTGCATCCATGGACAGATGTACTGATATCGCCCAGCTGCACGCTCATGCAGTGCTTGTCAGACAGCATATGTACCCATGGTTTCCACGGATAGGAAAGCCACGGGCTATCATCTGTAATATAGTCGGATGCTCCGGCAATCATGACAACCTCGGTAGAGGTCAGCTTACCAAACAGGCTTGCCGCCCGGTCAAGATCCGCCCAGACGGGAGGTCGATCAAAGAGATCGCCTGCGATTAAAAGCAGGTCAATCTTTTTTTCATTACACGCATCTATCACTGCAGCAAGTGAACCCCATAACTCGTCTGCCCGGTTCTTTCCCCAGGAGAATTCTGCTTCAGGGCTGCTGCCCAGATGCAAATCTGCGATGTGTATAAAGCGCATTCGGTCTCCTCTCTTGTTTATAGATGATACCCTAAGGTCAAAAGCCTCATCGCGCAAGCACGACGGCTTTTTGACCTTTTTCCCCTGGTATCATCAGATATCACAGTTATTTACAGTTCTCGGGAACGGAATGACGTCACGGATGTTGCCCATTCCAGTCAGGTACATAACACAACGCTCAAATCCCAGACCAAATCCGGCATGACGTGCGCTTCCGTACTTTCTCAGATCCAGATAGAAACCGTAATCCTCTTCCTTTAATCCAAGCTCCTTCATACGGTCGGTCAGCTTTGTATAGTCATCCTCTCTCTGGCTTCCTCCGATGATCTCACCGATACCTGGAACGAGGCAATCCATAGCAGCAACGGTCTTTCCGTCGTCGTTCTGCTTCATATAGAATGCCTTGATCTCCTTCGGATAATCAGTTACAAATACTGGGCGCTTGAAGATTTCCTCGGTCAGATAACGCTCATGCTCGGTCTGTAAATCGCATCCCCAGCTTACCTTATAATCAAACTTATCGTTGTGCTTCTCAAGCAGCTCGATTGCCTCTGTGTAAGTAACATGACCAAACTCAGAGTTTAATACGTGATTTAAGCGGTCTAACAGGTCCTTGTCAATAAAGGAATTGAAGAACTCCATCTCCTTCGGTGCCTTCTCTAATACATAGCGGATGACATACTTAAGCATGTCCTCTGCTAACTTCATATCATCATTCAGATCTGCAAATGCCATCTCAGGCTCGATCATCCAGAACTCAGCCGCATGACGTGTGGTGTTAGAGTTCTCTGCACGGAAGGTCGGTCCAAAGGTATAGATGTTTCTGAATGCCATTGCATAGGTCTCACCATTTAACTGTCCGCTTACAGTCAGATTGGTTGGCTTTCCAAAGAAATCCTGAGTGTAATCTACCTTGCCATCCTCAGTCTTCGGGATGTTGTTTAAATCCATAGTAGTTACCTGGAACATCTCACCTGCACCTTCGCAGTCACTTCCGGTAATCAGTGGAGTGTGTACATAGACAAAGCCCTTCTCCTGGAAGAACTGATGAATTGCAAATGCGATCAGGGAACGAACGCGGAAAACTGCTTGGAAGGTGTTGGTACGCGGACGCAGATGGGAAATGGTACGCAGATACTCCATACTGTGACGCTTCTTCTGTAACGGGTAATCTGGTGTAGATGCACCCTCAACGGTAACGGTCTCAGCCTGAATCTCAAATGGCTGCTTTGCCTGTGGAGTCGCAACTAAGGTTCCCTTTACGATCAGAGCAGTACCTACGTTGCACTTTGAGATCTCTGCAAAGTTATCCATAGTGTCATGATATACGACCTGAATCGGCTCGAAGCTGGTTCCATCGCTCAGTACGATAAATCCAAACGTCTTAGAATCGCGGATACTGCGAATCCATCCGCCTACGGTTACTTCCTTATCCATATACGCGTCCGGCTGCGCAAATATTTCGCGGACTGTAGTTAATTCCATAATGGCCTCCTTAAAATGTAAATCGCGGCAGCGAATAAAACGTTGCACACAGTTGTTTTAATTATACCGCGAATAAACGAATATGACAACTGCCTTTTTTCGCAAAACGATAAAATCCCCCAGCATTTGCCAGGGGATTGAATTGGAAAATAGGAGTCAGACCTATACGTCTGACCAACACATAATTCTGTCAATACTTTTTGACTGTTTTTAAGCTTTATATTATAATATGATGTAAGATTTCCAACTGCAACTCGTAACCTAAACGGCGGCGAGACGCCCTTCGTTGAACTTGCGGGTTGCATCCCTTCATATAATAAACTAGAAGCTATCACACCAGAATGAAAGGCAAACTCATGACTCGAATTTATCTCGACCACGCCGCAACGACCCCACCTCTGCCAGAGGTCTGCGACGCCTTAGTCTCCTATATGAACCGCGAATGGGGCAACCCATCCTCGCTGTATGATTTTTCCGATGAACCGCGCCGCGCCGTGGCAGAGGCGCGCGCACATACCGCCGCCCTGATTCATGCAGACCCCAAGCGCATCTTCTTCACCTCGGGCGGCTCCGAATCCGACAGCTGGGCACTAATTGGCTGCGCGCGCCTGCTTCGAAGCCTTGGCAATCACATCATCGTGTCCGCGATTGAGCACCACGCAATTTTGCATGCGGCAGCCTTTCTCGAAAGCGAAGGCTTCATCGTCACCTACCTGTCTCCCGATCCTGCAGGCTTCATTCACCCGGAAAGCTTGCGTCAAGCCATGCGCCCGAATACGATTCTTGTGTCCGTCATGATGGCAAACAACGAGATCGGCACGATCCAGCCGATTGCTGACCTCGCCTATATCACGCACACGCACGGCTGCGAAGGCTGTCTGTTTCACACGGATGCGGTTCAAGCATACGGGCAGATTCCAATCGACGTGCAGCGCCAGGGCATCGATCTACTAAGTGCGAGTGGCCACAAAATCTACGGTCCAAAGGGCATCGGTCTTTTGTATATCCGCGAAGGAATTGAACTGACTCCACTGATCTTTGGCGGTGGGCAGGAGGGCGGCATCCGCGGCGGCACCGAAAACGTCCCGGCGATTGCAGGCTTTGGCACAGCCGCCGCCATCGCAAACGCCCAAATGCGCGCCACCATGCGCCACGAAAGTGCCCTGCGCGACTATTTGATTCGGCGCATCTTAAACGAGATTCCATTCTGCCGCTTAAACGGAAGCCCTCGAAACCGTCTTCCGGGCAATGCAAACTTCGCGTTTGAATACGTGGAGGGAAGCTCCCTTTTGATGATGCTTGACTCTCAGGGAATCTGTGCGTCATCCGGTTCTGCCTGTTCCTCTGCGTCCGCCGCGCCGTCGCACGTACTGACGGCCATCGGCCTGTCGGATGACCTTGCACGCGCCTCGCTTCGCTTGACGCTCGGCCGTGAGACCACAAAAAATGAGCTGGACACGACCGTTTCCATCTTAAAAGAAACGATTGCCCAGCTCAGAAGCATTTCCGATGCGTATCAGGAACGAATCTCCCGATAACCACCACTTTTTCGCTTGCCATATAGACTGTGAACGGCAAGCACAAACTCCAACGCAACCAACGCTGCCTGTACCAGTAGGCTTACAGGCAGCCAGTGCTGCGTAATCCAATTCCGCTTATAATTTCCCATGTAATTGATCATATCAAAAATCGCTGTGCGGCTTCCTGCCTGATTGTTCAACACACCATAAAATGTCACCACTGGATTTGCCAAGAGCAAATAGTGGTACCACGCAACCGGACTGCCGAGCCGATCCCCATAATTTGCCGAACGATACAGAAGGCTTGGCGCCAGATGGACAAGCATCGTTCCTCCGACGAGAATCAGATTCGCTGCATATGCGGAAAGTGCTGCATAGACCGAGCGATTTGCGCCCGCCGAGCAAAGGATCGACAGCGTACAAATCTCAAGCGCGACAATCCATAGTACACTGATCATCGCAGCAAGATCGCGCATTTGGATTCCACCATACACAAACACAAGTGAAAACACAGGAAGTGAGGTCACAAGCAGCACAAAAATCATATTCATGCATGAGACAAGCTTTCCCAAAATCACCTGCCACGGGGAAACACCAGCGGAAAAGAACAATTCCAGATTTCCATTTTCACGTTCCTGACTGATGCCTGTTCCCGCAAGTGCCGGGGCAATAAAGACAATCATCAAACATTCTGCCATCGCAAGCGTCAGATACAGCTGCAAAAGCGCTGCATAATCATTTTCACTGCTCGTCTTCATGTAGCTTACCATGTTGATAAAGACAACCACCGCGATGACGGCAATGACACTGTTGACCGCAAGCACCGCAACAAGAAATGTCTTGCTGCGATTTGCTGCCCAGCGATCCTTTTCATAGATTGGATTCTGAAATCGACTCATTTGATCCCCTTTCCGCCGGAAATCTCGCGCTCTAAGAGATTTTCCAGACTACTCTGTCCTCGGCTGAACGAATACACACTCACACCATTTTCCACCAGTTTTTTTAAAAGCGCCGCTTCGTCCCGAATGCCTCCGGCAAAATGCATGACAATAAAATTTCCGTCGTGGGAGATCGTTCGCACCAGCTCTTCCTTTCGTAAAATCGCGACTGCGGCCTCCGGCGAGCTGCAAACACGCAGATAAAGCAGCGCCTCACTTCTTGCCTGACGAAGAATATCTGACAGATTTCCTTCACTGATGATGCGTCCTTTTTCGAGAATGCCAATCTCACTGCAAAGCTGAGCCGCCTCCGGAAGCGATTGTGATGCCATTAGTACCGTAGTTTCTTCTTCTGCGAGAAGCGCAAACATTTCCTCCATCGCAAGCTTCTGGTTGATCTCCATCCCGGTAAACGGATCATCCAAAAGGAGCAAACGCGGCTTATGCAGAATGGCTCGCAAAAACGACAGCTCACGGCGAACGCCTGCCGGCTGTTCCTCAACAAGCTGCTCTGCCTTTCGCTCAAGATGCCCCATCTGAAGCACTTCCATACAGCGCTCCCTCGCCGACAATCCATGAAGTCCCTGCGCGTGCGCATACACCTCTAAGTATTCCATAACCTGAAGACGCGGAAAATAACCGTCCTGCGCGCCCATGTAACCAATCTGGCGCAGGATATTTTTCTTATTTTCGCGCTTGGATGTATCCAGCCCGTTGATGTAAATTTTTCCGCTCTGCTGCTCTAAAAGTCCTGCGCACAGACGAAGAAGTGTCGTCTTCCCAGAGCCCTTTCGGCCGAGAAGCGCATAGAAGCTGCCCGGTGTGACATTCAGCGTAAGCTCGTCGATCAGCGTTTTCTTTTTTATTTGAAATGTAATCTGATTTACAGACAGCATGAAATCCTCCTATCCAATGTTGCTGCTTATAAGGTATACTCTCCTATCCAATGTGACGGTTTGCAAAACTTGCTTTCCTGCCCTTTTCTTATTCCTGTGTAATCGACAGTCGCAAAATCGTATCATTTTCCATCGGATAATCGGTATATTCCTGAAGCGTTGGCGTGTAGTCAATTTGCGCCATGACGGACAGATCCCTGCCATCGGCATACAAAAAGTATTCATAATAATCCGAAAGATTGCCAATCCACTGACCACGATTTAAATACGCACCATCCGAAAACTGATCTCTCGTCATCATATGGACACGCCCATTTTTTTGTTCCTCTTCCAGATCAATCGTCTCACCAGACTGCCAATGCTCGATTAATGCCAGCTCATCTCCCACATTTACCACAGCAGAAGTCAGCTCATACTCTGTATTGTTTACCAATGTACCCGTAAGACCTGCACTATTTTGCTCTACGGTTCCAGTAACCGTGCCGAATCCTTGCGTGCTTTTCTGAAATGCAAAATAGCGTGCCGAAAAAGCAGTCTGATTTTCCATTGAAAGAAGCGTCTGATCATCTGCAAAGCTAATTGAGGCAACGCGCTTTGCATTGACTGCGCCATTTTGTGTGTTGCTTCCCCAGTAAAACTCATCCTGCATCGCTGTAGTCGTATACTGTGGACTTATACTAACCTCATAATTGCTGTTAAATGGTGCCTGAATTCCTGCATAGACCGTCTCCATCAGCTTATTTTCACTGCACCTTTCATCGGTAAGCACAGTAACGCTCCTTAAAAACGGTCTCGAATAACGAGTTTCGGTTCCTGCAATAAAAATGAGAATTGAAAAACCAACCGCCAACACACAGACGAGTGGACGAAACCACCGAATTCTTTTCTTCTTGCGCACAAACGCATACACGCCAGGAATGCCAATTCCCAGATAGATGCACAAAAATGCAACATACAGCCATACATCAGGTGTCTCAGCAGACGATTTGTGCTGCTTAATCCGATAAATCAGCGATGTCTTTTCGTATACGCCAAGTGAACTGTAATCCTCCGAGTAGCTGCCACTTGCGCCTGCGCTGAGTGCCTTTAATAGCTCACTCTTTCGGTTATCGGTCAGGCGTGCTACTGTCTGGCTGAGCGTACCGCCAAGCGACCAGATCTTTCCATCGCCATACGTGCGATAAAGCAGCTTAATATTGCCGCCCGCGCTGTAATTTCGTGACGGACCTAGTTCGGTGATTCCCATACGCTGAAGCATCGGCCAGGATCCTGTACCCTGAAAACCAATTGTTCCGCCTTCCTTGACCCATTCAAGCAGCGCATTCTGCACATCACTGTCCAGATTTTCAAAATAGTCAACATCAACCGTCAGAAAATCAAGCATTTCATAGCCTTCTTTTTGTGTGTACAGATTATCATCGGTGAGCGTAACACTGCGCACCGTAATGGTATTTCCCAGATCGGAGTTTATAAATTCATCTGGCCAGGAAACCGTATCCGTCTGGGTGCCCATCTGACCAGCAAGGATCATACTTTGCCACTCATCGTATGCCTGATAAGTACTCGTTCTGCTGTAAATGACGCGCTCCTCACTGTCAAGCAGCTCGATCGTAAGCTGACTACTATACTTTGCCGCTGGGACAAGAAACGAAAGCTTTTGTGAACGCTCTTCCGACAATGGCATACGATAGGCATACGAATCGCTTGCGTTGGTTGGCATGATCAGCACGCACCAGCTTCCCTCCTCGGCATAATCTCCTTCAATATTCACCGTTACCGGAAACGGAAGCTCCTCCACGAGGATTCCCTCTTTTCCAAGGCCAAGGCTGACATTTACACTTCCTGAGTAGGCGCGGTAGGTGCGCCGCGAAGACGATGTGCAGCCTGTCAGTGTAAACACAGCAAATAAGCTAAGCAGGAGCACGACAACCATTGCAACTCTCAAACAAGTTTCAAAATGATGCATCGCCCGTCGGGTGTTATTCTCTCTCATCCGATCCCTCCTGCTTTGTGCTGTTACTATTTGTCTCTTCCTGTACTTGCTCGTGTGTGCTTGGAAGCGTCACGGAAAAGACCGTTCCCTCGAGGCTGCTCTTTGCCGAAATCGAACCGCCATGGATGCGCGCCACATTTGCCGCAATCGCAAGGCCAAGTCCGGTACCGCCTGTCGCGGAATTTCTCGACGCCTCAGCGCGGTAAAACTTTTCAAAAATGCGATCCAAATCCTTTTGCGGAATGACTTTTCCAAAATTGATGATGTCAACGGTGATCGTCTCTGTCTTTGTCTTTGTGTTTACGATTAAACGCTTGCCCTCTTTTCCGTACTTGACCGCGTTATTGATCAAATTGTCAAATAGACGCACAAGAAGCGTGGCATCGCCCTGAATCACAAAATTTTGTGCGTCCGGGTGATACTCATACTCCATCTCGTTCTTCTCAAAGACCGGATAAAATTCATCAAGAAGCTGCGCCAACAGCGTGACGATGTCAATCGGCTGCATATTCGCGGTCTGCTTGCTGTAGCTAAGCTTCGTAAAACCAAACAGATCTTCAATCATCTGCTGCAGATGCCTTGCCTTATCGTGTGCGATGCGAATGTAATTCTGACGCGTCTCCTCCGGAAGATCCTTTCTTGTCGAAAGAATATCCAGATAGCCCAAAATTGAGGTGAGCGGCGTACGAAGATCATGCGCGATATTGGTAATCAGCTCATTCTTTGTCTCCTCTGCCTGTTTTTCCTTTTCCATTAGCAGCTCGATTTCCTCTGCCATATGGTTGACCTGCATTGCAATGTCGGAAAGCTCGTTGTCCCCGCGCACCGGAATGCGCGTATTAAAATGCCCCTCAGAAATTTCCTGAAGCGAGGCGGAAATCTTTCTCATATATTTGAATGTGCGGTGCTGAAGCATGCCAAACACAAATGCAAACACGCCAATGCCAATCAACAGATAAACAAAAATCAGGGGCACGTTGTACTCACCTGAAAGGCTGGCGACGCTCCCCTGAAAACCGAACTGGCACAAAATGACATCTGCCAGTTTGCTGTTAAGCAAAAGTGCGACCTCGGCCGCCAGCGCGGCAGCTGCGCTCAACACCGTGTTGAGCAACAGACTGCCTCTGTATTTCACTTTATTTTTACTGGTCAATTTTGTATCCAACTCCCCATACGGTTGTTATGATCTTATCCTCACGCTGGTCATCCTTAATCTTGGTGCGCAGGCGGCGGATATGTACCATAACGGTATTGTTTGCCTCATAGACGGTTTCATTCCAGACATTTTTAAAAATCTCGTCGGTGCTGAAAACCTTGCCCGGATTCTGTGCCAGCAAACAAAGAATATCAAATTCGAGCGGTGTCAGCTTAATCTCCTCGCCGTCCACAGTTACGACATGTGTCGTGCGATTGATTACCACGCCTCGAATTGAAATGATCTCATTGTTTCCCTTTTTCTGGGCTCTATCCGGATTTAACTCGGTGTAACGGCGAAGCTGTGACTTCACACGCGCTGTCAGCTCAAGCGGACTAAACGGCTTTGTCACGTAATCATCTGCACCGCAGCCAAGGCCGAGAATCTTGTCCAGATCAGCAGACTTGGCACTTAAGAAAATGACCGGAATGTTGCTGAATTTTCGGATCTGTCTGCACATCTCGATACCGTCCATCTCCGGCATCATGATGTCTAAGATTGCCAGCTGAATGTCCTGCTCCTGTAAGATTTGAAGACCTTCCTTGGCACTGTATGCCTTCCAGACACGGTATCCGTCGCTGACAAGATAGATCTCCAAAAGATCGGCAATCTCCTTCTCGTCATCCGTTACTAATATATTGATCTGATCCATGTTTTTCTCTCCGTTCCTTCTTATTCCTGTGTGTCATCTGCTGCCTCAAGCGGCTCGAACACGCGCTGCTGCTGTAAGTCTTCTGCATGTTCTTCTTTTGCGTCAACCTCTGCCTCCTTGCAGAACACATCCTGAGAATCGACGATTGCTTTTCCTCTCTTGTCGATGCGCTCGTACTGACCACTCGCATCCATCTTCATGACTCTGGCGCGTACCGTATCAGCCAACTCCACCTCTAAGATGTGGCGCACCTTTGCGCGCACGGTTGGATCCAATACCGGGAAGGTAATCTCGACTCTTCGATCAAGATTACGCGGCATCCAGTCTGCGCTGCCCATGTAAATCTCCTCATTTCCGCCATTTGCAAAGCAGAAAATACGGCTGTGCTCAAGGAAGGTGCCGACGATGGAGCGCACGCGGATATTCTCGCTGATGCCCGGGATGCCAGTCTTCACACAGCAGATACCGCGGATGATCAGATCAATTTGCACACCAGCTGCGGATGCCTCGTAGAGCGCTGCGATGATGCCCTTGTCGCAAAGAGAATTCATCTTTGCAATGATGTATGCCGGACGGCCGCTCTTTGCAAACTCGGTCTCTCTCTGAATCCAAGAAATGAATTTTCCGCGCAGCCACAGCGGTGCAACGGCAAGCTGATTCCAAGCCTCTGGCTCGGAATAACCAGAAAGCATGTTAAATACAGCGGTAGCATCCTCACCGATCATGCGGTTGCAGGTCATGATACCGCAATCGGTATAGAGCTTTGCAGTGGCATCGTTATAGTTTCCAGTTCCCAGATGAACGTAGCGGCAGATGCCATCCTCCTCATCGCGCACGATCAAGGTAATCTTACTGTGTGTCTTTAAGCCACGCAGACCATAGATAACATGGCAGCCTGCCTTCTCAAGCATTTTCGCCCAGATAATATTATGCTCCTCATCAAAACGTGCCTTTAACTCGACAAGAACGGTTACCTGCTTGCCGTTTTCTGCCGCCTTTGCCAGTGCAGCGATGATCGGTGAATTTCCGCTAACGCGGTATAAAGTCTGCTTGATCGCCAGTACCTTCGGATCGACTGCGGCCTCTTTAATAAAGTTTACAACCGGATCGAAGGTGATGTATGGATGATGCAGGAAAATATCGCCCTTTTTGATGTTATCAAAGATGGACAACTCCGGATCAATCTGCGGGCAGCGCTGCGGCTTATACTTTGGCTGCTTGAATGAGTCAAATCCATCCATGCCGTAGAGCTTCATAAGGAAAGTCAGATCGAGCGGTCCCTGAATCTTATAGATCTCCTCATCGGAAATGGCCAACTCTTTTTTCAGATATTTGAGCAGATAAGGATCAATCTCCTCGCTCACCTCAAGCTTGATTGCCTCGCCCCACTGGCGCTGCTTTAACTGCTTTTCAATCTCCTGAAGCAAATCCTCTGCCTCTTCCTCGTCAATGCTAAGGTCTGCATTTCGCTCAATGCGGTATGCTGCGGTGCTGATGACATCGTAATTTAAGAACAGCTTGCTGATGTTTCGGCGGATGATCTCCTCAAGAAGAATCATCTTCACACCCTCTGCACACGGCAGCTGTACGATTCGTCCCATCACGGACGGTACCTGAACGGTCGCAAACTCAAGCTCTGGATCAATGTCCTCTGCATTTTGCTTCTTTGTCTTAATCAGCGCTGCGATATTCAATGTCTTATTGCGAATCAATGGAAATGGACGGGACGCATCGACTGCCATCGGTGTCAGAACCGGATAGACACGCTCCATAAAGAAATTATCGACAAACGCGGCTTCCTCGTCACTCATCTGTTCAAATGAGGTTAGCACGGTGATGTGCTCCTTTGCGAGCAACGGAAGCAGACTTCTGTTGTAGGTTGAGTACTGCGTCTGTGTAAACTCATGGAGTGCCTCGCTGATCGCGGAGAGCTGCTCCTTCGGTGTCATACCTGCAATGTCTGGCTTTTTGTAGCCAGCATTTACCATGTCCTTAAGGGATGCCACACGTACCATGAAAAATTCATCCAGATTGGATGCGGTAATGCTTAAGAATTTGAGGCGTTCGAACAGCGGATTGCTCTTGTCCCTTGCCTCTTCTAATACACGATAGTTAAACTGAATCCAGCTTAGTTCACGGTTTGTATAATATTGACTGTTTTCAAAATCCATCTTGCTAACCTGCCTTTCTATTTCTTATTATTTATTATCTCTTTTTTCTCTGCTTGATTTCAAAGCCCAGTCCATATACCTCTTCGAAGAAGCCCTGCTTGTCCTGTAAGGTCTTTTTCTCGAGTGTGATGTTGTCTGGATAAGCAGTGGTGATCACGATCTTGGAATCCTTCACGGCAAGCTTCATATCGGCAAATTTCTGGCGGTGACTGCGATCAAGTGCGTTGCAGACACGAAGGATTGCAGCGAGTTTCATGACGATCAGATACTCATCGTTGCCAAGCTTTCCATCAAACTCATCGAAATCTGGCAGCTCCATTGTGTTGTAGCGAACGATGCTTGCGACCATCTCGCGCTCCATATGGGAGATTCCAAGAATCTCGGTGGACATGATGATCTGATAAGCACACTCGCCCGGTGCGCTCATGCTGATGAATTTTCCACAGTCGTGAAGAATGGCAGCCAGACGAAGCAGCAAACGCTCTCGCTCTCCTAAGCCGTGATATTTTTGCAGCAGATCAAAGAACTTTCCAACCATCTGCTCAAGATACTCTGCGTGAGCCTGATTTCCCTTGTAGCGCTTGCAGATCGTCTTTGCAGATGCGATGATATCCTCCTCGAAATTGTAAGTGATTCGGCCTAGCTTATGCTTTTCCATGTAGTCGATTGCGTAACCATCGCACAGATCGGTCTGTGGAATCCAGATTTTTTCAGCCTGTGTCGCGTCAAGAAGCGTCTGCGCCAGAATCATGACTGGAAGCACCATTGCGGCATACTCAAATGGCATGTCTAACATCTGGCTAATCTCACTTGTCGATTTTCCGCGAATCTGTGAGTACAAATTTCGAATATCCTCTGCGGTGATGCCCGGCTCGCCGGTGTACTCGAGCACCTTTCGGATCTGGGAAATCAGCGTATCGCCGACAAGAATCAGGCTTCGGATCGTGTGATCCTTTAAGAACATTTTCTCAAAGGTCTGCACGTCGTTGTCGATCATTTCCTTTAACACGAGTTCGACAACTGGGTACTCCCATGAAAATGCAGAGAACATCTCGCTGATTCTTGCCATGCCGAGCGGAATGTTCTGCGTGGTTGCGAGCGCCTTTTTCTCATAGATGGAAATCTGAAGGCTGCCGGAACCAATATCGACCATCGCAGTTCCTTTCTCTGGAAGCTTGAAATCATTTTCTCTGGCAATAACTCCTTTGATACGCACATAGCGCTGCTCGGAATTGCTGAGTACACGCACGCGAATTCCGGTACGCACCTCTATCTGGTCCACGATCATTGCACAATTCTTTGCCTCACGCACCGCACTGTTTGCCAGTGCATAATACTCGGTGATTCCGTACTCGGTAATTGTCTGCTTGAAATGCGTTAATGCTTTGCAAATCTGCTCTAAGATCTGCGTGCTGATACGGCCCTCTGAGTAAGTGTCTTTTCCTACCGGTACCATACGGCGCAGACTGTCAATTACCTGCATTCCTTTTCTTGGAGCGATCTCATACACCTTCATGATTACGTCCTGTGCTCCGATCTCTATTACTGCCATACGCACTGCTGCCATAGTTTCACGTCCTTTCTATCTTTCCCTATTTCTTTTAATATATTTTTTTAGTTCTTCTCAAGTGATTTCTGACCCAGCAAGTAAATAATAAACTGCTGCGCACATCTTCCGCTTCGACCGCCGTGATTCAATTCCCATCTGCCAGCTTCAAGCAGTAGCTGATCGGTATCCATCTCGATGCCAGCCTTCTGTGCCAGCTGAATTACGATATTGTCGTACTCCTGCTTTTCTGGTGCACCAAAATAGATGGTTACGCCGAAACGTGCCACTAAAGACAGCTTTTCCTGTACGGTGTCGGAGGAGTGAAGTTCTGGCTTGTAGTCCTTTACATCGTCGAAGCTTTCTTTGATCAAGTGACGGCGGTTGCTGGTTGCATAGATCAATACGTTGTCTGGCTTGGTCTCGAGACCACCTTCGATAACAGCCTTTAAATACTTGTACTCGATCTCGAATTCCTCAAATGATAAGTCATCCATGTAAATGATGAACTTGTAGTTGCGGCTCTTGATCTGAGAAATGATCTTTGGAAGGTCCTTAAACTGATGCTTATATACCTCGATCAGACGAAGTCCCTTGGAATAAAACTCGTTCATGATTGCCTTGATACTAGAGGACTTTCCAGTTCCAGCATCACCAAACAGCAGACAGTTGTTTGCGGCCTGTCCATTTACAAAGCTGAGTGTGTTATCGACAAGCTTTTTCTTCTGACGCTCATAACCGACAAGATCGTCTAAATGCACATGCTCGGTGCAGGTGATTGGCTCGATGACTGGCTCACCATCTTTGTCCTGACCGATACGAAATGCCTTGTGAAGACCAAGCTTTCCAACACCGTAATCGCGATAAAAATCGGTCAGTGTATGTAAGAATGTTTCGTCGCTATCACATGCGCCAAGGCTTGTTCCCAGTGCGGTGATGCTGTCGCGGATACGCTTGTTGAATACGTGACCGTTTGTATTGGAGTTTACATAGTTCTCTAAAAGTTCTGCTAAGTTGCAATCAAATGCTTTGTCCAGCGTTTCAAGGTTGATTGCAAACAACTCTCTCCAGAAAGAAATGTCTGGAAGAACCATCTGTGCGAGTGTTCCCTGCGGAAGACCTTTCTTCTCACATGCCTTGGAAAATGCATTTTCTGCATTGGCAAGGATGCATGCAAGTACGCTGTGCCATAGATTCTCTTGTAAACCGTAAGCTGCTGCCATCTCGATCATCTCGTGAATACAATCCTCATAGGTCTCCAAATCGTCCTCGGTAAGTGCATCAATCTGTGCCTTCTTTGCGAGTGTTCTCATCTGATAAACTAATTCTTCGTGTTCAAAGTTTCTGTATAATAATAATCTGTTCATGTCAATTCCCTGTTGCTTTCTCGTTAATACTTTAATAGTTTCCTAAAATCTTTAAGTGGGCAACTTCTTCGTTGATGCCAAGAAGTGCATTCTCAACTGCTGCGTCAGCTAAGTTTCCTTCAAAATCGACGAAGAAACGATACTCAAATGGCTGCTCCTGAATCGGTCTGGACTCGATTTTGGTCATGTTCAGATCGTTGTAGATCATATGGGACAAAATCGTGTACAAGCTTCCGCTCTCATGAGGGATCTCAAACATGATCGAGATCTTTGATGCCTGCTTGCAATAAATTTTTTTATTGCATACGATAATAAATCTTGTTGTGTTTGTCTTATTATCGTTGATGCCTTCCTCAAGAATTTCAAGACCATACAGCTTTGCTGCGGTGGCACTGGCAATGGCGGCCGTCTTTGGATTGTTCTCTTTGATGACCTTCTGTGCCGATACAGCAGTGTTTGCCTGGCTGATCTGCTGCCAATCTGCGTGCTCGTTTAAGAACTTTGCGCACTGCATTAATCCCTGCGGATGAGAGTAAACGGTCTGAATCTCATTGATCGTGGCACCCTTTAAGCCAAGCAGACAATGACGCACTGGCAGATAATATTCGCCAACGATGGTATTGTCGTAGCGTGTCAACAGATCATACACGTCACCGACCTGTCCGGCGCTGGAATTTTCCAGTGGAAGCACACCGAAATCCGCTTCTCCCTGTGCGACTGCCTTCATGACTTCCTCAAAGTTTGGCACATGGAAATACTCGGCAGACTCGCCAAAATATGCCATTGATGCAGCATGGCTGTATGCGCCCTCTACACCCTGAAATACAACCTTCACGTTTTCCTTTTCGATGGCATCGATAGGAGCAAATGGAACTGGCTGGGCAACGCCCTCTTCTTTCATGATCTGATACTGGCGCTTACGGCAGATTGCCATAACCTGTGTAAACAGATCCTGAATGCCATGTTCCTTAAAACCATCCTCAGCAAGCTGTGACAAGGTTTCCAGCTTTTGATTTTCTCTCATCTTGTCTAAGACTTTTTTATTATTCTGGATCTTATAGGCGGCTACATCTCTGCACACGTCAATGCGCTTTTGAAACAGACGCGTAATCTCTTTGTCGATCACATCAATCTGCGCTCTGGATTCTGATAAATCTAACATGTATTTTTCTTCCTCACTTACTCACTTAACTTAATAACTTGTAATTTTATAGAAGTAAACTTTTGTTCATTTACTGCTTCGCATTTATTGTTTTATCTTTGCTGCTTTCCTTTCACTGCTTTGCATTTAATTCTTCGAGCAGCTGTTTGATTGTTTTCTTGCTGACCGGATGACGAAGCCACGGTGCGATCTGCGCCATCGGCTCCAATACAAAGCTTCTCTTTTCGATTTCTGGATGCGGCACAATGAGTCTCTTTGTTCCAAGAATCTGATCGTCATAAAAAAGAAGATCCAAGTCTAAGGTTCTCGGTCCCCAGTGAATTTTGCGCTCACGACCTGCCTTTGCCTCGATGCTCTGAAGCACGTCTAGAAGTGCGAATGGCTCCAGCCAGGTGCGAAGGCATGCACAGCCATTTAAAAAGTTTGGCTGGTCAAGATACCCATATGGTTCTGTCTCAATCCAGTCAGATACGGTCTCGATTTGAATGCCCTTTGTTTCCTTTAATTCATCGTTTGCAACATCCAGATAATTTTTCTTTTCGCCAAGGTTGGAACCGAGCGCAATGTATGCCTGATGCCACATTCTCGTGGTCTCGACGGATACTGTCTCTAACGGCAATCCAACCGGTGCCCAAGGCTTTTCAATTTTGATGGTGATGCCCTGAATGAGCGGATTGGTCAACAAAACTTCTTCGGCTGTGACCGCTGCTACGCGCTCTAAAAGCTTATGGTTCTCACGCTGTAAAATCTGCGTGATCTGTCGGGAGATTGCTCCATAGTTCACAGTCTTGTCTAAATCGTCTGTCTGCGCTGCGGCTGTCGTATTCAGATACAGCACCGCTGACACGACAAATTTTTGTCCGAGGCGCTGTTCTTCCTCATATACTCCATGGTGGGCAAATACTTCAAGCCCTCTGATTTCTATTTTATCCATTCTTTATCAAATGTCCTTTTATATTTCTAATTTCTTATAATTTCTTATAATTTCTCATAATTTCTTATGATTTTGATTTCTTATATTTGCTCTTATGGCTATGTTTGTTCTTATGGCTGTTCTTAATTTCGAAGCAATGCCTCTGCCATCTTGATTGCTCTAACATTTGCCTGTACGTTGTGGACACGCACAAACATACAGCCCTTCTGTACTGCCCAGACGGTCGTTACCATTGTGCCTTCTTCTCTCTGATCGGATGGCAAATTCAGTGTCAGCCCAATCATAGATTTGCGACTGGTTCCAAAAAGCACCGGACAGCCAAGAGCATCTAACACTTCAAGGTGATTTGTAATTGCCAAGTTTTGCTCGTAGCTTTTTGCAAAGCCTACACCCGGATCGAGAATGATCGTATCCTTGCAAATTCCAGCTTTTTCGGCAATAGTAAGTGTCTCTTTTAAGTCAGCTACCACATCGTCTAAAAACTGATTGTAAACAGCTGTTTCACGATTATGCATCAGACAGGATGGCACTTTCGCTTTTGCAATGACCTCTGCCATCTTCGGATCGGCCTTTAAGCCCCAGATATCATTTACCAGATCGGCACCTGCTGCGATTGCAGCCTTTGCAACACCTGATTTGTAAGTGTCTACAGAAAGCGGAATGTCAAAACGACTCTTTAACGCCTCGATGACTGGTGTCACACGGGCAATTTCTTCTTCATCTGAAATTCTAGTGTAGCCCGGGCGGGTAGACTCGCCTCCGATATCTAAGATATCTGCCCCCTCGTCAATCATGCTCTGCGCATGAAATAGCGCATCGTCCATATGATTCCAGCGTCCGCCATCGGAAAAGGAATCCGGCGTTACATTTAAAATTCCCATCACATAGGTGTGTCCACTTGTCTGAAAGTCTCTGTTTCCTATTCTCATCGTCTTCCTCCAATTTAGCGAATCATCATCAGAACGCGATTGATCAGCTCATCATTATTTTCAAACACACCTCTGCACACATAGGTTAAGGTCTTGGTACCCGGCTTTCGAACACCACGCATCGTCATACACATATGCTCCGCCTCAATGACAACCATCACACCCTTTGGCTTTAGATGCTCCATCAGCGCATCTGCTGTCTGTGCAGTCAACTGCTCCTGAATTTGCGGACGCTTGGCAAATACTTCAAGTGTTCGTGCCAGCTTCGACAAACCTGCTACACGGTCATCTGGAATATACGCGATATGCGCTTTTCCATAAAATGGAAGCAGATGATGCTCACACACGGAATACAGATCAATGTCCTTTTCCAAGATCAGCTCGTTGTTCCTTGCCTCAAATGTTGTCTTTAAATACTGTCCGGCGTCCTGTCCCAGTCCGCCATATATCTCGCTGCACATGCGTGCAACACGGTCGGGAGTTCCCACCAGTCCCTCTCTGTCTGGGTCCTCACCGATTCCCTCCAAAAACAGGCGTACCGCCTGCTCGATCTTTTCTTTATCCATGATTCCTCTTCTCTATTTTTAAACTATTGCAGTTTTGTACTTATTCATTTTCTGCTTACAGTCTGTCGTTGCGTTTCATCCACTCTTTTGCTCTTGAAAGAATGGTAAGTGTTCCGCAGACAACCACTGGATTGTTCTGTGAAACGGCTGCTTCCATCGCTTTTTCAATACCGTCTTCACTGTCAAATGAAGTGACCTTTAATTGTGGGAAACGCTTTTTGATTGCAGCCTTCAAAGCGGTGCTTTTCATTGCCCGCGGCGATGGCGGTGTTACTGTAAGAACTTGTGATGCTCGTCCAAATAGAATACCGATTTCTTTTTCGTAATCCTTATCTGCTAACACACCACATATGTAGCAGACTGGTGCTGCCCCGTAGAAACGATTGACCGATTCACGCAGACGCTTAATGCCATCTGGATTATGCGCACCATCGAGAACGATATCTGGCGAACCGACATGCATCTCAAAGCGCCCGTCCCAGCGCGTCTTTTCAAGGCCGTCATAGATATTTGCTCTGGTAATTGGATACGTACTGCTAAGTACACTTGCTGTCTGTACGGCAAGTGCCGCATTTTCAGGCTGACAGGTTCCAAGCATTTTTAGGCGGAGATTTTCAAAGTCCTTAAAAAACAGGACGCTCTCTCGTTTGTCGGAAAAAATCTGGCGTACCTCGTCGTGACGTACTTCGTACAGTGGACTGCCTGCATTTTTTGCTGCCGCGCGAATCGGCTCCATTGCAGCCTTTTCCTGCTCCATACAAATCACCGGAGCACCCGGTTTTATGATGCCTGCCTTGTGTGCTGCAATCTCACTAATTTTATTTCCAAGGATTCGGCAATGGTCCATGCTGATTGAGGTCAGGATGCTGCACACGGTTGTTGTTACAATATTCGTGGCATCCATATCTCCGCCAAGACCGGCCTCTAAGATTGCAAGTTCGCAGTTTTTCTCAGCAAAATACCAGAGAGCCAATGCCGTCTCCTGCTCAAATGCAGTCGGCGCTTCTCCGTCGAGTCGTGCTGCTGCCTGCGAAACCTCTGTCATGCCGCGCGCATATTCTTCCTCGCTGATACAACTTCCGCATGCCCAATACTGCTCCGTACTAGAAAATACAGCTGGTGATGTATATCGTCCCACACGGATTCCTGCCTCCGATAAAATAGAGGTGAGGTAGGCTGCCGTTGAGCCTTTTCCATTTGTTCCCGCAATCTGGATAAATTTAACTTTGTCCTGCGGCATTTTAAGTTCTGCCATCAGATGGCGCATTGTGTCCAGTCCCAGAACGATTCCCTTTTGACTTCGCACTTTTTCTAAGTAATTTTGTGCTTCCAAAAAGTCCATGACGTCCCCCTTTCAAGGTCTTTCGTCAGATAAATTCCGAACTTTTGACCATGCTATTATAATAATATAAATTTTCGGTTTAGTAAAGGCTTTGGCGGTTTTTCACGACATTTTAAACAAATAAAAGACAATAGAAAAGAGGGTGGAGCATATGAAATGTCCACCCTCCCAGGCAATTGTAATTATGCCTTGTTATTTTGTTTTATTCTTTTGTGTCACTATTTTATGATGTTGG
Organism: Acetatifactor sp.; assembly: GCA_963626545.1. Taxonomy (GTDB): domain Bacteria; phylum Bacillota; class Clostridia; order Lachnospirales; family Lachnospiraceae; genus Anthropogastromicrobium. Next base: position 2,609 of record CAVFYJ010000003.1, on the reverse strand, counting down.
GGTCAAAAGGCTTTCTGACCTTTTGACCCTGGTATCATTTTATTTCATCGTTATGTTGTCTTATTTATGCAGTTGTCTTTTCCTGCAGCCACTTCTCTACCGTTTCACGATCCAGCTTGAGTAACTTTGCAATTCGCTCAATGCTGAATCCCTCTTCGTGGTAAAGCTCATAAGCCATCTCCTTTTTCGCCTGAGTTTTGCCTTCGGAGTGACCCTCTGCCCGGCCCTCTGCCCGGCCCTCTGCCCGGCCCTCTGCTCGGCCTTCTGCTCGGCCTTCTTCAAGCCCCTGTGCTCGACCAGTCTCACGACCCTGCTGCTCTCCAACCTGTTTGCCTTCCTCCTTTCCCAATCGCAGGCCTTCTTTACGTGCCTTTTCCAATTCCTGCTCGATTTCTTCCTTCATAAGTTCTCGTAATGCTTCACACATATTTTCTGACCTCCTGACTTCATCATATTTTTCTCTGTTTGCAGCCACGCTTACCTGAAGCACTGCATCTGCCTTTTCCTTATCACCTGGCTCTGAAAAATCCCTTGCCAGCTCGGTAAATTTCTGGATATCTTCCTTTTCTGCACTTCTCGACAATACTTTTAGGCTTTCATGATTCTTGGAATCCAATCCCTTCGTTACAACAATCTGGATCGGAACCGCAAACCCTTGTACATAGTATATACCAGACATGTGCTGTTCGATTTTATATCCGTAGCCAATAAGTTGCTTAAACAATTGCTTAGGTGCTGATGCTCTGAAAAGAGACACTGTTAATTCTTCCAACGGAATTTGATCAACCTTCTCTCCTAAGCCTTTGTACAGGTAAGCATATCCCAGTGTCTTGAAAAAATCGTCAATCGTCATACCATCATCTGGTGACTTGTACTCAATCACATTATGTCCACGAAAGATCGCTCCGATTTCATTTTGAATCTGCACATTCTTTCGTTTCTCAATGATTAACAAATCCATCTGTAGCGGCTTCTTACTTAAATTGTATTCTCGTTTAAATTCGAGATCGGCTTTATTAAAGCGAAGTTCAAGCTCTGCCGCTGCACAGAATGCTGGATGCCATTGTAGTTTCGCACCGGGCTGCTTTTCTTTTGATTGAACCATCAAAACTCCTCCAATTTTTCTCTATGTATTTCCCAAATTGGGGATTTTATCTGGTGTATTTTGCCGGCTAACACCGTTTTCTCATTTGTACGTGTAAAAAAGGTCTCCTTTCAATTTCATTGTAGCATTAGAACTTATGTTTTGCAATATTGAAAAAGATTTTAACACTATTTATTTGCGTCTTCTTGCCGCACTGCTGATTGCATACGCACAAAGACACATTACCATTGCAATACCAATTCCGAACAGAAATGCACCAATCCACTCTGCATAATCCTCAATTCCAAGGATAACTTCAGAGGAACTTGCTGTATTATCATGAACAGATACCAATTCCAGATTATTCTGATCATAACGGACAGTCAAAATGAAATTTGCTCCATTTGGTGCAGTGATTACATTGCCATTCAATGCTAACGCATTTCCCTCTGCAATTGTAAAGGATACAGAACCTTCTGTTGTTCCATTTGTATTCTTTACATAAAGCGTATGAGAACCAAATTCGATTGATTCAAAGGCTGCGCAGCCATTTGCATCTGTTACTGCCTTCTGTGGTGTTGAATGAAGTTCAAGATTTAAATTGTCAATTGCCTTGTTTTCTGCATCAATCATCTTTACCGTACACTTTACTGACGCTGCTGTTGTTTCAGTGGAACTTGCACTTGTCTCATTTTCTTTTGCGGTTGATGCTGTTTCTGGTGTCTCCGTAGAAGATGCTGTAGACTTTGGTTCTTCAGACTTAGCTACAGTTGTTGGTTCTTCCTTCGTAATTGCCTGCACTGTTGTAACTTTCTCTGTCGATTCTTCAATGGTTGTTGGTTCAACTGTTGGCTTTGTCGTTTCCTCAGCAGTTGGTGCTACTGTTGGTTTCGTTGGTTCTTCAGTAGTTGGTTCAATCGTTGGCTTTGATTCTGGCTCAGTAGGCTTCGGCGCATTGATGGTGAAATTTTGAGATGTTCTCTTAAGTTCTTCATTTCTGTCTCCACCCTTACGAAACTCAATTGCAATGGTGTTTTCTCCATCCTGATTTACATAATCTGTATTTTCGAATGTTTCACCATGAATCGTTATTCTGGTACTTCCAGATTCTGCATCATAATCTTTGCCTTCCTCCAGTTTGTTACCATTCAACCATACACCACAGTATTCAGAAAATTCTCCATATGATACAAATACGGCATCTTCAAATGATGTTAAGGCAAAATTATAATCACCCATATCCGTACCAAGTGCCTGCTTTATTTCATATCCTTCACTAGAAGCTTTCATATAATCTTTCGTTTATCTTTATTTATCCCTTGTGTCTGTAAATTTCCAGTTTTAATCCAAGCGGATATTCACAATTCGGATATTACTATTTTAAATATTTTGGCAATTAAAAACAGTCTATTTCTGATAGTTTTTTATCTTACCATTAGAAATAGACTGTATTTTTTTATCCTGTATATTTTTAGGAATCTGGCGCGGGAATCCTCGGCCATTCAATGACCGAGATGAAAGCGCC
>CAVFYJ010000002.1:0-92712 GCA_963626545.1 Acetatifactor sp. | reverse complement strand
GGCGCTTTCATCTCGGTCATTGAATGGCCGAGGATTCCCGCGCCAGATTCCTAAACGCTATCTGACCTGTTTGTTCTTGATTGACTCTGCCAGCACAATCACCGCATCCAGCTTTTCATACGAAATCAGTGAAATTTTCCTGCTGAAATGTTTCCTGTCGGAAATCTCCCATCCCCGACACCTCCTTTTCCCTTAAGCGGGTCATCAGTCAAGCTGTCCGAGAATGGATGTGCCGATGGTTCCCTCTGGCATCTTTACACCAAAGTTATCTGCGATGGATGCGCCAATCACAGCAAAGCAGTTTTGATCGTCGATTCTGCCAGTTGTCTTCATAGATGGAGAGTAGGCTAAAAACGGAACACGCTCCTTGGTGTGATCAGTTCCTTTAAAGGTCGGATCGTTTCCATGGTCTGCGGTTACGATGACGAGATCGTCCTCTTTCATCTTTCCTAAAAACTCGCCGAGAAGGACATCAAATTTCTCAAGTTCCTCTGCATAACCCTGTGGATTTCTTCTGTGACCCCAGAGTGCATCAAAATCAACAAGATTGGTGAAGCACAGTCCAGTAAAGTCCTGATTGAGTTTTTCGATTGTCTGCTCCATTCCTTCTACGCTGCTCTTGGAACGCTCTGCCTCTGTGATGCCCTCTCCGTCGAAAATATCACGAATCTTTCCGATACTGATGACATCAAACCCCGCTTCCTTTAATGCGTCCATGGTGGTCTTTCCATATGGCTTGAGCGCATAGTCGTGACGATTTGAAGTACGCTTGAACTCACCCTTTTTCTTGCCAACATATGGTCTTGCAATGACACGGCCTACCTTCCACTCTGGCTTCATGGTCAGCTCTCTTGCGATCTTGCAGCAGCGATACAGCTCGTCAAGACCAAAGGTCTCCTCATTTCCGCAAATCTGAAGAACGGAATCAGAGGAGGTATACACGATCATGGCTCCTGTCTTAATTTCTTCCTCTGCAAGTTCATCTAAGATCTCCGTTCCGCTTGCTGCCTTATTTCCGATGACGCGATGTCCGGTCTCTTTCTCAAGTGCATCGATTAACTCTTTCGGGAATCCAGTGTCGGTGAAGGTCTGGAATGGAGTCTTGATTTCAAGACCCATCATCTCCCAGTGACCGGTCATGGTATCCTTGCCGTTACTGGCCTCATTTAATCTGGCATATTTTCCAATGCGCTCGGTCGGCTGCGGACCAGTCAGTACCGGAGCTGGATGCAGCTCGGTCAGACCCATGCGGATCAGGTTCGGGACTTTGATTCCCGGCACCTTATCTGCAATGTGACCAAAGGTATCACAGCCTGCATCTCCATATTCGGCTGCGTTATCCATGGCACCGATTCCGAATGAATCGATAACGATTGTAAAAATGCGACGATATTTCATAAATAAAATTCCTCCTGAAACTACTTTGTTTTCTCTGGCTTTTAGTATACCAAAAAGGGAATTTTCTGTAAAGTCTTTTGGGGCAGGTGCCGACCGGTACCTACCCCAATTGTAAATGTTATAAAGTTTTTTCTTCTGGCAGCTGTGCCTCCTCCGGTGCAACTGCGTCCACACGATTGAGCTGCACAATCGCCTTGAATAAATCGCCATCGGTGACAAGATGAAGCGATCCATTTTGAAGTCGCATTAAACTCTGTGCAATGGATAAACCCAGTCCGTTTCCGCTGGTGCTTCTGGAATTATCGCCTCTTGTGAAACGCTCAAAAAGTTCTTCTTCAGATAAATTCAGCTGATTTTTTGAAATATTTTTGAGCGTAATCTCGACCTGATCGTGTTCCTTGACGGATACATCCAGATAGACACGCGTATGTTCGAGTGCATACTTGCAGACATTTCCAAGCAAGTTGTCGAAGACTCGCCACAGCTGGCTTCCGTCTGCCATAACGAAGATTTCCTCCGGTGACGGCGATGTAATCAGTGTTAAATTCTGCTCGCCAAGGCGCTGCTCATACTCGCCTGATATCTGTGCCAAGAGTACATTTAAATTGCACGGCTTTAATTCAACATGAATGTTTCCAGTGGCTGCCTTTGACGCTTCGATCAGATTTTCAATCAAGCGCTTTAATTTCTGCGACTGCTTTCCAAGTACCTCTGCGTACTCCTGAATACTCGGATTGTCTGTCTTTTCCTTGCTGATCAGGTCGGCATAGTTGATGATAGAAGTCAGTGGTGTCTTAATATCATGAGAAACATTTGTGATCAGCTCAGTACGAAGACGTTCACTCTTTAATCGCTCCTCGACAGCCTTATTGACACCCTCACCAATGCGGTTCAAATCTTCTCCGTGCTCTTTTAAGGCACCAACCATGTGACTCGTATCCACACGATAGCCATCGAGTCCATCACGAAGTGCCTCACCTGCCATCTTAAGCTTGTGAAAACACCAGCACAGATACCAGAATGCGCATGGAATCAAAATGGTAAACGCACCGAAGAATAAAAAGCGAAGGGTAGAGCCAACGGTTCCCCAGAAAAAGAAATCGACTCGTCCATTCATAATCAGAATTAGCAAAAAGAGAAACAATAAGACGCTGATAATGCTGCTTCCCACCATAAATGGGATGACGATTCCTGCTTTTTGTGCCGCCGTGTGCACCTTATCATAAAGAGAGCCTCTTACAAGGAGTCCCCTGTCCATTCGCTGTGTGACATTCTCGCAAAAATGCATGAATACCGCTGCGCCGACGAATCCAATATACATATATACGCCTGAACTGATTGACATACAAAGCAAAACAATTTCAACGGCAAGATAAATCATCGCGCAGAGTTCAAATGGCATGCCGTACAGTCCGTTTGGATGCTTGAGTTCTTTCTGGGCTTTTTTATGAGCGCGACCTATAATAATCTTTGCGCCCTGATAAAAGAAAACCATACATCCAAGGACAAGCAAAATGTCAGAGGTCACACCACCAAGTTCTCCCCAACCATAACGACTCATTACGCCCATTTGATACAACAGCTCGCGTGCAAACATGAGCGTACAAAAACCAGTTACCATGCACAGAAAATAGGCTAGTATGTACACCGGAAATGTCTCAGCTAACCGGTGTGGTTTTAATTTTTCTTTGAGTTTTCCCATGATTTTTTCCTTTCCTTTCATTTTAACATTTTTCCACTTAACATTTTTCCATCTTTCATATACAAGATTCGATCACACTGCTGTGCAATCTTTTCATCGTGCGTTACAATTACAATGGTTTTGCCTTTGTCACAGATCGCGCGAAGAATATTCATAACCTCCTGTCCCGTCTTGGAATCGAGCGCTCCTGTCGGCTCATCTGCCAATAGAATTTCTGGATCATTCACGAGCGCTCTGGCAATGGCGGTTCGCTGCTGCTCGCCACCTGAAAGCAGACTCACACGCGTCTTTTGCAGTTTCCTCAACCCTAATGCTCTTAGCAGTTGATCAATTCGCGCTTTGTCAATTTTCTTCTTGCTATAGTCCAACGGAATCTGAATATTTTCGAGTACGGTATCCTCTCGAATCAGCGCAAAATCCTGAATGACATAGCCAAATACTTCATTGCGAATTCTAGCCATTTCCTTTTGGCTTTTGCCTGTTATTTTTTCTCCCTTCAGCCAATACTCACCAGATTGCGCAACATCCAAACAGCCAATGATGTTTAGTAATGTCGATTTTCCACATCCGCTGGCTCCCATAATGGCTGTCATCTCGCCACTCGCAATAGACAAATCAATTCCCTTTAATACCTTTGCGGTCCTTTTTCCAACTGAAAATGATTTGCAAATTCCCTGCAAGTCGATGATTGCTGTTTTTTCTTCATTCACATCCATACGCACTTCACCCTCATTCATATGTTTTAAAAATCTGGCTGATTTCCATTCGATTCCATTTTACTAATGGGATGAACAAAATAACACCTGACAGCACAAGCCCAAATAGTCCTCCTGCTGCAACTGCAAAAATGGTTCTGAAAAGAATTGCATCTATTATAAGACCAATTAAGATCGGCAGCAGTATCTGTACAAGCATTTGTAACCCAATCTCCTGCTGCGTCGCGCCACATAGCATATAAATCGAATTTTGCTTCATATGCGTATCAATGTACTGAAGCAGCATCGTGATACTTCCCACGATACAATAGAGAAGCAATGCACCTAACATCGCGCAGTCTCTGCTATACACATTCTGGTAATAGGTATTCACAACTTCGATTTGCTCCCGAAATGATACAAATTCCAAATCAAACAAGCCAAGCTCCTTTGATTTTTCAGAAATGGCATTTAACACATCCACAGAGTCCGTTTCCAACTGTAATACATGAAACAGATTTACATTTCGATAGCCGTTATTTAGCGTCTCTCTTGGAATCCACGGAATAACAAACGCCGAATCAAGAGAAATTATTTTATTTCCTACAACTGGCTCCAAATAAAAAGCATCTGGATCGAGTACTCCTACAATTTCAAACAGGCTTTTATCTTCGACTTCATTTACAAGTCGCGTTCCGATTGGATATGCTGCCGCTGCCTTAGCTCCCACTAAAACAGGAATTGGCTCATTTTCATTGATTTGTCCATTCCATTCGTCATCGCGAAATGTACGTCCATTCTGCACATTGATCTGATATAAGTCCGAAAAGTTTTTGTTAATCTGTAGGATTTCGATGTCTTTTCCATTCCAAACTACCTTGTCCTTCAGATGAATGTACATATCAACATTTTCAGCCGTATACTCGTATAATTCCTTGCATTTTTCTTCTGCATCTGCCGCACCTAATGTATTCATAATCGTAGGTACATCCGATTTATCAACGACTGCATACATATTTTTATGCTCGCTGTATTCATGCATTTTTGCAGAAAATGTATGGGCCTTAGCAAACGTTACGGCAATGAAGGCAAATAGCAGGACGGAGGTGATAAGCTGCGCATAAATCGGGAAATATTTTCCGAAATGTTTTCGTACCTCTCTTAATGCATATTTTATAGTTGTCATTTTGCTTCACTCCATTTCAGAATCCTTGATGGTTAACGATTGATGGTTTGTTTCACTCTGGTATTGCTCTTTGGTATTGCACTTTGTTATTTCATTTTGTTTTTCAACTTTATTTTTTAATTTTGTTTTTTAACTTTGCTTTTTAACTTTGCTTTTTAACTTTGCTTTCGGATTTCCATTATGTTTTTTCTCACACATCTACGGATTATAATTCCACCAAGCAAAAGCAATACAAGCCATTGAAGCAGGCAATTCATACTGCCAAACAAAAATGCAGCTTTTGTAATTCTGATCGTTTTCATATTGATTCCTGCTATAACAATTCCACATGCCATCCCAGTCAGAAGAAACAGCCCGGTTGCAGAACCAAATAAAACCATTAACTTTTGAATGATTGTTCCATCTGTTCCTCCAACCATCTTTCTCACAGCGATCTCCGTTTTTCTGGCATTTGCCCAGTGACCTGCGATATTTCCAAAGTTTAACAGATTTAGAATCAGCAATACGCCCATCTGCAATACATAATACATCGCATCCTCTGAATTTTTCAAACGTTCCAATAGCTGTCCTTTTGAAGAAGCTTCTAACACAACAATCTGTGCATATTGATTTTTTGTTAAAATTCGGTTTCGTAATTCTTCAAACAGTAAATTCGTATTTCGCGCGCCATCCAGATAATAAACGCCCGTTACTGTGGTATCAGGTGCTTGCTCAAGTGCGCTTTGTGTCGACATCAGCTCATTGGAATAAAGCATTGTTCCACTTTGATTATCTGCTTTTAACACATTTATTTTTTCCGTTTGCGCTTTTTCCTGCAAAAATGAAAGGAACTCTTTTTGCCGAAATGCTTCCTGTGAATCTACCTGTAGAATTGAAATTTTCATTGTGTAATTGGAAAATTTCGTTGCCAAGCCTCGTTCCTTATCGGTATACACAATAGCAAAGATGGAATCCACCATAATGATTCCACCCATCATTGCACAAAAGAAAAAGAGAATGCCATACTTTCGCAAAAATTTCCCCATAGGCTGCACTCCTAACTACTACTCAAATTTGTAGCCCTGTCCCCAGACAACCTTAAAATGTCTCGGGTCGGATGGCTCGATCTCAAGCTTTTCTCGTAAATGACGGATATGTACCGCTACAGTACCCTCGCTTCCAATCGGCGTATCCTTCCACACCTCACTGTAAATCTGTTTTGGTGAAAAGACTTGTCTCGGATGCGACATCAAAAACTTTAAGATCTCGTATTCGGTCGGTGTCAGTGATACTTCCTCACCGTCCATTGTGACCTGCTTTGTGCGGTCATCGAGTGTCACACCACCGCAGCTTAAAATCTCTCTGCGATTGCTGTCCTCGCTGCCACCTAATTTATTGTAGCGGCGAAGCTGAGAGCGCACACGCGCTAATACCTCGATTGGATTAAATGGCTTTGTAATGTAATCATCTGCCCCCACATCAAGACCAAGTACCTTGTCGGCGTCCTCACTCTTTGCCGTGATCAAAATCACTGGAACATTACTTGATTTTCGGATGGCACGAAGTGCTGTGATTCCATCCATCTCTGGCATCATGATGTCCAGAAGAACGAGTGATACATCACCCTTTTTGACAAACTCCAATGCCTCCTTTCCGGTGTATGCACATAAAAGCTCGTAATCTCTGTTTGATAAATAAATCTGAAGTGCTCTCACAATGTCTTTATCATCATCACAGATTACAATTTTATCTATCTTCTTGGCAGAATCAAATTGACTAGCCTTATTTTCATTCGTGTTGATATTCATACTCATAACTCATGTTTCTCCCTTTCTCTTTTCTGTCCCTTAGTATACAATTTTTTGCTTTAAGAATAAACAGGGAAAATCCTTAAGGTTTGTTTAAGACCAAAAGGAAGAAAATGAAAAACGAAGAAAATGAAATAGGCAAATTCAAAAAGTGGCATGAAAAAGCGAAGCCTACGACTCTTCCAAGCCATACGCTTCGCCCTCTGCTCTTACTGCTATTTTGCTTTTTTTACGATGATCTTTTCATTCGACTTACTCGTTACACGAGACTATGTTCTCTTGCCGCCTCGATTTTTCCTGTTTTATTCAGGTAAACGTAATAAATGATAAATAAAATTGATGTCACAATCCATGACAACGGATAGCTAAACAAAATATTTGTGATTGTTCGATTTTGCGGAACTGCAATAAACAGCCACAAAAGACGAAGCACGCACACGCCGCCGCAAGTCATAAGCATTGGTGTGAATACAAAGCCCATGGAACGTACCGTTCCTGAGATGACCTCGATCGTGACATATGTAAAATAAATCGGGGTTAAGAAATATAAAATCTGCATTCCGATCTCAATAACTTGTGCATCGGTAGTAAAGAGCATGTACACATATCGTCCAAAGAAATGAAGAAGCACACTCAGTCCGACACTGGCGCCAAATGCCATGCCCCAACAAATCTTCATACTCTTTCGCACACGGTCAAGCTTTCCCGCACCAAAGTTTTGTCCAGCGAAGGTGGATACGGATACACCGAATGCATTCATGATCATCCAGAATACAGCGTCGATCTTCGAATATGCGGTATATGCCGCCATCGTATCACTTCCGAGCAGATTGACATTGGACTGAATGATGATATTTGCGATGTTATACATAACCGACTGGAGACCTGCCGGTACACCGATCTGAATGATACGAATGAGCAGCATCTTGTGAAAACGGACCTTACTCCACTGTAAGCGGTAGCACTCCTTGGTGCGCATCAGACAGAAGGTGATGAGCACGGCACTGATAAACTGGGAAAGAATCGTTGCGATTCCAACGCCTTTTACCGACATGCGAAGCACTACGACAAATAACAGGTCGAGTACGATGTTTACCAAACAGGAGAAAATCAAAATGTAGAGTGGTCGCTTGGAATCACCGACTGCTCGCAGGATTGCTGCACAGATATTATAATACAGGTTTGGAATCATTCCAAGGAAATAAATCTTGATGTATGTCTCTGCAAAATCAATTACCGTATCTGGTGTCTGCATCCACTCGAGTGCCGTTCTTGCAAAAAATAATCCAAACACGCTGAGGATTGCGCCACCCACGATTGCAAGTGCCACTGCCGTGTGAACGCTTCGGCTTACCATCTCCTTATCGCCCGCACCGTAAAACTGCGCGATGATGACGGTTGCACCAGAGGACAAGCCAATAAAGAAACCAAATAATAAATTGATTAAGGTTCCTGTGGAACCGCCAACGGCTGCCAGTTCAAGCGAGCTGGTGAAGCGGCCGACCACGATCGCATCGACCGTGTTGTACAGCTGTTGAAAAAATGCTCCGAATAAAATCGGAAAGAAAAAGACAAGGAGCTGCTGCCAGATCACGCCATCCGTGATTCCCCCTGCCCCGGCTGTCCCCGCAGCCTGTTTATTTTGACTCATTTTCCTTTTTCCTCCTGTATTTCGTTATGTTTTTCATTACTTTTTTCGTTGCTTTCAGTTTTCTTTTCAATTATCTTTTCAGTTATCTTTTCATTTTTCTCGTTGCTATTGCCGCTGTTTATGAGACCTACGAATACTGTTTTGTAGTTACTTGCAAGTTCCCGAATCGGATTTTGCCGCTCTGTTGTAGCTTGCTTTTCCACAGGCTTTTGCTTGCCCATAATCAAAAATCCAGAAAATGGCAAAACAGCCTTTAACAAGCTTTCCAGCTCAGACCAGGTTCCCGGCACAATCTGGTGAAGCTCACGCAGCATAGTGGCGGCATTTTTGATTCCGCCCTCCTGCACCTGTGTGATCGTGTCCACACCAGTGGATTCGAGTATGGAAAAGATATCATTGACAAATTGCTCTCGACCGCTTTCATCGATGTTTTCAAGCCAGCCGTGAAGCGTCTCATGAAGCTGAATAGCAGACGTACTCAACTGTTCTGAAACAAAACGCGGCCCTTCAATCTGCCAGCTCATCGCATCGTGCTGGAGCATTCCCTTCGCTGTACTCTTGATCACATGCGGCTCGACTGGATTTTCAAGAATCATTCCAATGATGGATGAGTCCGGGATATAGCGATGGACTCTGTCTTGAATTTTCTTATATTCATCGCTGATGACAAACTCGTGCACAAAGCCTGGACCATCGTTGCAATAGACATCGGTGATTTTTTTCTGCACTTCGAGATTACAAGCCGCTGCCGCAAAGACTGCCAGATTGCCGCCCTTTGAATGACCACTTAAGCGAATCGGTGCGGTACCGGTGCCAAAACGGTTTAAATATTCGGCCGCCAGACGCTGCGCTGGAACCTCACCACGGCTTAAGTTAAAATCCTCTTTCCACGCCACGATGTTGTCATCCGTTCCGCGAAAACAAAAATTTACTGTGCCATCTGGAAGATCCACCTGTGCCGCCGAAAACTGCATTTCCAGCTGAGGATTGACCATATTGACATAATTTGACACGGTGGCCGTGCGATAGCGGTTCGACTCGGCCATCTGTTTTAACACGTAAGGAGCCAACCGAATAAAGGATTTGTCTGCCTCTAGCTCTGCCTCACTGTGAAGTACAAAAAAGCGTCTCGAAAGTTCCTCGAGTGTCATTTTCTCCTCTCCCGCTCTGACCGACAACCCATCCAGATTTACATAAGCCACATACGAAAGTAGCAAATTGTCCACCTCATTGAAGGCATCCTGCGAAAAGGTCAAATCGCCTCTCCATTTCAGATAATCCATAATGTTTCCCATTGTTTCACCCACTTTCTCAAATGATTCGATAAAACAACATGCAAAAAATGTAACCATTCACAGCAAGCAATTTTACAGGCTACGGAATCGTTACCAAAGAAAAATCCGCTGCAACTAAGAAAAGTATAGCGCAGCGGACTATGAAAAACAATAGACTATTTTATTGTCACAGCAAAACAGTGAAGTCCATACGGACGAACTGCAAACAAGCAGCAATCAGACTGAGCTTTCTGTATTGGATTGTGATTGAAATCAACGGACTGAATGCTTGCCCCTGGTATCGAAAGACTTCCGACAGCTTCCTTTCCCGTCAAATCGCGAAGTGTCACATAAATTGCTCCGTTTTCGACCTGTGTACGCACAAGCTCCATTCCTGATGGAATGAGCTTAGAAGCGGTCTCTGGGCAATTTGCGAAATACTTCTGCAAATCTGTCATTTTCCGGCATTCCTTTGCTGCCCACACTTGCGGCTCTTCAACATCACTCTGGAGAATAAAATGATATTCCAGATCACCGCCAATCCATTGTGGAAAATTGGTTCCCCACATGTTATTAAACAGATTAAAATAAATATCGGAACCGCGTGTGCCAAATGTTTTGTGATACTCATACACACCTGTGCTTCCAATTCCAAAAAGAGGTGCGTCTGGCGAGCAGATCGAAACACTTCCTTCTTTTGTATAAGCAGTCACCTGACGCTCCAAATTAAACAGCGCATGGTTGCAGCAGTCCTGAATATCCGTCTGTGGATTGACAATGCCACCCGGCTTTCCGATCTGCCAGGATGCTCCGTTCACAAATGGAATCACAAAGCTTCCCGACTCGACAAATGGAGTTTCCTGCTTATTTGTAAGTTTGAGCGTTATGTGAATCGTATCGTCTTTCTTTGGAAAGGCAATACGCAAGGTGATTTCCTTCGCATCGCCATACTTTGTACTGCTCTCATCAGTTTTGTAATGAAAGAGCAGTGCTTCTTGCTGAATCTCCCATCGCACAAACTCTGGGTAGAAGGTTTTATGCGTGGTTCGAGTCGGATAGTTTTCTCTTCCGTAATCCTGAATGCCCCACGTTAAGAAGTGATAGCCATAGTTTCGCAAAAATTCATTGATATCATCGAAACCATAGCGATCATACTGGTAGGTGAAAAGGCCTTGTTCTCCTGCCTGCAAAATTGTTTTTTTGTTTTTCCTGTCATACACAAATTGAATGTTACCAGTGAACCAATTAAAAACAAGCTGATAGCGATGGCTTGACGCAATCACCAAATTACCTGCCTGCTCTAATTGAAGCTCATTTTTCACTGAATCAGAATAGAAAGCAGAATGTGTAATCCCAAGCAGCACTTCAATCTGGTCAAGACAATGGGCGGCTCGCTTTGCCCGTCCGCGCTGTTCATTCCATGATTTTTCCATAAACTGATAGCGCGGTTCATTTTTCGCCTGCAAAAATGCTTCTTTTTCGTAAACACGATCTGCGCCAAGCCATGTTTTCACATCTGCGCCCCATGTATGCTCCTCAAACAGCGCAATCTCCTCATAATATTGATTCCACAATTGTTCAATCGCAGGTGCATTGCTACCATCTTTTTTCATCAGCTGATTGAAATATATGTGATGAAGCACTCGTGCCCGCTCTCTGCACTGGCGCACCAGGCTGACCTCTGCTGGGTAAGAGCCAACTCCGTGAATCCAGGTATCTGCCAAATCCTTTTTTAAGACTGGAATATCCGATAAATCGCACTGTGCCATCTCACGATAAAAATCATCCATTGTGCCACAGATAATCTCAGCATCTGGATATTCTTCATGTATCTGCGCTACCATCTTTTTGATTGCAGATGCACTCTGCGGGCCACTGTTGTCATGTGTGTGCATCAGTGCCATCCAGACTGGATACGGCCATTCCTTTGGCGGAAACAGCCCTGTTCCATAGCCACCCTTGCTATACATGGTTAATACCCTGCCGCCTCCCGGTCCTTCCCAGAAAAACAGCTCTGGCACATCTGGAGGCGTTGCAAACTCATTGCAGCCCAGATGAAGAAAGTGAATGCCTGCCTGATCAAGCACATCTGGAAGCATCCAGCCATGACCCGGCACATCTGTCATTTTCGCTGCCACCGGCATGGGCTTTTGATACTCAGCTGCCAACTCCCTCGAATAGCGAAACGTCTCTGCATACTCGTCTGGTGCAGAAAAATCCGTATGTGAGGTAAACGGAAGACCATGCCACACAATCTGCCCCTCATGAATCAGACGATCAAGCTCTGGCTTTAATACTGGATTGCAATTTTTTGTGATATACCACAGCGGCCATGCTGGCATTGTCCAAACATAGCGAAGCAGTCCCATGTCCGCTGTCGCATTGCAGGTTTCAATGACCTCTTTTAACATCGAATCTCCGTAGCCTCGAATTACATTTTCTGCCAGATCAGTAAATCCAATATCAAAGTGCGTTTTAAAAACAAGAATAAATTTTTTTACCACGTTCTCACGCTCCTTCTTATAACAATTCAGCGCTGCATAGACAACGTGCAACGCTGCATCATTACCAATTTTTATTGTTCTTCTAGCTCTGTTTCCAGTTTCTCCACAAGCGGAAGCAATTCGCTTGGTGTCGAAATCACATAATCCGGCACTTCATCCGGCGTTTTTGGTTCAAACGGATGACGCTTTGACCAGCATAAATGCACAGAACGAATGCCAAAACGATTTGCACCTGCCATATCACGCTCCACATTATTTCCCACCATGATGATGCGTGCCTTGTCGCGCTCTGTAAGTCCCATGCGCTTCATTGCCGTCTCAAACATCGCTGCGCTTGGCTTTTCTGCACCGACCTCCTCCGAAGTTACCCACTCCGAAAAGATATGAGAAAGACCACTTTGTCCCATCGTATTGTGGAAAGACTGTGTGAATCCATCGGCTACCATAACGATTGGATATCCCTTCTCATAGAGAGAAAGCATCGTCTGCTTTGCCCCCGGAATGCATTCTGCATGATCCACCACGCTGCCTGGCACCTTATATACCTCTGTGCTTTCATCAATTATCGTATCTCCGATATCAGTAAAAATAATCAGCTTTTTTTCTGTATCTACCCGTACAAAATGCAGCAGTCGGCTCACAAAATCACCCTTCATCGCTTCCATAAGGAATCCACATTTTTCCAAATTTTCTCCACGGAAAATTTCTCCTGTCTCTTCTAGCTGATACGATGCTTCACAGTCAAAGCCTCTCAAATACAATTTTTTGCTACGACTGTTTGGCTCTGCAAGTACCTGTACATAGGTCACAAGCACTTCACTCTTGTCCTTCGCCGCCACTTCCCAACAATCATACAGATGATTTTCGCTGTAAGAAGCAATGCGATAATAATCTCCCTCTCTTACCAAATCATTGTATTTATGATACATTTCTACCTGCTTTGGAATCTGCGAAAGTTCATCCTCCCCAAGCTGTGTGATATCCAATTCATAACCAAAGGTTCCTGCCAATGCCACATGCCCTCTCGTCTCAAACGGTGTTTTTCTTCCGATTCCATGATTTGGCGATGCACTCACATGTGCGCCCATTGTGGCAAGCGGATAGACGATTGCCGTACCCTCCTGTATGCTCAATCGCTCAATCGCATCGGTATCATCGGAGCACCAAATCTGCGGCGAATAATACAGCATTCCCGGATCAAAGCGTCCGCCTCCACTCGCACAGTTTTCTAACAGCAAATCTGGAAACTCTGTGATCAGTCGCTCCTGAAGCTCATACACACCAAGCATATAGCGGTGCTGCAATTCGCCAACACCATCTCCGGACAGCATTCTGCCACCCACATTGCTGGTATAGCGATTTAAATCCCATTTTACATAGTGGATATTTGCGCTGCGAAGAATGGATGCCACCGCATCATACACATAATCCCGCACATCCTTTCTTGAAAAATCAAGCACATACTGGGTACGAAACAGTGGTGTCTGTCTTCCTTCGATCTGAATCGCCCAATCTGGATGCGCCCGATACAAATCCGAATCTGGTGATACCATCTCTGGCTCAAACCAAATGCCAAATTCCAACCCGATCTTATTTACTTCACTCACCAGATACTCCAATCCACCTTTTATCTTATTGGTATTGACAAACCAATCTCCAAGGGAGCTACGTGAATCATTTCTTTTTCCGAACCAGCCATCATCCATGACCAGCATCTCAATGCCAGTTTCCTTTGCTTTTCTCGCAATCGAAAGCAGCTTTTCTGTATCAAAATTAAAGTAGGTTGCTTCCCAGTTGTTGATCAGAATCGGTCGCATACAATGGGTGTACTTGCTGCGAATTAAATGATTTCGATAAAAATCGTGATACGTGCAGGTCATTTTGCCAATTCCCTCAGATGAATATGTCATGACAACCTCAGGTGCCTGAAACATTTCCTGTGGTCCTAAGCGCCACGAAAAACCATCTTCATTGATTCCCATCACCATGCGAACCGTCTGAAACTGTGTTCCCTCTGCCTGTGCGACAAAATTTCCAGAATACACAAAATTCATTGCCAAAACACGTCCACGCTCCTGATCAGTGCCCTTTGACAAAAGTGCGAAAAATGGATGATCCTGATGACCAGAGGAACCTCTATTTGAAGAACTTCTCATTTTTCCAGAAAAGACAGCGTGTCTTTCAATGTGGCGCTCACGTTCCCAGGAACCAGGAAGTGTCAACACTTCAAATTTCTCATTATCCATCTCAATGCAGGCACTATAGACCTTCTCAAGCACAAGCTTTTGTGTTCCTTCATTGACGATTTTTGCACTTCGACAAATCACGTCCTCTGCCTCAAATACAGAGTACAGTAATTCTACTGTCAGACCAAGCACCTCATCCTTGCAAACAATCACAAGTGTTTCCACCTCATCGTCCGTTCCAAAAGAAGCTGGCAGTCCTTTTAATGCTGGTTTTCCTTTCTCAACTCGATATCCATCATAAAAAAGCTCACATGCCAGATTTCCCTGTTCGTTTCTTACATCCAGACAGCTTTCCCTGTAATCACCGATTCCTCCTGTCGGATATTCCATCGCAAAGAAATCCAAAAATCTGGATTTTTCTCCCGGAATTTTTGTCGGTGTACGGAATTTCTCGTTCATGCGAAGCAAACTCAAATCCGCCTCACCATGCAGACGCTCTCCATAATAAACATGCCCCAAATAGCCTTCTGGCGATAAGCCCATCGCGTAGCTTGTATGCGCTGTATTCAGTTGAAACAGTCCTTTTTCTTTATTCACGTAAATTGCCATATTCTTTACCCTCCTGCACTGATTCTATCATTTTTGTATTGGATTCAAAAGGTTTTTTTCTTGACATTTCTTCTCTATTTTTATCCACATTCCAATTTATGATTATAATTTACGATTACAATTTACGGGACACCTATTTATTCAAAAATGGGCATCCCGCGCAAATCATAATTTACATCTTCAATTTCAATTCAAATTTCAGTTCAAATTTCAGTTTCGTTCAATTTCAGTTCAACTGTCGCATTCTCACATTCAAACACAACTTCAATCTGTAAAAGATCTTCCTCTGCCTGTACCGAAGCAATCTGTGCGCCCTGCGCGTGAATTGCTTCATGAAGCGCTTCTTTTGTGACATCGGCCGCATTTTCTGCATACAACGTGTAGGTTACATGAAGTCCCTCAAAGCCTTTTAATTCCAAGCGATAATCCATTCCATCTGGTGTATCTGTAATTGTCTCTGTCAATACACTGACTGCATCGCAGCTTACATGGCGATCCGAACCGAGCAGCGCAATCTTCTTATCCGTGATATCGGTCAGTGCCACAACCTGACAATCACCAAGCGCAAGTTCATGCATATTTAAAACGCCATCTGTGCATTTCCATGCCAGCTGCTTCCAGAAATCAAATGCATAATATGTTCTCGACGGATTCAGGCAAACTTTTTCCAGTGGAAGATTCGCCGTTTCAAGCGGTGTCACGCCGCAGCGCTGTATTACGCACCAATTTCTGCCACCCTGCTCCATATGGATTGACCACAATGACCCCATCGGATAATTTTCACCCTTCTTTTCATGGGCAATCGCATAGCTTGCTTCCTCCTCTGTTTTTGTCTTTGGAATATAGGTGCAAGCCGGTGTGCTATAGTCAATTGGCCCAAATTCACCGGCATGTGTTGCAAGCGGCGGCATGGTTCGCTTCATCAGTCCAATGCGGTCTGCATCATAGGTCTGCGGCGGATCGGATACCATCATGACACCTCCGCTTAAAGACACGAGCGACAACATCATTCGCACCCATGGAAGCTTTGCGCGAACACAAACATGATCCGGATCCACCGTAAACAAAACACGATGTGCAAAATACCAGCGAGCGGTCTCTCTGATCTGCATACTGAATGCACCCCAACCTGGATTGGCATCGGTTGCCACACGCATGGCATCACAGATACCAATGCTCGAACTTAACACGCCCCAACACGACAGCAGATAAATATCCTCTCCCATGCCGTCACGCGCTGCCTGTAAATACGCTTTATGGCGCTTTCTTGCCTCTTCAGTTGTCATGAGTCCCCGACGCACAGCCTCCTCAAGTCCATCGTAGATCAGATGGCGAATGGAATCAATCTTAAAATACCGGTAGCCCTGCTCGCGAAGTTGGCGATAACACTTTTCTACATGAACCTTAAGTGTCTCAGGCGTACAGTCCATAATATACTGAATCCAGTCACCCTTAATCAACTCACCATTTTTATCTTTTATGCAACAGCCAATTGATTCTGAATTTTCTTTATTGGTTAAGGTCGCGTTAATCCAGATGCCCGGTGTAAAACCACCCGATTTCATTGCCTCTATAATCGCCGGATGACCTCCCGGAAACTTCTCATTGGGCGTCAGCCAGCTCTCACCGACCTCGCCGCCCTTTCGCATTGGCACCTGCGTCTGCTGATAGCCATCATCGAGCTGCATCAACTCAATGCCCCACGGCTTTAATGGCGCGAGTGCCTTTGATGTCTCTGCCACATTTTCCAGTGTCACGTCGCTGTGATAGGCCTCCCACGAACACCATCCGCAGATCGTATCCTTCTTCGGACGACGATTCCAAGGCTCATAATTTCGATAGCCAAGATGCTCCGAAAAATAATGTGGACGAATCAAAACAACCCACGGATATTCGTCCATCTGTGCGATCAAACTGGCCGTGTACACGCCATTCTTTTCCTGCACACGACTTTGTTCCCATGTAAATGGAACACCATGCAGACTAACAAGCAAATCCCAGTCTGGAAGATAAATACCATTTACGCCGTAAAGAAGCGGCCTTCCTAACTGACCGATAATCGACTGGCCTTTCTCTGCACGAGTTGGGCGAACGTTCCACCACTCAACCGGCGCACTGATGGTCACACGCAGCGCAGACGGCGTGTTTGACCAGATCTGAAACTGCTGAATAAACGGCTCTGACTGAAAATCACCATCCGAATGGAAACGCAAAATCGGAACGGTCTCATCCAAAAATTCAAATGTCAGCAAATCTACTCCATTGTACGAAATTGCATAGCTTCCATCATCCTTCTGCCAGATACGGCTATGTACCTGTGGTGGATTTTTCTGAATCGGATCTGCATGATATGCAAGCATCTCATTTTTTTGTGGTGCCTGCATTGCGGGTGATGAAACCACACTTGACATATTTTCGCTTTCCTGTACTTTTTTCATAGAACATCCTCATTTCCATGCAAATATGCACTGCATTTTCTATTTCACTTCTTATTTCTCTTCTTTTATTTCTTCTTTTATTTTCCTTTTTTGTTTCGCTTCTTTTCTTTTTCTCTTTCGATCCCCTTATCTCTTTCAATCATCCCTTTACTGCACCCAATGTAATACCACCTACAAAATAGCGCTGGAAGAATGGATAAATAAATACAATCGGTACGACAACCACAACTGTAATTGCTGCACGCACAGTCTCTGGCTGAATTGTTCTCATGGATGCGTACAGCTGCTGCTGATTCATCATCTCGGATTTTGCCGAAGCCTGATTTAACAAACAATACAGAATAATCTGAAGGGTGTCCCATGTTCCATCTTTTGAATAAAGAGAAACATCAAACCAGCTGTTCCAGTGATTGACCGCAATATAAACCGCGATGCAGGCTAACATTGGCTTTGCAAGCGGAACTGCAATGCTCCAGAAATTACGAAGCTCGGATGCGCCATCAATACGCGCTGACTCAAACAATGCATCTGGAATGGACTGAAAATAACTGGATGCAAGCAGCATGTAATAAGAAGAAAATAGCGCTGGTACGATATAAACCGCAAAGGAATTGATATAGCCCAAACGAATCATTAAAAGGTAGGTTGGAATTAAACCACCGCTGAAATACATTGTAATTAAAAACAATACTCGCATAAATTTGCGTCCATAAAAACTTTTATTTGCGCAAATATAGCCAAGCAGAGAATTACAAATAACGCCCGTTAAGGTTCCGACAAATACACGAAGCACGGAAATTACGGCACCATGAAGCAGCTTTCCATTTCGAAGCACATACTCGTAGTTGGCTGTGGTCCACACACGCGGCCAAAAATAGAGCTTTCCAAGAATGGCATCGGTTCCATCATTGAAAGACAACACCAGCATATTCCAAAATGGATAAATCGTGATAAACGTGATAACAGCAAGGAAAATGCCATTGAAGCAGTCAAATACTCTTCCGCTTTTTGTCTGTTTTAAATATGCTCTCTTTCTCATATACGTCCTCCTTTAAAACAGTGCAACATCGCTGAACTTACGCGCAATCGCATTCGTAATCAGTACGAGGGCAAATCCAATCACCGATTTGATCATGGATACCGCTGCACCGAGCGAATAATAACCGTTTTGTACACCATAGCGATATGCGTAGGTATCAATGACATCCCAGTAGCGCTGTGTTACTGTATTACCAATGATTAAATGCTGATCAAAACCTGCGGAAAGAATATTTCCAACCTGCATAATCCAAAGCAGAATGATTGTCGGCATAATTGTTGGAAGTGTAATGTGAAGCGCCATATCAAGACGACCCATTCCATCAACGGCTCCAGCCTCGCAAAGTTCCTCATCGACACCGGCCATGGCACTCAGATAAATGATCGCCGACCAGCCAAGCTCCTTCCAGATATTTACAATTGTTATGATTGCCCAATACCATTCTCCCTTCTGCAAGAACTGAATTCTCGTCTGAGATACGCCAAGGGCAAGCAGCAGATCATTGATTACACCATCGGTTCCAAGTACGGTTGTTACCATGGTTCCCGCTACAACCCAGCTGATAAAGTGTGGCAAATAGCTTGCTGTCTGCACAAATTTTTTCAGACGGGTTCCGCCAACCTCATTTAAACAAAATGCGAAGAAAATCGGCATCAAAAATCCAATTGTGATATTCAAGCCCGACATTGCAAGCGTATTTCGTAACAATCTTGGAAAATCCGTGCTTGTCAAGAAATTTTTAAAATATTTAAATCCAACAAATTTGCACTGCCAGATTTCTTTTCCTGGCACATAGTCCACAAATGCCATTGTTAAACCATACATCGGATAGTAGCAAAAAACTGCAACCCATATAATAATCGGGATACAAATCAGCCACATCTGCTTTTGTTTTCGAAAGCTTTGAATCAATGGGTGTTTTTTCAAAGGACGCTTCATATTTGTTTCATCTTCCTTTCTTTAAAACGAGCAGAGCCGCCGCTTCTATATCTAAATGCGGCGGCCCTGTTCATTTTTTCTTACAAACTTTTTCTCTCTATACGATTTGTATTTTTATACTTTTGTTGTACTTCTGTGCTTCTTTTATTAAAAGATTCATTAAAAGATTTATTTTGCCATCAGCTCAAGATTTGCCTGATAGTTCTCGGTACGATACTGGGTATAAACATCCAGTCCTGCTGCCTGAACAGCTGCCTGAAGATTTTCCCAATTCTGCTCAAATTCTTCATCAGTTGAAGACATAACAGCTAATGGATAATACTGCTTCCATGCATCTGCGATTGCAGTTTTTGCCATGGTCACTTCATCATTCATAACAAGTGTCTCAAACAAAAGAGAGGTTCCATCCACAATGGTATCCTTCATATTCTCAAGCATAATGCTCTTCCACGGATTCTCAGAATACCACATCTGGTTCAGCCACAGACAATGCTCGCCGTCCTCGAAACGTCCCTGATATGCCATTGCTGCAAATACACCAGAATCGCCACCGTAAATACCAGCCTCATTGTAATCCCATGTCTCGGAAATCAGCTGTTCCTTTGCATCTGGATTAATCTCCCATGTACCGTCATCCGCAAGTGTCCACTCTGTTGTGTAAGTTCCCGGATTCTTGTAGGATTCTACTTCATTTGGCAGACCCCAGTTTGTCAAAACAGTTCCAAGATCGGTTGCTACGAAGTTCAACCACTGCATAACGCCTTCCACATTTTCGCACTTGTCAGTAACAAAAGTCCATTTATCTCCGGCATTGTTCTTAACGGTTGCTGCTGCCTGCGCTGCATCCTCATCCTTAAAACCGATGCAGACATAGGTTTCATCCGAGGTCCAATCCTCATCGGTTGACTTCCATACCTCAGAACCACCGTTTAATCCGATCCACCAGCCACCGATTAAGGCAACTTCACGCTTCTGAGAAACCTTTGTCTTCAGATCGTTCCACTCATCGGTGAAAGAATCTGGATCCATTGTACCAGTGCGCCACCAGTCATTGAAATATTTTGCCATCTTCTTTCCGGCCTCAGTCTCGATCCAGTAGGTCAATGTATTGTCATCATTGATCTGCCAACCACGCTCAAGTCCCCAGTATCCACTTAAGTACTCTGGCATTCCCTGACTATATAAGCCAAGCGAATATCGCTTTTCGCCATCCTCAGCTGTTGGATTTGCCTCATAAAGCTTCATTGCTGCATTGTAGAAATCTTCTGGTGTCTTGATTGTGCTGTAATCAATTCCAGCTGCTTCCATCTCGTCCAGACGAAGATGAGCGGAATAATCTGGAAGATCCATCAGATTGCTATATGTTGTTGGCAGATAATAATATGCGCCGTCCTCATTTGCATACAAACCAATCAGATCACCAAGACGATTTACCAGATCTGGGCAGGTCTCTTCATTCAAGTAATCGGTCAACTCTGCTACACGGCCCTGATCAACAAAGCGCTGGCGCATTGTGGTGGAAGCACCAATAATCACATCTGGATAATCACCAGAGGCAAGCATCAGGTTTAACTCTTCCTCTGCGCTTCCATCTGTTGTGCGAACTTCATAATCAATGTTGAAGTTCTCCAGCAAGTATGCCTGCATATTTTTAATTCCCTGCTCAGCTTCTTCGCCGACACTGAAATTATCATTTGCAAGAAATACACTGATCTTTAATGTGTCTTCTGGAACGGTCCAACCAAATGCATCTGCTGTCGTATTCTGCTCTGCCATTGCCGGTACAGCCATTCCTAAAACCATTGATACTACAGGAACCATGCCTAACGCTTTTCTTAACTTCATACAATTTTCTCCTTTTCTTGTTGTATTTTGTTTTCGTTGTTCTGATGACTCTATTATATATGCAGTTTCGTAGGGTTTCCATAGAATAATGTTCAACAAATATGGATAAATGTTGGGTTGTTTTGTGTTATTTTATATCTTTTAAAACTTGTTTTCGATACTGTTGGGGAGAAACGCCAAAATATTTGCTAAATGCACGTGAAAAATACAGCGAATCTTCATATCCACATGCTGCCGCAATGCTTTTAATGGAACGTTCCGGTGCTTGAAGCATAATTGCTGCCCATTGCATGCGCTTCTCTGTTAGATAGCTTTTAATCGACATTCCAGTATCCTGCGAAAATAATTCCGACATATACGAACGGTTTAAATGAAGACGATTTGCCAATTCCTGAATGTTTATTTTTTCTGAATAGGATGTTTCAATAATCGAAATCAAGGTTCTGGTATACTCATGCTGAAGCAAATCGGAATTTTCATGTCCTGATATGATCTGCTTATCGTTTCTTCCCTCACTCAAAAGCTGAAAAATTCCATAAATGCATCCACACATTCCAAGTACACCATCTCCCGTCTCCAAATAGGTTTTAACATATCTCCTTACTTTTTTTAGCAGTTGAAATACTTCCTCCGGATTGGGAATCTGGATTACAATCGTATCGTCATTGATAAATCCAATATCCTTCATGACCTGTGGTGCCCAATCGCCCTCAAATCCGATATAAAAATATTCCCACGGTGCGCTTGCCGATGCCTGATAATAGGTAATCTGGTGCGGGCGTATCGCAAAGATCTGAGAACCACTCGCTTCATATTCCATGTTTTCGACGCGAATCATTCCATTTCCCTTTGCAATAAAATGGAGCAGCCAATGATCTCGAATCATCGGACCATAGCCGTATCCCCCTTTTGTCTGATGCCATCCGGTCTGAACAAGTGACAACGGCATCTCACTATTTTTATGCCCGAAATGGACAAAATAATGATCATTTCGTATCAGACTATCCACACACCGTTCAATATATTTTGCCATTTTTTCTCCCTCCGTTTTTCGTTTTTGATAAAACAGAAATAATAAAACAATAAAATTAAAAATACCCGCTGCGATACAACAAAGTATATCGCAGCGGGCAATGAAAAGCAATTCCAGCAATTTATTTTTATTTATTCTGTGCAGCCTCATACGCCTGATCGTAAAAATATTCCTGAGAGTTGAGCGGTCATCTGTGTTTTATTTTCCCGCTTGCCTCTTCTGATCAATCAGCAATCCCACACGAACCATAAAAATTCATCCGAATTGCTCTGATAGATCGCCGCAAATGAAAAGCGCTTACATAGCAGTGCCTTCATGTTTTTCGCCTCCTCCAGTACTCGCTCGGTGACATGCTCCCGCCACCAGATGAAGCATCGTTCACTGAAAGATGCTTCGCCTGAGGTGGGGGCTTCCTGCTCAAGCCGGATCATTCCGACAGTATCAACAGGCTAACCCCGTGTGTCCCACGGTTCTTTTTCTTTATACTAGTTCCATCTTCATCAGACGGATTCCTTCTTTTCGTATATTTTTTGCTGCATTCCAATCCCGATCATGCTCCGCTTTACACTTTGGACATATCCACTTTCTTACGGACACATCCTTTGTCTCTTTGTTTTGATACCCACACTCACTGCACAACTGAGAACTCGGATAATAACGATCCACATGAATGAGACGTTTTCCCACTTCCTGCAGCTTGTAGCTCAAAAATGCCGTAAACATTCCCCAACCGGTATCGGATACGGATTTTCCATGATGTTCCTTTCCTGCCATCTCCTTCAGATTAAGATCTTCTATACATACACAATCCCAGTCATTGGTTATCTGTCTTGATTCCTTATGCAAAAAATCTTTTCTCTGATTTGATATTTTTTCATGCAGTCGGGCAATCTTGATCCGTTGCTTTTCTCTGTTTTTTGACCCCTTTTCCATATGGGACAGCTTTCTTTGCTCCCATGCCATTTTTTCCTGACATATCCGGTAATACTTCGGATATCCTTCACTTTTTCCATTGCTATCCACATAGAAGCTCTCCAGTGAATAGTCCAGTCCTATTACAAATTCTGCTTCCTTTTTCTCTGGTTTTTGCAACAAATCGTATTCGTACAGAATACTTGCATAATACTTTCCCGATGGTGTTTTTGTGATTGTTACGGATTTTAACCGATATTCTTCCGGTACTTCTCTATGCTGTCGAACCTTTACTTTTCCTACCTTTGGAAGTCTCAGATATCCTCCACACAACGACACCGTTCCTTTTTGGTTGTTTGTTGTGTAGCTGTCTCGATGTTCCTTCTTCGACTTAAACTTTGGAAATCCCACCTCTGGACTTCGAAAAAAGTTTCCATATGCTCTCTGTAGGTTTTGCTGCGCATTCGCCAGTGCCAGACTATCGACTTCCTTTAGCCACTCAAACTCATCCTTATATTGCGCCGGTGTCGTATTCAACATACTCTTTGTATTCTTATAATGTTCTATTTTATCCGCCAGCATACGATTATAAATAAATCGCACACATCCAAACGTTTTCGCAAACAAGATCTTTTGCTCTGCATTTGGTTCGATTCGAAAACGGTAAGCTTTATTCCCCATCTGTGAATTCTTTTTTTCTCTTTCTTCCTTTCTTCTCATTCATTCCCTGACTTTCTATATACTGCCGAATCACTTCGACAGGGGCTCCTCCTGTTGTCAGCAGACAAAAGCTCTGACTCCAGAAGGTTTCTTTCCATAATTTCTCCCGTATCTGTGGAAATTCTTTTTTCAGCAATCGACTGCTTGCACTCTTATAAGCATTTAAGAAGCGGCTGATCTGTGTATTCGGATGAGCACGAAACAGAATATGAACGTGATCCACATCATGGTTCCACTCAACCACTGTAATGTGATAATTTTCACCAATATACTCAAAAATCTCTTTTGCTCGTGCAGAAATCGCATCGTCAAAGACCTTTCTGCGGTATTTTGTTACTAATATAAGATGATAATTGAGTAAAAATACTGAATGCATATTTCTATCTAATTCTATTGTAATCACCTACTTTTATATGCTATCGACTGATTTGATTTTACCATAAAGCAAGCAGAATGTCAATAAAAAAAAGAGGCAATTCATCCCGCCACTTTAGAAGTAGGAGACTTCTTGCCTGCTAATGTTAAAAATAGATTCTTAAAATCTTTTGTAGGCGCTTTGCACTCACCTGTGCGGCAAGTCCAGTAAAACAGCCTGTGATCATTGCACTGACCATCAAAACGGGCAGATAGGCGACCACGCTGATAGACTGCGTAATCACAATCGCCGCCAAGATTTGTCCGATATTATGAGCGGCGGCACCACACATACTTGTCAGCACCAGAAATTTATTCTTTAACAGCACATTGATCAGACTCATAACAAGCCAACACAAAACGCCGCCAGACAAACTGTAAAAGAAGGAAATCATCTGCCCGCCAAACATGCTTCCTAACAGAATTCGCACGATCAGCACAAACAAGGCTTCCTTCGGACCATATAAAACTAGTACAAGAAGTGTGACAATATTAGCCAGTCCCAACTTAATTCCTGGAATTGGAACAATCGGGCCGATCATGGACTCTACCGTAAAGATAGTAAGCGCAATGACAGAAAACATTGCGAGCGCTGCCATCTTTTTGATATCTATTTTATTTGTTTGATTTGTTTTCTTTGTTTCCATTTTTTCTTTCTTCTTTATTGCCCCCATATTCCTAGTATGTCAACACATCAAAACCATCATCCGCATCCTCGTCTGGTGCCGCCGTAATCACAAGATGGTTTGGCAGACACACAATTGGAAGGGAACCCGTTCCTTTCCACACCGTATGCATACAGATCTTATCCGGGCAGCTCGCTCCGCTCACATGGATTCCATCTTTGTCCACGGTAATCTCATTCCAGTTTTCGCCTTCCTCAATTCGAAAGGTCTCCTCGTGATCGGTGGAGATTGTTTTAATCAATGTGCCGTTTTGGTAAATTGCAGCACTCACCGATTCAGGCTTTGCCAAAAACTGATGCGCCGTCCAGATCACAGATGCCAGAAAAATAAGACCTAGTACCAAGGCAACGATAATTGCACGTTTCTTTTCTCTCATTCTTCTTCCTCTTCCACCTGCTCATATGAGGAATCGGTCAGTGTAAACAAATCCTTCAAGCCATCTGTCACAAGCACTTTTTTATCCTCGGTGACAAACACCGCCTCTGCCTGATACGCCTCTAACAGCGATAAACTGTCCTCATAGCCAAGCACAAAGCATGCCGTAGAAAGACCATCGCTGAGCCATCCGTCCTCGCAGACAATTGTGACGGAAATTAACCCACTCTCTGCCGGATAACCCGTCTTAGGATCTAAAATGTGGTGATAGCGCACACCATCCTGAATGACATATTTCTCATAATCGCCTGATGTGGAAATGCTGCGTGTTCCCTCGATTGTGAGTGCGCCCAGATATGCCTCGCCGTCCTCGGTGCGCGGATTGGCAATGCCGACCTTCCATGGCTTTCCATCCGGCTTGTCTCCATAAGTTAAAATACTGCCTCCGACCGCTACGACTGCTGCATCAGCCTCTGTCTCCTCTAACAGTTTGAGTGCTTCATCGCATCCGATTCCTTTTCCCACAGCACCCAGATCAATTTGCACGCCATCCTTTAAATATACATCGCCATCATCCAGCGTGATTTTCTCCCAACCAGTCTCCGAAAGAAGCTCTGTCACCTCGGATTTTTTCGGAATATATGGGTTGTCCGTCCCCAGATTCCAAAGCTGAGACAGGCGGCCTAATGTTGGGTCAAATGCACCATCACTTTCTTTTGCAAGACCAAGCACCTTTTCCAGATAATCGTATGTCCATTCCGATGGCGTAACCAACTCGTCTTCTGACGCATTTTCATTGATCTTGGCAATGTCGCTTCCCTCAATGCGCCAGGACAGATAATTACTTTCAATATCGGACAACATGTCCATAATGTCCTTCGCAGCCCCTTTTGCACCAAACACACGCACGCTGCAATCGGTTCCCATCGCGGTATCGGTTATGCTCTCACTATCATCCAGCGCCGCTGCCCAAGTACCTGAACAGGCTGTAGCGAACATCACACCAAAAAGGCTGACGCCCGCCACACCGATTACAATCTTTTGTATTCCATTTATCGTTGTTTTCACTGTTATTTCTACAATTTTCTTTCGATTCATGTAAAATTTCCCTTCTCTTATTGGTCACCAGTTCCTCTCATTGATCACCGATCTACATTGTACAAAAAGGCCGGCTACGAGTCAATATGGCAGCCAGCCTTTTCGTTTACTATTCACGATTCATTTGTTACCGCTCACAATAATTTTACTGTGCGTTTACGGTTCCCTTTACAGAAGGATAACCAGTTGCTTCCAGCTCAATCTCATAAGAATCACTTCCATCAAACACCTTGACATTTCCGTCCTGGCTCTCGATTTCAGCATCCAGATTTACACTTCCATCCTCATTAAATACAATAGAAGCAATTCCTTTTCCACTTACCGGCTCACCGTTTACCGTAACACTTGTTACCTGTGCAACATAATCTGCACCAGTCAGTCCCTGCTCGTTGTCTGCGATTACAACGGCATTATTTTCAATCGAAACACTGCCGTCCTCCAGACCAGACTCAACCAATGTACTTGCCTTCTTGCTTGCATACTTATCATCGGAGAAGGTAACGGTGTAGCTGCCCGGCTTTAACTCACCACTCAGAGTAAGAACATTTCCATCTACACTGTAAAGTCCGTCCTCCACAGCAGTACGTCCTGCTGCAACTGATTCTACACTGTAGCTGCTGTCTTCTGGAATGGTATATGTAATATTAACGGCAGTGCCATCCTTCTGATAAGTAACGCTTTCATCCAATGTAATTGAGTATTCCTCACCAAGCAATTCCTTGCAGTACAGATCCGTCTCAATCGAAATATCATCCTGATCTGCCAGCATATAAGTTACCTTTGTGATGGTCTTTCCCTGAATATCTGCAAAACGCTGCCAAGATGGTGTATTTCCGTGTGGCTCAGTCATCTCCTCTGCCGCAAATGCAATCTCATTTGCGCGCAGCCACAGATTATCCAGATGCTCAAGGCCATAAACTTCTCCATCGGATGTTTCAAGAAGTGCACCCTGAATATCAGCAGATTCAATCTCAAGGCCTTCAAAGTCAATCTGATAATTGCCCCATGTGGAAACGGTTGCAAAGGAAACTTCTACATTTTCTGCCTCTGTAGTCGTTCCAATTGTCTGGCTTAAGGTACCATCCGAATTAATTACCTTATATTCAGCTGGAACCTCTTCGGAAACTTCTTCAAGAGCGGATACAAAATTAACAAGTGGATTGCTGCACTCCGTACCAGCTTCGATTGCTGCCTTTACATCATCATACAGAGTCTTCGGAATAGCCACATTTACGCCAGACGGTCCTAAAATATCAGTTCCATCGCCATTCTGCTCAAAATAGCTCTTCTCAAAGCGCTGAGACTTCTGGCTTGTTGCAGATGTAACAGAATCATAAATTCCTTCTTCACGAAGACCAGCTGCTGTCACCTTATCCTCAACATCATACTGTCCGGCTGCTGCATCCTCAAGTGCCTCTGGCTGTACCTTATTGATCTCGCCATAATAGAAATCTGCATACGGAACATCAATTTTTCCAAAATAGTACTCGCTTGTCTCAATGCTTACTGCCGGAGCCTGCTCCTCTGCATCAGAAGCACCTTCCGTTTCAGCTTCACTTGTTGCCGGTGCACTTTCACTCTTCAGAATGCTGCCAAAAGCACTCATATTTCCTGCTGCTAATGTACTTGCCGCCAGCACAGCCAATACCATTCTTGTTCTCATAATTTTCTTTTCTCCTTCCTACCAGGCGTCTAATCTGCTCTTGAACCAATCCCCCAAAAGATTCCGATGCAACCTTGACTGCCATGTATTGGTTAGTATAATCTAACTCATTTTAAAAAATCAACCCATTTTTTGAGAAAAAAAGTCATTTATTTAAAAACGGCAATTTGATGTTTTTTATGGTTTTTATTCTGAACTGTAGTTAGCTATTTCTAACAAATTTTAAGTATTTTTCTTCTTTCTTGCAGACTGCCTTTCTTTCTGTTTGTCTATTTCTTGTTAGTTTACCCGAACTCGTTGCCTTTTTTTCGTCTTTTTTCTGCCTTTTGTTTGCTTGTGATGTGTTTTTTCTTATGCTACACTGACTCTATTCTTTCTCACATAACTTACATAAATTGTACAAATGGAGGTAATTAAGTATCTATGCTATTTCTTTTTTCACTGATCATCGCAGCGATCTTTGCACTGACTGCAAAATCCACGATCAAACGTCATCCATATCCGTGGTACATCGGTGCGCTTGTGCTAACGCTTTTTGTCTCACTGTTTCCATTTTCACGAGATCTGCCTGAATCTGTCACATTTGTTCTTGATCTGTTTCGCCGCGGTGCACTTGCCTGTGCGCTTTGGTGTATTGTCATGTGGACAGGCGCGTTTTCGAATGGTTCCAAGCTAATTAAGCGCTTGATGCCGGTACGCGGTGAGCTTTCCATTTTCGCTGCCATGCTGACACTCGGTCATAACATTGGCTACGGAAGAACCTACTTTATTCGTTTCTTCACCGACGCAGCCTCGCTTCCTGCCAATCAGCTTGCCGCATGTATCATTACCCTCGTTCTTCTTGCAATCATGATTCCGCTCACGATTCTTTCTTTTCCGAAGATTCGCAAGCGCATGAAAGCAAAAAAGTGGAAGCAAATCCAGCGCTTTGCCTATCTGTTTTATGCGCTGCTTTACATCCACATTATGCTGTTATTTCTTCCGCTCGCCCAGAATGGCAGGGATGGCTACTACTTTTCTGTACTCGTTTACACCGCCATTTTCTTTGGATACGCCATCTGCCGCATCCGCAAATGGTATTTTCTAAAGAAAAAGCCAAGTCATAAGCGCGAAATTACCGCTGCTTGCGCTGTACTGTTTGCTGTGATTCTAGCAATTGTTTGTGTAGCTGCAAAGCCTAAGGATACGGCGACTGATAACGCTCAAAATACAGAAGCGACTGAAACACTTGAAACGATTGAAAATACAGAAATAGGATCTGAATCGGCAACAACTGCTTCAAAAAGTAGTTCAAATGCTGCCTCTGAAACAGAACTGTCAACGGACTCCGAGACAATTTCAAAAGAAGATTCTGAAGGTTCTGACAATTCGGATTCTACTCTTACCGATGGTGTTTACGAGGCAAAAGCCGCAGGCTATGATGGCACTGTAAAAGTAACTGTCACCATTGAGGGTGGAAAAATCACCGATATTTCCTGCAGCAGTACAGAAAGTGACCTGTGGTATTTCGACAAGTGCAAAAATAAGGTTGTTTCGGAAATTCTTGAAGCACAAAACACCGAGGTCGATGCCGTTTCCGGTGCGACCTACAGCTCAAACGGAATCAAAAATGCCGTACAGAAAGCGTTGCAAGAAGCAGCAGGCTTAAACGAATAAAAAGTCAAAAAGGGCACACATCACTTCGATGTATGCCCTCTTTTTTCATCCGTATCCCCGTTACATTCATTACAAATAAAAAATGAGCCTCCATTTTTTGTCACCCTATAAATTTCTTACTCGATTGCTGCTAGTGCCTGTGCCAAATCTGCGATCAAATCCTTCTTATCTTCCAATCCACAAGAAATACGAACGAGTCCTGCCGGAACACCAGCCGCTGCAAGCTGTTCATCATTCATCTGACGATGTGTGGATGTTGCTGGGTTTAAGCAGCAGGTACGTGCATCCGCAACATGTGTCTCGATTGCTGCAAGCTTTAAATGCTTCATGAAGGTCTCTGCCGCAGCACGACCACCCTTTAACTCGAAGGAAACAACACCACATCCGCCGTTTGGAAGATACTTCTTTGCAATCTCATGATACTTATCTGTCGGCAGACCCGGATAATTGACATAGGCAACCTGCGGCTGTGCCTGTAAAAACTCTGCTACGGCCTGTCCATTCTCAACGTGGCGCGGCATTCTTACATGTAAGGATTCAAGGCCAAGATTTAAGATAAATGCATTCTGCGGAGACTGCATGCAGCCAAGGTCACGCATCAGCTGAGAGGTACACTTTGTGATAAAGGCACCGCCCATGCCAAACTTCTCTGCGTAGGTGATTCCATGATAAGACTCATCTGGTGTGCACAGACCTGAGAACTTGTCTGCGTGTGCCATCCAGTCAAAATGACCGCCATCTACAATTGCGCCACCGAGTGCTGCACCATGACCATCCATATATTTTGTGGTGGAATGCGTTACGATATCAGCGCCCCACTCGATCGGACGGCAGTTTACCGGTGTCGGGAAGGTGTTATCCACGATTAACGGAACGCCATGAGCATGCGCTGCCTTTGCAAATTTCTCAATATCAAGAACCGTCAGCGCCGGATTTGCGATGGTCTCACCAAATACTGCTCTGGTATCTTCGGTGAACGCTGCGTTTAACTCTTCCTCGGTGCAGTCTGGAGAAACAAAGGTCGCATGAATGCCCATCTTTGCCAGTGTTACGGCGATCAGGTTATAGGTTCCGCCATAGATGGATGAGGAAGCTACGATGTGGCTACCGCATTCGCAAATATTAAATAATGCAAAGAAGTTTGCTGCCTGACCGGATGAAGTCAACATTGCTGCGGTACCGCCCTCTAACTCAGCGATCTTTGCTGCTACATAATCGTTTGTTGGATTCTGAAGACGACTGTAGAAATAGCCGGATGCCTCCAGATCAAATAATTTTCCCATGTCCTCACTGGTATCATATTTAAATGTCGTAGACTGAATGATCGGAATCTGGCGCGGCTCTCCGTTTCCCGGCGTATAGCCCGCCTGCACGCACTTTGTATTTAAGGTATAATCACTCACTGTTTTTTCCTCCAATTTTTCGAATATGGTTTTTTTCTGACTTCATCTATCATACCACATCCACAAATAAAATACCAGTGTGTCTAAGGGTTTTTAACAATGTTGTTCTTCCTTAGACGCACTGGTTTTGTAAGTCAAATAAGCCACTGAAGGCGGCTTATTTCCCGCCTCCAATAGCCGTTTTCCATGTTAAATACTTACAAGCTTACAACCGTCTCCCACTCCATGCTCTGCATTGGTGCAAATGCATCGGAATCCAAATATTTATAAATTGCACGAAGTAACGCTCTTCCTTCTGGATACTGCTGCAAATCCTGCAAGCCAAGCGTGGAATAAAGAAGTTTTCCATTTCCGACACGGCACTCAAACAGCTGTGCCATCGGTCTTAAAAATGCATAGCTGTCCATCTCTGTGATAATCGCGTCAAAGGATTTTCCAAGACCTACTGTCTCTGGCAATACAACCGCTCTCTGGTTTGCCATCGGCCACCACTGCCAGTTTGTGTGGCTCTCCGTTGGAAACTCCTTAAACAATGGATGATCCTTTTGAATCAGCTGTCCCATTGCCCCTTCCTGTCTGCCAAAGGTTCCAACTGACCAGAAGTCTGTTGAGAACTGCGCACGAATCGAATTGTGGAAGGAAGTTTCCTCGGACTTTGGTGAATAATACACGATACCACCATTTTCAAACACCTGCTTTGCCTGTGCATCCAATACCGTTGTCTTATAAACATGATCCGGGCACGTTGGCAGTTCTTTCTTATAAATCCAAATTGGATAGGAATTGACTGCCTCTGCAATCTGCACGGTAAGCTCACAGCGAAGCGGAGTTGGAATCGTACTAGTACTATTTCGTTCTTTCCAGTTCGTTCCATTTCCAGTTTCATTCAGTCCGTTCGGATTTAATTTGTTCAAATTTAATTCATTTGTATTCGCCAGATCGCACAGTTGAATCTCCAGTGTTCCCGCTTCGCTAAGTGTTCCCTTCGGGCATGAAACAGCGCTCATTCGGCCACTCTTTACAGCAATCTTTGTTCCATTTTGTGTATATACCCACAAAGTCCACTGTGGCTCTCCCTCGCAGTCTGTCTTTCCATAATTGGCAAGCTGCACCTTGGCACGAAGTGTCTCGCCCTCCTCATAGGTATACTTTTCGAGGCCGACAAGCGGAAGCTGTTCACGGAAAAATGCATGAAAATGTTCTGGCTTTGCAAAGTCAAATGGCTTTGGCTCCAAATGCGAATCAAGCATTCCGACAAGAGCGGTTCCCTGTCCTGGAAAATCCTGTAGTCCCAAAAGTGAAATGCCAGATAATTCTTTGGTGCGCATTGCCGCCTCGATTTCCTCGCGGTAACACAGCCTTGACAGCTCACCTGTTGCCTCAACATACTGCTTCCACACGGACTCTAAGCCTTTCTCGCGAACCATGCGCTGAATGCGTCTGTAATTTGCCGGATCGGAAATGCCCCTAAAATGCGCTAACTCATCAAAGTCTGGAAGCACCTCAAACTGACCAACCTCAAAACTAAATACTGGCTTTTTGTACTGCTCACGAATCTTTCTCAAGGTATCATCAAAATTTGTCTTCGCATTCGGATACTGGTTGTTAATGTAACCCTTAATGTTGACCTTTGCCAGCTTTCCATGTGCCTTCTCATACGCTTCAACTGCTGCCGCCTCCTCATGCGTCTCCGGATTTCCTGCAAGTGTTCCGCGGATTCGATCATTATAGAAGCTCTGTGATGCGT
Source organism: Acetatifactor sp. (assembly GCA_963626545.1). Classification (GTDB taxonomy): domain Bacteria; phylum Bacillota; class Clostridia; order Lachnospirales; family Lachnospiraceae; genus Anthropogastromicrobium. Next base: position 59,752 of record CAVFYJ010000002.1, on the reverse strand, counting down.
AGAAATCACTTTCCTCATCGCAGCCTTCATTTCCATAATGTGCATTTGACGCATTCGCATAAAGTCTTGTCGGATCCTGTTTTTTCGCTGCCTGTATCATCTGATGCATTCTGCTCGTGCCAAGCGCACCGCAATGTAGCTCATTTCCAAATGTCAGCATGACAAAAGATGGATGATTGGCAAGCGTTTTGATGATCTGACGCAGTTCCTTTTGATAATATTCGTAGCTTTCATCCGCTTCAAATGCATGCTTTGGATCCCAGTGTGAAAGCTCTGGCTGCATGAGAATTCCCATCTCATCCGCAGCTGTAAATGCAGCTTCCGGCGGACAATGCGAATGAAAACGCACCATATTGATGCCATAATCCTTGTAGGTCTGCAAAATTGCTTTCCATGCGTCCACTTCCATCGGAATGTATCCAGTCTCCGGAAATTCGGCACAGTTTGCTTCACTGCGAAGAAAAATACGTCTACTATTTAATGCCAAATGACCTTGTCCGTCATCGCCAAAGGTACGGATGCCAAAGCGAACGGTCTTTTCGTCTAAGATGATTCCTATAACCGACTCGTTTCCCTCTGCCTCAAATTCCTCCGTTGTAAGCACTCTTATCGTGGCCTTTAAATCATATAAATAAGGCTCATACTCATCCCATTTTTGTGCGTCTTCTGAAAGCTTCGGATGAATGGATAACTTATCTTTTCCATAGAAAAGGCCCATTCTCATATAATACGGTTCTTCTAATGCAGAACTCTCTATCAAAATTGAAAGAGGATACACGTTTTCAGCAGTCATATCCGGCTTCTTTGCGTCTATTTCCAGTTCTACACGCAACTTGTTTTCTTCTCTTTCGGGGTACACACGTACCTGTGAGAAAAAGGTCGAATTCTCTTCACGAAGACGAATATAGCCAAGTAATCCGTTCCAGTTTGTCTGTGTCTCATCTGTTGCTGCCGATGAATACACGATTGCATCGTGCGGCAGTCCCGGATAGCTGTTATCCGACTCTACGCAAAGATGATGTGTGCCCTCATGCCCTGTCAATTCAAAGACATGTGGTGTGCTGATTGTCTGCTCCTCGTATGCAGAAATTTCTTCACCATCGAGAGAAATGCGCACACATCTGGCGCGCTCAATCTCAAAAAAGGTGCGGCACTGCGCTGCTGGCGCAATGGTAATGTCCCGCTCAAAATAGGCTGGTCCCTCATAGGTATGCTTTCTTGTAAAGCGTGTCGCAATCACGTCTGCATCAAAGCTCTGTGCAGTGCCCTCGTCTGGATGGCAGGAGTTATCAAGTCGATCCGCGTGACCAACGCCAAATTCATCAAGCGTTCCAGGCAGGTACACCATTTTCTTAGAAGAAACTTCTTCTTTCTCCCCCGGCAGGGTAAGCTGCCAGGGCTGTGTTGTCAAATCAATTATTTTCATCGCGTTCCTCACTTTTCTTCCAATGATTTCTGATACAGCGTTGCCATCATATGAGACGGCTCAATGGTAAGCGCATCCTTTAAAAACTCTGCTGCCTTTTCGCGATTCTGTAAGCCAATATTTCCAAGTGCCATCAGATAGCAGCAATGCGCACGATTCTTCTTTGTGTAGTCCTCATCAAAGATCAGAAAATCTGGCAAGGAAACAGCAAAATATTCGATCTTACCCTCGTCATTTAAGTGCTGCTCACCATAATCAATCAGTCGATAGAAACGTGATTTTGCCTCTCTTGTCTTTCCTAATTTTTCAAACGCAAGACCCTGATAGAGAATCATATCGGCTGGCTGGTCATTGTAGTACATGGCACCTGCCGGTTCATCGGTTCCAACTGTCGCGATTTCAAAACACTGTTTTGCTTCCTCGCTCTTACCCTGTGCTTCCAGCGCCAGACCCAGATGATAATACAAATGATTGTCCTTTGTTCCTTCGAGTTTGCCTTCTCCAAGATTTTCCGGATAAACAAGTGCGCGTCTGAGAAGTTCCTCTGCCTTTTCATATGCTGTCTTCTCACCCTCTGCGTTCGCCTGATTTTCTTTGCCTTCTGCCTGACTCTCTTTGCCTTTCTTTAGGCACGCCTTTGCCATCTCAAGCAACGCAATCGTGTACTGTGTCGTAACTTTTCCTTCGCCGCCCTCCCACGGATGGAAACGGCGTCCCATGATGCAGTTATAAGCACGCTCATACTCGCCGCACATGTTCATAAGGGTAATATATTCAATATACAAGTCGTCTCGGCTCTCAGCAAGAGACGGATCCTTATCATAATTTGCCAGGCGCGTCTCAAAGCTATAATCAAGCTTTTTGTACAGCTGATCCAGCTCAAGGAAAATGCGGGCATCCTTGCGGTTTAAGTCAAAAGCACGCTCTAACTCACGCTTAGCTGCCTGCGCATCGCCCATCTTATTGTAGTAAGCCAGTGCAAGATTACGGTGAACAATCGAGAACGTGTCATCTTCGGCCTCAGACTGCTCCCATAATGCAACAGATTTCTTCCACTGAAGCTTGTCATAGAACAAATTACCAAGATAGTACGGTGCCTTCTTTGTGCAGCCGTTTCCAATTGCAAATGTCAGCACAGCAATATCGTCTAATTTGTTCGGGAAACAGTAATCTGGTGCACACGCCTCTGCCTTGTCTAATCGTTTTTTGGTTTCCTCTGTCTTGCCCAGTTTCTTCTCATAAAAGGCTGCATAATAGTACAGCATCGGATACTGCTTTGTGCACTGCTCCAGTACGGAAATTGCATCCTCATATGCCCCCCACTGTGCGTAGTCTCTTGCCGTCATCAGATAATTTTCCTGGAAATCACGCATGAGTGCATTCCACTGTACAAGCATCTGCGCTTTCTTCTCTGAGTCAGACTCTTCCTTAATTGTCTCAAAGCCGGATACAAAATCAAATGGATCAAGCTCTAAATTGTCCTCTAGCATGCATGCTGCCGCCTTTGCTTTTCCGAGTTTTGCAAAAAGCCATGCCTTTAAGCCTCTCGCCTTGATGTTATGTGAATTCTTTACAAGGGACTTTTCTACATGCTCAAGCGCAGTCTCAAACTGCCCCTTCTTTGCGGCAATCGCTGCCAGATAGTAGAAAGACATTTCCTGCTGCTCATTGCTCCATGCAGCCTTATAGAACGCATCATATGCCTCATCGTCTCTTCCCTGATAACACAAATCCAGTCCCAGCAGATAATAGGCTTCGCTGTTGTACGGATTTGGATTCTTCCAGGTCAGGCGCTTGATCGCGGTTCTGAAGTACGGCTCTGCCTCCTCAAACAATCCACGTCTCATCAGTAACATACCATATGCGTTGTTGATGCGGATGTCACTCGGGTCACGCTTTAATCCCTCTAAATAATATGGATCTGGGCGCCATGTCGCATGACGGTACTGCTCGATGTGCTGTCCGGTCAGATACAGTTCCTCGTTCGTCATAATCTTTGACGGCTCCTCGGCTGCCTTTGCTGGCTCTGGAAGCGTTGGAATCTCCTCTGCCTCTGGCTGGTAAGCGATCAAGCTTCGACCCTGTGCAAACACTTCGATTTTCAGTTCTTCCTCTTTTACCTCTTCCGCTTTCAACTCTTCCTTCAGTTCCTCGTTCAGTTTCTCGTTCAATCTTTCCCCGTTTGTATGTTCTGGCAGTGCCACTGTCTTTTCAAAAATCTGAACTGGAGAAATGTCAGCGCGCTCATCAAGAACGACAGCACCCTTGTGGGTTAACACGATTCTTGCATTTTCATACGCAGCAGTTGCGTAGACAATCACCTTTGCCACATCACTTCCATCTGCTGCTTTTGCGACAGACAGATGAACGGCTGCCTCTTTTGAAGCATTCTTTACCTGCCCAACTTCCTTATATGGCATAAAATACTGCGTAAAGGTCTTCTCCTCGAATGGCTTTAACCATGTGAAATCTGGCTGGTTGTCGGTAAACATACCAGTCATCAGCTCGACATATGGGCCATCCTCGTCTGTTAAGTTGCGATCCCACGCCTTTCCAAAATCGCCGCAGCCCCATGTCCACTGCTTCTTTCCCGGGGAAACGTGATGATCTGCCACATGCAAGATACCCGCGCTCTTGCCGTAATCATAGCCACCGACAAAGTCATACTTTGACTTTTCTGCCATGTAAGAGGTCGGCACTGGAATATTCTTATAACGAGAGATATCGACACCCTCGCTGTAATCCTTCTTATAGTAAACACCTGTCGCGATCGGGAAACGAGAAACATCTCTCTTTCCATGATCCATAACGGCGTGAACATCCGGCGGGAAAATGGACTGTGTGTTGTCGTTGACTGGGACGGCTGGGTTCGCCCACCAGAGAAAAGTCTGCGGCAGAGGGGTACGGTTGTAGAGCTGTCCCTTAATCTCGATATATGCCTTTCCCGGATATACGGTAAAACGCATCAGTCCCTTGGTTCCATACATCTGATCGACATCGTGGCACAAAACAGATGCGCTGCCATCCTCATTTTCCTGAATTTCATAATCAACTGGAAGGAAGGTCGTCGGGCGGTGGTGCTGCGGCCAGTTAAACTCGATACCACCGGAAATCCACGGACCAGTCAGGCCGACAAGTGCCGGTTTGATGACGTGATTATAATAGACAAAATCGTAGCCGTTTGTCTTGTCGTAGGCACGCTGAATTCTTCCACCGAGTTCTGGAAGAACCATGACTTTAATGTATTCGTTCTCCAGCCAAACGGCGGTGTACTCTTTATCTTTCTTTTCATCGCTGATTTTTTCGATTGTCGGATACGGATATACCTTTCCGCTGCTGCCCTGATATACACGCTTCTCTAAGAAGATCGGATTTTTCTCTGCCTCTCCGATTTCATATGTAGGAATCATGATTTTCTCTGCCCATACACTTGCTTTTTGCATTGTTATCCTCCTGTTTTCTTGCTTTTCTTACTTTTCTGCTTTTGGCTTTTTATTTTCTATTTTTTTGTTTTCTGTCTTTGCTTTGCGGTTTGCAAAGCTCTGACTTTCATTTTCTGCTCTTACTATACTACAGGAATACTTGAAATACATTATCTTTCGTTGCGATTGTATTTTAAAATATTGCGGTTCTTGTATTTCTCAGCATTCTACGTTAAAATAAGCATAATGAAAGATTGTGAAGCAAGGAGGCCCCATGAAAACGCACGAACCATTTATTCTGCCCGACTCGAACTATTATGTCTATTCTCCAAGCCTGTCTGGCCGAAGTATGTTCTTTTATCCGCTTACCTGCGGTCGTTTTTTCTATGCGCCTAGGTATCATTTGCACCGCGCCTCTTTCGACAGCTTTCTTTTATTGTATGTTAAATCCGGCAGTATGTACATACAGACACAAAATGACACATTTCTCGCTCATGAGGACGATTTTGTGCTTTTGGACTGTTATCAGCCGCACAGCTATGGTACTAATACTGGCAGCGAATGCATCTGGTGCCACTTTGACGGCCCGCTTGCCCGAAATTTTTATGATACGATTCTGTCGCATCTTGGCACCGTATTTTCCATCGGCAATTCTGCACCAACGGTAAGTAAGCTGACCTTGATTCTTGAAAGCTTTCAACGCTCGGCAATCAAAGAGGCACTTCTTTCAAAATATATTAATGATATTTTAACAGGCTTTCTACTGTACAGCCCTGCCGACAATAATAATGACCGCACCGATACGATTGAATCGGTCATCTCCTATATCAATGAACATTTTAAGGAAGATCTGTCCGATGCCAATCTTGCTGACCTCGCCAGACTGAGTCACTACCATTTTATCCGCGTATTCAAGCGTGAAACCGGGTTTACACCGCACGAATATGTCATTAACACACGGCTTGGAAATGCACGCTATCTGCTTCGAAATACACAGATGTCGGTCAAAGATATTTGCTTTTCCTGCGGTTTTTCAAGTGAAAGCTCTTTTTGCATTACCTTTAAAAAAAGAGCCGGCATGACGCCGGCTATGTACCGCCTAAATGGCAGCGAAGTAACATAAAAAAATTGCTATGGCTTACGGGACAACGATTCCTTCCATATCGCGTGTTTCGTTGACTTTCCTTATCATTTCTGCTACGATTGGAAAAAGTACAGTGGTCTTTTTCCATTGCCAATAAACGTTTCTCGGAGGTCTGCTTATGTTTTCCCCTAAGCTGCGGAAACTTGCCCGCAAATGCTATCTGCCCAATATTGGGCAAAATCTTCTGGTTCTTCTCAAATGGATCGGCTTTTCCCTTCTGTCCGGCCTTCTGATCGGAGGAATCTCAACACTTTTTGCCAAATGTCTTGGCAAGGCGATTGAATTTCGCTCTGCCTACAGCTGGCTCTTATTCTTACTGCCGCTCGCTGGTCTTGCAATCACGGTGCTCTACCGCTTCTGTGGACAGGCTAATGACCGCGGCACAAACTTTGTTATCGCATCCATTCATGCAAATGAGGAGACGCCTGCCCGTGTTGCACCGCTCATTTTTCTCTCAACGATCCTGACACAGCTGTGCGGCGGTTCTGCTGGACGAGAGGGCGCAGCTCTCCAGATCGGAGGCAGTCTTGGAAATCTCCTTGGAAAGATCGTTCATCTTGACGATGAGGATCGCCATGTGTTAATCATGTGCGGCATGAGCGCTGCCTTTGCCGCATTGTTTGGCACGCCGATGGCCGCAGCCGTCTTTTCACTTGAAATGGTCAGTGTCGGCGTTATGTATTATGCCGCACTTGTTCCATGTGTGCTGTCAGCATTGATTGCAAGTCACTTGGCTTCTATGCTGGGTGTTCATGCTGAACAGTTTTCAATTATTAGCATCCCCGGCTTTTCCATTCAAGGTACGATCGAAACCGTACTCCTTGGAATTTTGTGTGCAGCGGTCAGCATTCTTCTTTGCATTATTCTGCATAAGGTTGGCGGTCTCTTAAAGACCTATGTGAAAAATCCGTACCTGCGCGCCATTGTCTCTGCGGTAATTGTCATCATATTTGCACTGATTCTCCCAGATGGACGAAGCTACCTCGGTGCCGGAAGCAATCTGATTGAGCAGGCCTTTCAGGAAGAGACCATTTTCCCTGCTGCCTTCTTACTTAAGATGCTGTTTACTGCGGTCACGCTCGGCGGTGGTTTCAAAGGCGGTGAGATTGTGCCATCCTTCTGCGTGGGTGCTTCCTTTGGATGCTTTTTCGGTCAGCTGTTTGGCTTTGCGCCATCTCTTTGCGCAGCGATGGGTATGGTGGCCGTCTTCTGCGGTGTCACCAACTGCCCAATCACTTCGATTCTGATTGCATTCGAGCTGTTTGGCTTTGATTCTGCTCACTATATGATCTTAGTCATCGCCGTCAGCTATGCAATGTCTGGCTATTATGGTCTGTATGCTGACCAAACCATTGTTTACTCCAAATATCGAACCCGCTTTATCAATCGAAAGACCAATCACTAACGAATTTTGATTGGATCTTAAATGAACCATGAAAGAATCGTATTGAATTGTGTCTCATCATTTTAAAGAGCATTTCAAGGCAAAAACCGCTGAAACCCGCATAAATGCTAGGTTTTTGGCGGTTTTTCTATGCTTGCAAATTGTATGAAATGGGGCAAAAAACACGCCTTCAAAAAAAATTGAATTTTTTTTAAAAAAGTGCTTGACTTTTCTCTTGTCTTGTTGTAGAATAACTATCGTCGACAGCGAGTAATAAACAAAAGCGAAACGAAATACTCAATGTTGATGAGATGCCCAGATAGCTCAGTTGGTAGAGCAGAGGACTGAAAATCCTCGTGTCGTTGGTTCGATTCCGACTTTGGGCACTGTGCGGGTGTAGTTCAATGGTAGAACACTAGCCTTCCAAGCTAGATACGTGGGTTCGATTCCCATCACCCGCTTTGCAGAAGCAATTCTGTGTAACATATGCGCGAGTGGCTCAGTGGTGGAGTATCGCCTTGCCAAGGCGAGGGTCGCGGGTTCGAATCCCGTCTCGCGCTCTTAGTTGAAGGAAGTCGTTAGACTTTCTTTTTTCGTATCTATATTTTTTCCCCTCTTGCTTCTAAATTTTTTTATGGTATAATACTGATGCAGAAAGCAGGCGACACTCGCCTGCTTCTTAACTCTATTTTCCGGGGCTACACTTTTTGTACGTATTGCATGTATTGTACTTTGATTGCTTGCCCCATTCTCACGAAAAGGAAAAGGATTACGAAAACTATTATGAAACGCTTACTTCATTTTTTATCGCTTGGCCTTCTTTGGATTCTTTCCTGCCTGACGATCAGTGGATGCACTTCTGCCCAGACACCGCTCTCCTATTTTCGCACAGGTCTTACCACCTACCACGAACTCCTAGACGATGTCATCGGACAGCGAAGCGAAGATGCCCTGTTTTCTTCTGCCGCAGATCTGTCTCCTTCTGTCTCCTCTGTCACAGAAGATCTCACTGCCACCTCTTCTACGCCTCTGTACGCCGATTACAGCTATTATCTGTCTGCATTGGAATCAGATGAAGCAGAAAACTTCCAAGCACTCTATGCTGGCATACAGGCTTTTGAGGACACAATTGCACTTCCTGTTGCCACTAGTTCAGAGGAAATCAGCGACCTAATGCATCTTCTAGCAAATGAGTGTCCTGAGCTGTTACAGCTGTCTTCGCGCTGGGTGGAGCACTCGAATCTGCTCGGCCTTGTTGTCTCTGTTTCCCCTGAGTACACGCTCTCAAAGGAAGCCTTTGACGCACAGACTGCTGCCATAAATGCGCTGATTCAAAACTGGCAGGCTGCACTCTCTGGTCAGAGTGCTTATCAGGCTGAGCTTACGATCTACAATTACATTATTGAAAACTGCGTCTATTCCACACAAGCCGAGAACTGCCAGAGCGCCTATGGTGCTTTAATCGGCGGTCAGGCAAAATGCGATGGACGCGCCAAGGCGCTTGTCTGGGGACTTCGAAGCCTCGGCATAAAAAGTTCCGTCATCACCGGAAGCACCCATGCATGGGTAATTGCTCACATCGGTGACTTTGATTACAACGTAGATCCGACCTACGATGATAACGAAAATGATGGCATTCAACAGCCACTGTGCTATGCCTACTTCAATGTACCAGAATCCACAATTGCATCGGATCCGTACCCGGCAGACGACTTTTATCAGAGACGCGGCTATCCTGCCACCACACGGTGGGACCTCAATTACCATGTTCAATCCGGTCTGTGGATATCTGCCGACACACCCGACAGTGATCCAGCCGCTGGCACCGCCATCGACCGCGCGAGAGCACTCTTCGTTGCTCAGACCGAAAATGTGTGGGAGTCTGGAAGCGAAGGGCTTGTAATGATTCGCTTTGAAAGTGCCTCGGATTATAATGCAGCAGCCGCATCCTACAATGGCTGGATTCAGTCTTTCATTAACATGCATGCCGCCGGCTGTAACTTAGTGAGCTATGATTTTTCCAATCAACAGCTGCTTGCCGTGAAGCTTTCCTTCTATTAAATATATGAGAACGATAATCCCAAACCCAGAATCATCCCTATACGCGTAAGCATAAGCTCACACAAAAAAAGATCAGTGATCGAGTGGAATCTTCTTCCAATCTTCGCTGATCTTTTTTACTAATCTATGATGTTTATGATGTTCCCTTATTTATATTTATGACGCTGTATATTCCTTATTTCCAAAGCGACACCGTTCACCCATCCATACAAGCTCAACCGTTCCAATCGGGCCGTTACGCTGCTTAGCGATGATAACTTCCGTGATTCCCTTTGACGGCGAATCCTTATTATAATATTCGTCTCGATAAAGGAACATTACAATATCCGCATCCTGCTCGATCGCACCAGACTCACGAAGGTCGGAAAGCATCGGGCGATGATCCGTTCTTGTCTCGCAAGCACGAGACAACTGTGACAGCGCGATTACCGGCACATTCAGCTCTCTGGCAAGCGCCTTTAAGGAACGAGAGATATCGGAAATCTCCTGCTGTCGGCTATCGCCCTTTCTGGTTCCGCTTCCGCTCATTAACTGCAAGTAGTCGATCATGATACAGTCAAGACCATGCTCAAGCTTGAACTTACGGCATTTGGAACGAAGCTCTGCCACGGTGATACCTGGCGTATCGTCCAGCAACAGCTTTGTATTCGCAATAACACCAGAACTCTCTACGACTTGATCCCAATCGCTGTCGGACAGATTTCCGGTACGAAGTGTCTGAGAATCGACACGCGACTCCATGGACAGCAGACGATTTACCAACTGCTCCTTTGACATCTCAAGGGAAAAGATCGCAACCGTCTTCTTATCTTTTATGGTCATATTATGTGCCAAGTTAAGGACAAACGCCGTCTTTCCCATGGAAGGACGCGCCGCAATCAAAATCAAATCAGACGGCTGCATACCGGAGGTCTGACGATCCAGATCGGTGTAGCCGGTGGAAAGACCTGTTACCATACTGTGGTTTCGGGATGCAATCTCAATCTTATTTACGACATTGATTACGACATCGCGAATCGGCACGTAATCACTTGTCGTTCGATTTTCGAGCAGACCGAAAATGCGCTTTTCTGTGGATTCGAGGATTGTGTTGACGTCCTCTTTTTCCATGTAGCAGTCATTTGCAATCTCCTCGTTGATTCGGATGAGACGACGAAGCAGCGCCTTCTCGTACACGAGATTGGCGTAATAACGGATGTTCACGGAAGTCGGCACCATATTCAACAGCTCTCGGAATGCTGCGATGCTATAGCTTTCCGGCGGCACATCCTTTGTCTTTAACTGCTCCTGAACCGCTACCAGATCGGTCGGCTTTCCCTCATTATAAAGCTCGGTAATCGCTTCAAACATGGCACCGTACTGCCGTCCGTAAAAATCATCGGAATGGATGATCTCACTGGCAGCCGAGATGGCTTCCTTATCCATGAGCATACAGCCGATCACTAACTGCTCGGCCTCTGTATTGTGCGGGAGTACCCGTTTTATTAATGCCTCTTCCATGTTTGTTATGCTTCCTGAACCTTAACAGTCAGCTTTGCGGTTACTTCTCTGTGAAGCTTAACCGGAACGATCATCGTTCCACAAGCCTTGATTGGCTCTGGCAGAACCATCTTCTTCTTGTCAATCTCAAGACCTAACTGCTTCTCGCATGCAATAGCGATTTCCTTTGTGGAAACAGAACCGAACAATTTTCCGCCCTCACCTGTCTTAACGCTGAGTACGACTGGCTTTGCCTCAACCTTTGCTGCTAACTCTTTTGCTTCTGCTAACTTCTGTGCTGCGATTCTGTCCTCATTTGCCTTCTGCAGCTTCAGATCGTTTAAGTTCTTTGCGGTTGCCTCGATTCCAAGCTTCTTTGGAAGCACAAAGTTTCTTGCGTAACCGTCATTGATCTTTACACGCTCACCCTTTTTTCCAAGTGATTTTACATCCTGTAATAAAATTACTTCCATTTCTTTTTCCTCCATTTGCTGCTCTATAATGTTTTTATTGCAATTCACATGTGACACAATGTGTATGAAAAAATGGACGCCGTCAATTGTGACTGGTTTAGCCCTTCACCTCATCGCCCTTCTCTTCCTGCGCCATCAACACATCCTTCAACATGCATCTGGCCTGTCCGAGCGTTACATCGCGAAGCTGTGCACCGGCAACGTTCATATGGCCGCCTCCGCCAAGCTTCTCCATGATGGTCTGTACATTGACTTCATCAATGGAACGGGCGCTGATGTAAATCATGTTTTCATACTCCGTCATCACAAAGGATGCGCGGATGCCGCGAATGCCAAGCAGCTCATTGGCTGCCTGTGCCGCAATGACCGTCGGATTGCCGGTCATATCGCTCGGACATACGCTGATCGCGTAGCGCTCATGGAACATCTCCACTTCACGCACGGCTTCTGCCTTTGCCTTGTAATCTTCCATATCATCGCGGAAAAGCTTTCGCACTTTCGTAATATCTGCGCCATTTCGTCGTAAGAATGCCGCGGCCTCAAAGGTACGCACTCCGGTATTGTTCATGAAATTGTTCGTATCCACAACAATTCCAGAATACATCGCATCGGCATCAATCGGACGAATTCGAATCGAATCCGAATAATACTGCAAAATCTCCGCTACCATCTCGCTGGCAGATGACGCATACGGCTCCACATAGCTGAGCACAGCGCCCTCAATACAGTCGCGCGATTGACGGTGATGATCGAGTACCACCACATGCTGCGCCAGCTTTAAAAGCTCCGGGCACTCGGTTCTGCTTGGACGGTTGTTATCCACCACAATTAAAAGCGTACGCTCGGTGATATTCTGAATTGCCGTTTCGTTGTTGATAAACAGCTTATTTCCATACTCTTCTTCCTCACCTAATCGGTTTAAGAGTGGCTTTATGCTGTTTGCAATCGTATTCAGTACGATATGAACTTCCTTTTCGGATGTTCTGGCTGCACGATAGATACCGACAGAGGCACCGATACAGTCCGCATCGCTGATCGAATGGCCCATAATCAGCACATCGGACGATGCCTCGATCAATTCCTTCAGTGCCTGTGCCTTTACACGCGCCTTTACACGCGTATTCTTGCCCTGACTCTGTGTGCGACCGCCATAATAGGTAATCTCATCTTGATTTTTCAGGACAACCTGATCGCCTCCACGACCAAGCGCCATGTCGATTGCCATACGCGCATAGTCATAGTTCTTGGAATAGCTTCCGCCGTTAATTCCAAGTCCGATACTGATCGTGACATTTATGGTATTACCGATGCTGATCGTCTTGACATCCTCAAGAAGCGAAAAATCATTTGCCTGCATTTCTTTTAAATGCTCATTGCTGACAATGGCAAAATATTTATCATTCTCCAGCTTCTTAATGACACCGTGGTAAGCACTGATATACTTTGTGATCTGACGGTCAATCAGCGCGGATAAAAGTGGGCGTCTCGTCTCCTCTGTCGAGTCAAGAGCCTCATCATAGTTGTCCAGATAAATCAGTGCCGCGACAAGCTTCTCATCTTCGACCTTTTGCTTCCAACCAAGCATCTGCGTCTCATCGGACAGATACACCGCGTACATAAGCGGCGCATTCTTGCCCTGATCCTCATCATCAATTACCGTATCCACGATATCGCGGATCGACACACCCTTGATCGTGATCTGGTACTTTCGATCCAGATATTGTGAGTGAATCTTGGCAATCTTCTGATTCTTTGGAAACTGTCGGTCAATTCCCGGAAACAGCGCTGCCAGATTCTTGTGTGAATTGTTATTCAGCTGAACAATCTGTTTAAACGACTGGTTCATCCAGATCAGCCTGCCAGTCTCATCTGCCACACCGTACGGGAACTCCATCTCCTGAAGCAACTGCTTTTGAACCTGGGCATACCCTGCACCGAATCCGACCATATCACTGTTGATTCTGCGGTGGTAGTAGATCGAGAGTGCCATCAGGCCTATGATCAGAACGATCGAGCAAACACTTGCCGCCACGCCCGCCATCCAGTCAATCATCGTGACAATGATACTGAGAATCAAAAGCGCGATGCAGACAAGAAGCGGCCAGTTCATGTATGCACTCAAACTTCCGTGCACCTTCACTGCATTTTGCTTTTGCGTCTCACGAAGCTTTGCCCGTTCCTCGCGCTTTCGCTCGATATCTGCCGCAGTGGGGGCATTCTTCAATCCGTCTGGCTCCGGTACCGTTTCGGTCGGCCTAGTTTTTTTCTCCATATGCATCCATCTCTCCCCTGCCTGTTATGCAGGCAACGTGAAATCATTCAATATAGTTACATTCTTTTTACAGAAACCATACGGAATAATTATAACACATATAGGTGGAAATAGGAAGTAGGAAATTATCTCGCACAAAGGCTGTTGATAAAGACAAGATAGCATCCAAAATCACCAATTGTCTTTCGGAAATATTTATCCTCTTCCTCATATCCTAATTCATCTCGCCATTTTGCTGGCTTCCCCTGTGTCTTTAAATAGCGTGCCATCATGTTAAAACATGTAATCACACTATTATGATAGCCTGTGCGAAGCGAATCCTGCTCCATCTTCTGACTGCGCTCCATGCGTAACCACTCTGCCCGAATCTTTGCATAGGAAGTGGCTTCTCCAATCAGTTCTTCATACAACTCCTGTCCAACCGGATCGTTATCAATCTCTGCAAGCAGCTCCTGATGAAGCATCTTCATTTGCTCAAATGTCAGACTTCTTGCTGTCTCTAAATAGTTTTCGTATGTATTCATTATCCATACCTCCTACTCAAATAGTATTCATGTTTCCTTTTCTTTGCAATGGTATTTTATATCAAACTATCGATTTTCTCTCAAAACAGCAAAATTGGTTAAGTTTGCGTCAAAATTTACCCCCCCCGCAGAAATTTTTGATATAATTATAGTAAAATAAAAAGGGAAAGGATTCGATTAATATGCTAAACACAACAAAAGAATTTACTGAGTTTTTAAAGCAATATAAAATTCATTACTGTATAGAGGAAAACACACAAAGCGGAAATGACCAGATCTCTATAAAAATCACTGGCGATACACTGTCTAATTTTAACGTTCACCTTATTTTTGATTCCAACAATCAGGTTGTTTATATCCGTATCTGGAATCTATTTCAAGTTTCTTCTATTTCCCAAAATACAGTTTTATCACTGATCAATACCTTCAATAATACATACCGCTTCGTCCGCTTCTGTCTAAATACAGACCAAAATACAGTAGATGTCTTTATTGACGCCTTTATTCAGTCGGGTATTGTTGGCAAAACATGTATGAATCTTTGCCTTGTTGCTGCAAAAATATGTGATGCGGTTTATCCTAAACTGTTAGACTGTCGTTCTGTTTCTTAACATATTCCAGTAAAGATTGCGTATTTTAGTTTTTTACTAAAAATACGCAATCTTTTTAAATCAATTGCTTTCTTTTTCCAGTTCCGCCTCTTTTGCTTCATATTCTTCTGCCTTGTGAAACCATTTTAATGCTTCATCTGTATTTTTCTTAACTCCTACTCCATCTCTATATGCTTCTACAAGGTATCTCATAGCGGCAGTATCTCCTCGATCAGCTGCTCTTGTAAAATACTTAATTGCGCTTGGATAATCTCTTATTACACCATCCGCCTCATAACACATCTGTCCCACAACCGCCATAGCCTGTACATTTCCCCACGATGCGGCTAACTTAAACAAACGCAATGCCTTATTTTTATTTTTTGTTACTCCTTGTCCAAAGTAATAGCAGCGTGCCAACCTGTATACAGAGCTGTTCCCACCATGTAAGGTTCCTTTTCGGTAGATCTTTACCGCCTTTTTATAATCTTGCTTTATCCCCCCTTCACCATCTGCATAGCAATCTCCCCATATTGAATAAGTTCCTCTCATCTTTTTTTCAATCGCACGCTTGCACCACTCAATTGCTTTTTCACCATTTGCTTCGCATCCCCCTAGACCTTCTTGGTACAATCTGGCCATCCAATACATTGATAAGGCATCCCCATTTTCTACTAATTCTTCCAACATTTTTCTAGCTTCTATTTCATTTGGTTCAATCCCAATTCCATACAATCTGCAAATCGCATATCCACGTGTTGCAAAAATATACCCATGTTGCATGCCTTTCCTATATAAGGAAATGGCGGTTTTGTACTCCATTTTATTTATCCGATAGATCTCTCCCTTATATCCATAAGCTTCCTCTACTCCGCTTTTGAGTGCCTCATGAAACCAAAGTTCAGCCATATCTGCACTATCTATCATTGTGAATTCACTCCTAATTCCTATATATCCATTTTTGATAATCCTCAGCCATTTCTTTACAGCATGTAATGGCGCATTCTCTCGATATCCATTAAAATAGCATTTTCCAAGGTAAAACTGTGCTTCCCCATTTCCGTCCTCTGCCATCTTTTTTATTCTTGAAAGGGGAAGATCTTTCCAACTTATTGTTTCTTTTGTTTTTCTTTTCATTGTTTCCGGATATGGCAATCCTAAATTCCATGAGAATCCCTTTGCGATCTCATTCACAAATATGACTGCCTCCATCTGATCAATACATATCTTTTGTTTCAAAAGACTTTCCTTCGCTGCAAGAAGCGCAACTCGTTTTTCTGCCTCATCTTTGTCCGCTGCCTCTATCAAATGTTTCATTTCATCTGATTTGTACAATCCCTTTAGCAATTCTTTTTGTCGTTTTAGCTTTGTTGTTTCCATTGCAAATGCCATTGTTGCAGTCTGTTCTTTTTCCAGTACTTTCATGCCCTTGCTTTGACAAATCTGTGCAATTATATCTCCCGTTGTTTTTTTCATCTCTTTTTCCTCTCATTTACCAGCCACAATTCTCTATTAGCAAAACGGGAGGATATCATGCCGACTCCTCCCATTCTTGTGCTACTGTGCTTTTCCCGTATAACCAGATACTGTTCGAATTCTTCCAGTAATTGTACCTCTGTGTCCACATATGCACTGAAAACGATCCGATTCGTCATGACATACTAGTTGGCCGCAAGCTCCACATTTAACAATATGGATATTTCCACAATATGGGCATCTATATTGCGGACCGGTTCTAGTCTGCGACATATCAATGCTTTGACTCGATCCTATCATTTGAGTCGAACGCTCCTTTTCTTTTACTCCATATGTCAACACCCACATATCATCTGCTGCATAATCATAGCGCAGATAAAACTTTTGCTTGTACACACTACATGTAATATCCATAAAAACTGCTTCATGTCTTGCCATTTTTTCTACCATCCTTTCGTCATATATTTGTCCATAAATTTATATTGCAAACAATCCAGCCATCCAAAAGAATAATGCTCCTACCACAAATGCTGGAATTCTTGTTCCATCCAACAATTCAATCCTTGCCTTTTTTCTTTTACAAAGTATTGCTACCGCTGTGATCAAAAGATTCAGTATCCCGAAAACAATCCATATCATTCCGACAACCCTGCTGCTTATAGACAACACCTGATAAAGTGAAATCATTTCGACTGCTGTTTTTCCCGGCAAGCAAAAATAAGCAATAATAGCTGAAATCACTCCCAAAATTCTACATTCAGCAATATAACCATTTATCGTTGTCGTCGTAACTATTGAATGTTTTGTAAAATTATTGACAACTGAATAGCCAAACATCATCAAAATCGCAGCGAACGCAATTCCATTTGCAACGATTAGCACTCCTTGAAAAAGCCAAAACAGTTCTTTCTTCAACCCAAACAAATTGAAACAGAAAAACAATATTCCACATATAGCAACTGGCACGATTGCGATGGATGCTATTTTCATGAATCTCATCATCTGAACATAAAATGTTGCTGACTGTAGTCTACGTTTTTCCACCTTAAATCTTTTTTGTTTCTCCCTAGTTTGATTTACTTTATCAATTGCAATTTTCTTTTTTGTTTCTGCTATCTCTGTCTGTTTTGTTCCAATTACCCTTTTCATCTCCGCAGCATTTTGTACGCTCCATTTTTCTTTGCATAGTTCACAGGTATCATTGATGCACGGATTCTCGTGATTGCATTTATCACATGTCCAATACCACATCCTTGCTCCTCCTTAAATCCATCCCAATATTTTCGCAGTTGCCGTATCCAAAATCTGGGCGGTATTGTCTGGAAATACTGCTTTTAGCTTATCGTTCTCTAACGGGATGAGCGTTACAAAATCATCATCTTCTGACTCTTCTATTTTTTCAAAAAAAGCCTTTACTGATAAATCTTGAGTTGTTCTTATCCGAAGTACAGACTCTTCTTTTTGAATCCCATTGCACTCCCAATATAAAAAACGATATCCTTTTATTGGTTCCGCTGAAAAATTTAATATATCTTTCTCTGTTACCTTTAAAAATGGCTTTTCATTTACTAGTGCAATACCTCCCTGCGTACTCTCCACATCAACTATATAATATTTTTTTTGTATTCCCGTTAACTGCTCAACAATTTCTTTGCTTGTTGGGCGCTCACTCGGTTCAAACAGCAGCATTGAGTTGATCAGCTTTCGCAACTTTTCTGATTTAATGCTTTTATCTGCTGTCAAAACCCCACCTTCATACACATACTCGTATGCATTTCCACCACCATGTGTATCCGGTAATTTTCCAGTACAATACTCATGTAAAATCAATCCTAACGCAAAAACATCAGACTGACATGTAATTTTAGATGCCAAAGATGCATCTTCTGTTACCTTGTACTCTGCCAATTCAGGACTCCAATATTCCTCTGTTCCCATTGTATCACCCGGCAGTGGCGGATGCTGTGAAAAATACGAATCATCAAAATCAATCAATTTACAGACTAACTCGCCACTTTTTGATCTTGAAATCAATATATTATCTGGTTTCAAATCACCGTGTACAATCTTCGCACTGTGAATTTTCATCAGATCCATGCAGAGTGTTTTTATCAATAACATTCGCTTTTCTTCTGGAAGCTTTACGATCTCAGAGATTGTTGCC
Source organism: Acetatifactor sp. (assembly GCA_963626545.1). Taxonomy (GTDB): domain Bacteria; phylum Bacillota; class Clostridia; order Lachnospirales; family Lachnospiraceae; genus Anthropogastromicrobium. Next base: position 41,337 of record CAVFYJ010000002.1, on the reverse strand, counting down.
TCCTGTTCACTACTTTTCAAACTTGCCTGATAATAATACGGCTTACTTAAAAAAAATTCCTGCGGGGTCAGTATGTTTCCATTTCCCATTGAAACTTGCTGCAATGCCACAATAATTTTTCTTCGTTCCTGACTAAATTGCTCACATCTTTGTATCTTTTTATCACGAAACTCAGCACTCAAACTTTCCTCTGGATATTTTGGTTCTTGAAATCGCTTTAAAAAGAATTCTCTTCCATTTTTCTCAGCAAAAATATAATCACCATTTGCCGCCGTCTGCCAATTTCCTTGACAATGATATCCCTCTATTATTTCTGCCATCATACCTTCCCCAGACTCTTTGCTAGTCTATATTTTTCATATTTTTCTTTATAATGATCCTGCCAAAATAAATTTTCCCAATTTTGGTTCTTTTCATATTCATATTGCAGATCTTCTATACACTTAAAATCGGACTGAAGTTTCAAAAACTCTTGTTTTACCTCCTGATTAAGAATGCGCTCCATTCCAAACACATACAAACATTCCAAACAGAATTTTTTTCTGATTCCGTTTATATACTGTTCAATGTCCTGTCCTCTTTGTAAACTCTTTATTTCCTCTCTTAAGCGTGCAATATTTAAATCATGACGCTGCATACTTTCAATTTCATTGCTTTGCATACGTACACGATCAAGTTCGCCTGACTGCTCCAATTGATTTTGAATTTTCTGATACAGCTGGTTCATGTTTCTATTCGTCATTTCGTCAGCGTTCTCTTCATTTTTCTGAGACCTTGCCAGCTCTCTATATCTTTCAACCATCTCACAAATTGGATCTCTTTTTTTATCCCAGAAAAGGATTTTCTTCTGTGGAATTTCCAATCTCTGAATATAATTTTTCATATAGTATTCAATCAAGCGATTTAAAGACTGCTCATCTTTCTTTTTCTCTGACGTCTCTATTTGCAATTCTTGTTGTTTTTTCCGCAATTCTTCCTTGCACTGAGTCCGTGCAAGAAAATAATTTGCCAGACAATCCATCTTTAAAATACGACTTTTCAGTTCTTGCTGCATATCAAACCATACTGGTTGTCGCAAAAATGTGATTGTTGCTTTTATAAGTTCTGCTTCAATTAGACTGAATCGTCTATTCAAATCTGTTTTCTTCTGATCTAAATCTTCCTCCCTGATGCTTTGATCTCCAACTACATTTCGAAAAGGATTGCGAAAATTTTCATTCATGTAAAGGACTCTTGTTCGATACAGCTCACGAATGCTTTTCTCTTCATTCCACTGAATCACAATACCTGCTATTGTTGTGTCATCCTTGCAATTTTCTCCCTGATAATTATCTGCAATACATTCCCCTAAAGTAGATGGACTATCATCAAACACACCTCGAACTGCTGTTAGTAGCTTATATTCAAACCACATTGGAGATGAAATATAATCAAAACAGCCATCCGACGCAGCAAACAAAATCAAACCATCCTTTATCGGAATTTTGTACTCGGCATAATTCAAATGGAACCGATCAACTCCCTCACCAGTTACATTATTATTCATATTCGATTGCCCCAATGCTCGCATTGCATCAAAGTTTCCATCTACATCATCCACAGATAACTGTGAAAGCCCATCTGTAGGGGTCAAAAGATATATTCTTGAATCTCCTGCCCAAATCACGCGCACATCAAGAAAACTTCCGTTCTTTCGAAAAACAGCCATAGCCAATGTTGTCGGAAGTAATTCAATCATATTGCCCTTTAACGTTTTTTCAAGGTGATAGCTCTGAATGCATTCCTCCAATCGCAATGCCAAATAATCTTTTAATTTTTTGGTAATCATGGCTATATCTTCATTCCACAATTCTCCCTTACGATCTTCGCAATATTTTTTGACAGCATCGCTTACACATCTTGAGCCAATATAAGCACTAGTAAAATATTGGTCACCAATTTTATGCTTTGTCTGACCAGTTCCTCCTAGCCCATCGCATACGATCAGAAATTTTTCGTTTGCTTCTGGTGGTGCATCTTCATCAGAAACAGCCGCACAATGTACTGTGAAAGGTGTTATTTTTCCATATTCCATTTTTTTCTCCTATTATTTCAATGATTTACACAGCGTATTAATAATCAAATCCATGTTTAATTCTGCTCCACCGCGATCTCTCATCGTTGGATTCCACACTGTAACATCAAAATTATCTCGAATTCGATTCCATGGAGCCGTATCAGGTGTAAATAAAATCAATCTTCTTGCATTTCGATCCATATTATAGCATTCTTCCATTCCATACATTTCTCCATCCCATGCTCTCATCAGATCCTCATACGACTTTAACATAGGTGATGGATAATTTTCAGGAATTCCATATCTTTGCTGCTCAAGCGGATGTGCCGCTGCATCCGTAAACAATACGATTGCATGACGTTTTGAAGTTCCAGTCTTCTCCCAATCAGAACGCATTGCTACTGCTAATGCTTCCAATCCACTTTCTGGTTCATCTCCGCCGCCCTTCGCTTCTATCCTAGTTACAAAATCCTTAAATCTCTCATTATCCTCTGGAAGATAAAAAAATGGAGACTCCTGAAGCGACATATACCCATCGCAATAATAATCTCTGAAGGCAATTACCTTTACTCTAAGCTGTTTTATTTTACGATGATACTGCTGCAATCCCTGTATTACTTTTTCATGCAGAGACATGGTAAAGTTTTTAACCGTATTTAGAATAGGAGACATACTATCTGTTGCATCAATTACAAATACAATATCTGCATTTGTAGTTGCCCCCAATGTTTTCCTCGGTCTATCCGAATTATTTTCCATTGCATGAGACTGTGGACTTTGTGACCACTCATTATATACAGAATTTTCAACAAACCTTTCTTTTTTTTCTGTATTTGCATTCCAATCAATTGCATAACAAAATGCCTCTAGGACATATCCAATCGCAATATCCGCCAGACCATCGTCTTCAATCTGCGCTTTTATCTGCTGATATAAATTTTGTTTTTCATTTTCGTTGGTACAGGAAGCAATTCGACTGAATGTTTTTCCTATTCCACTTTCCATTGCCATCCGAACCCATCTGCGTTCTTTCTTTAACTCTGGAAACATATCAGCTAATATTCCATTCAGCTTTCCTTCCTGTTCCAAAAAAATGATACCATCCTGAAGAACTCGTTTTTGCAGTTCCTCTCCTATTCTATCAATATCCGACATTGTTTCTTCGCCTCCCTTACATCAGTGTATCTTTTATATAATCATCAATTGCCTTTTTTTGAAGTGCAATTTTCTTTTCTTCTTCATCAATCATTGGGGCAAAATCATCTTCTTCAGCTTCTTTTGCAGCTGCACTTTCATCTGTTACCTCTGTATCAGCTTCTTTGTTTACTTTTTTGTCTTTAAGTAGGTTTTGTTCATTTTGAAGTCGATCTGCCTCTGCCATCGCTGTATCATATGCATTCAGACAGTTTTGATACCGTTCTTCATATTCCTGATATTCTTTTGAAATCTGCTGCAGCTCATGCGTAAATCTTTTTTGACTGTCTCCACATTCTTCCATTGCATGAAGCGTCTGTTCACATTCTTTATACTCAGCCTCTATTTTTTCATATTTTGCTTTATGAGCACGAAGTTTTTGGAGTGTCTCTTCTAACAAATGAATCTGTGATGCAGCCTTTTCTAATTCCTCGTATAAAGCCACCTTGCGTGCTTTCTCTGCCTCTAATTTCGTTTCGTCCGTCTGGACATTATTTACTTTCTCTCCTCTTGCCAGTGCTTCTTCATATCTTTTTCTTAAATACTTTCTTTTGCCCTGCATAGAATCCAAATGTTCTTTTGCATTTCTTGCTTTTTCTTCCCAAGCAAGCTGATCGTATTTCTTTTGCATAGTTGGAGTCAATGCCTTTAATGCTTCTGTATCAAATATCCCAGCAACTGACATATCATCTCCACTGCCTATCGAACTAACTTTATACAACTGTTCATTTAGCAACCACTGGGTCGTCTCTTCTTTCCCATCCATTACCAACTTTTCACACAAATCTTTATAAAAGCATTGTGATAGTTCTAGTGTACGATACGAATCCTCAATACCATCAGAAGCCATAAAAAAAGCAGCAGGACAATCTTGTTCATCCAATCTTGCATAATAATATCGTGTTGATTCTGCCGCATCACTATTGCACACCGAGGTTGTATTTCTTCCCTGACACCGTTCATCCCATGGAATTGGATATATAACTTCACCCTTTCGGTCTATCATCAAACATCTGCCATCCCCTTGATGCAGTGCCAATACATATGTATCAGTTAGCAATACCGCAATAAAGGTAGCACCGTACATTCCATTTTGCTTACTTCCATTTTTGTATGCCTGCCTGATCGTTTCATCGCTGCATATCTGATACTCTTCTTCTGAAACCGGATTATTTTCCAAATCTTTTTCCACTTCAATATTCCAGTTTGCCAGTATTCTGCGAATCAACTGTCTGATTCGAATTTCTCTACTTTTCTCATCGTCCAGTTCGCATTCCTTTCCATCCATTTCCTCGGCAAATGCTTTCAATTCAGCTATTCCAACATCTACGATCAATCTAGAACCTCGATCACTGCGGAAGCAACTGGAATCGCCATGCCCATCTGATAATGCAATTAGTTTTACCTTTTCATCTTCAAAATTGCCTGAAGCATCCTGCATGACAATCTTTTTCTTCACATGCGAAGCTCCCTGCACGGAAGCAGAAAAAGCTTGATAATTTGACATAATTAGCTTCCTCCTCTCTTAATTTTCTTTTTTCTAACTTAATTTTTACAAAATGTATATTAGAGTCTATTGGGAGACGGAAATGGATAAACCGTCTCCCAATAGACGCCGCTATTTTAAGTTTTACCAACCCGGCTCTATTTTTCCCACCTCTTCAGTTGACCCTGAAACTATTGGTATCGTTTCTGGCTCTGGAATTGGATCTGGATCCGGATCTGGAATCGGATCAGACTCTTCACCTGTTGCTTTTTTTACAATATCTACTCCTGATGTTCCCGCTCCTCCAGTAGGTTGAGAAACACTATTCAAAAGAGAAGAGGTTGCTGATACTACTTTTATCATTTTCTTAAAATCTTCGAGATCATTTGTTTGAATAACTGCTTCTTTATTTCCTACGATCTTACTTAACATATTTACGTCTGCAACTTTTCCAAGAGCAAATGCAATTTTTGTACTACGCTTAAACCACTTATTTCCAGTTTTTTCATCAGTGAGTTTTTGAAGTTCTTTCTCCCAAGAACCCGGATCCGTTGGAAGGCCATCGCTCATAAAAATAATGATCGGAACCATATATCCAGTATCACTTTGTAAAAAAGCGCTTCTAGACATTTTGGTTCTTAATTCATGTAATGCATCTCCAATATCGGTTAAACCACCTGCTGTTAAATCATCCCAGTAAAAATCCTCTAAAAAAGTAGGTGTATCTGTTATCCATCGTGCTCCTGAGCTAAACTCCATAACAGCAATCTGCATTTCAGCATCTGCATTTTTGCTTGCAATTTCCTGAAGCACAGTTACCGTTTCTCGCATTGCCTCATTTAATGCACCGATTTTTCCCTCATCGACCATACTTCCAGATGTATCTAACACATAAAATATTACTAATTTCTTTCTTGTTATTGCAATATCATTTCCTGGCATATCATTTTCTCCTATTCTAGCTCGATATCCGCACCATATACTTTCATCTTAATTCCCGCTTTCACAGGTGCTGCTTCTGTTTTTCTTAATATTCTACTTGTTCCCTTTGATGTGATACAATTCCATGTACTATCACTTGAATTACGAAGCAATACAACATTGGGATCCGTTGAACGTATAATAATACCTACTGGTTTCAATGCATCTTCAGGATTTACCGTTCCTAGCTGTACACGATAAATTCGACTATCCGGCACTGCCGGAATTGAATATTCCGGAAGATGAATTTTATTTTTAAATGACAATTTCTTTCCACAGCTATCACAACAAATGTCTCTGGCATTCTCAGTGAATACATCATTTCCACAACTGCATCTTACAATATCACTTCGAAAGCGTGTCAATGCACGAAGCCATTCTAATTCCACTACTCGGTGCTTTTTCTTAAGCGAATCCTGACTAAACGCACGGATAAATAAATCTTTCATATACTGCGGAAGACATTTCCACAATTCAATTACCCCCTTATGTACTTCTTCATTTGGGCGGTTTGAATCATCTGTTGGATCAAAAATAAATACGGGGTTCTCACCATAAATTTTTCTTGCCACTGCATCATTCGTCATTATCGGTATTTTTCCATCCAATGGATGACCTCTTAATAACAGTAAAAACAACACTAATGCAAGTGAATATCGGTCACTAGCTGTATTCGGTAAATTCTCGCCCACCACAACTTCTGGTGCTATATAACGTGGTTTTCCCATAATCCCCATATTTTTGCCGAACGGTGCAACATTATCATTATCTGCAATCTTTACATCTCCGGTCTGTGGATTAATGAAAAAGTTTTTATCATTTAAATCCTGATAACTGTATCCTCGGTTATGCAAAATACGAAAGGCAGTGACAATATTCATACTTGCATCAACGAGCCGCTTCCAATCCGCTTTTACTTTCGCGATTAAAAACTCTGCTATCTCATAATAACCTTCTGGCTTAAGTTCCATCACATACCCATAAGTTCCATTCTTCCATACAGTAATATCTTCCGGCCATAAAAAGGCCGGCGTAGGCGGTCCCTGCGCAATGTTTTCTTCCAGGTTTTTACGGAAAGCTTCCGGATCCTTTCCTAACTCCTTATACCATTTTAGTGCCTTTTTCACTCCACCGTAATCAACTTCATATACAGCTCCCTGACCACCTTCACCCAGAAACTTTATGATCGTAACCATCGTTCCTGATTTCGTTGCGATCTGAGTCCCTGGCGCTAATTGATCTTGCTTTGTTTCAGCCATATCTCCTCATTCCTTTCTACTCAAAAGTAATATTTATTATAAAGCATAAACTGCTTATAATCCCTGTAGCCAAATCTTATCCAATATTATTGCTACACAAAAAAGCTGACTCTTTCTTACGCTTCTATTTGCTTCCATAACAAGCTTCTATAAACCATGCCCATGGCTATGCTTGTGCTCTCTAATCTTTGGATCACTGTTACTGGCACCGCTTGTTTTTTGCGCTTCAGTTTTGTCTTTTATGTCATTATCAGCAATCTCTTCTGACGAGTTGACCCATTTCTTTAAACTATTTCCTATAGATCCTCCTTGACTATTTTCATTTTGAACACTATTACTTTTTGTTTGTGTATTTTTCTGTGTAGCCTTCTGGCTTAATTCTTCTCTTTTTTTTTTAAAGTCAAACATACTTTTCCTCCTTTAAAGAATAATTTCTACTTGACTATAGTATAACTATATTTGCAAACCATGTCAATTTATTTTATCTTTTTGGATAATTCCGATTTTGCTGTTTTCTATAAAACTGCAAACAAAAAGAGTTCTCTCATAATAAAATGATTGAACTCTTTAAAATAAACTAATTAATACGCTTTACCAGCCTTGTATGTATCAGCTCACTTGTAGCACCTTTATAGATATAAACTTCATTGTTGTCCATTCTAAGGATCTCTTCCGGTTTTACAATATACTCCTGCTTCATCGAAATACTGCTTCCGCTGCTTGTACTGCTACCTGGGAAGAGTGAATATGGTGAATAATTCTTTCCATGACTTACATTTGTTGACACTTCTTCTTTTTCATAATATCCGATCGCTTCTGACCATTTTTTTGCACTTGATGCAGATGTATGTTTAAATATTACATTATTTCTGCTATTTCCCAGTAATGCATTAAATAGCCTTTCATCTGCACTACACATTGCATATACATCGGTTGCACTTATCACTCGCTTGCAAGTATCAGAAGCACCTTTTAACCAATTCTCTAGTTTCGGATTATCAGAAACAGAAAGCTCATCTATAATACAAGCAAATGCAATTCGCTGTCCATTTAATTGTTTCATTCTAGCAAGAATCAGATCAAGCAGCAGACGATTACTATCCATTCCCACATTAATCAATACAATCTTTTTATTCTTCATCTCATCACTTAGATTAATAGGAGAGTTTCCATAGCCTCTTCTGTAAGCAATATCTCCCATCTGACTGTCTAACGTTGAAAAATAAGATTCCAGCTTATAATATTCCGACTGTCCTGCCATAAGCTTTGATTTAATGCGATCTCCCTGATCTAATGTAATCACTTGTCTTGCAACTAAATCATCTGTTTTCTGATATAGTGCCATGTATGGACATGTCTGAAACAGTTCATAACTTGGCTTTACTTTCTTTGCATAAAGATACTCAGTCAAACCATCCAAATATGTTAATACATTTGCCCTCATGTCATCATCCTTATCAGCTGACTCTTTTATCAACTGGCCAATCTCTTTCGAACTCAATCCATAAAATGGGTCAAAACATGGATTTTTTCCATTGATGATAACAAGCCGTCCTGTGCCTCCGTATTTTTGCTCAATTGTCTTTTCCAGTTCATAATCATTTGCGTGGAGAATCAATACTGCACTATCACAATAGCAGCTCAAATTAATATATGCTTCCATTGCTTCTACTCGCTTTTCTTTTGTTCCACCTGAAATAATCATATTATCCAAATCATCATTTTCCTGAAAGAAACCACCAATTTCAGAAGGTTGATATTCTTTAATTCCTTTTCTTCTTTGATTTCTTCCCTCTACCGTATTTCCAGTCAAAAGATTAATCAGTCCACATGTCCCGTTCCATATTCCCCGCAGCAACGCAAAAAATAGATTCAACAGTTGAACAATCAACATAAAAATTAATCGAAGCATATCAATCCCTCCTCTATACGTTTATATTCGGCTCCATGAGCGTTCTTTTTTATTTTTTCGAACATTACATTCTCTCTCCGGCAAAAAGCCTTCAAATAGAAGATAAAGTTCAAACTGAACTCTGCCCAACATTATTTTTCGAATCATGGTATCTTCTTCCTCGTACTTCCAACAATCTTTCTGAACAGTATTATCTTGATTATCTAAAATCTGATCTTCCCATTCGGTTGGTTCTGCCACCATTTTTCTTTTCGATTTTCTACTAAGCAAACTTACTAGTAAATGCAACTCCTCCTGAGTAACCGACTTTTTTGAAAAAAGCTTCCAACAATATTGTCGAATTTCTTCCCAGATATCCTCATCATAATCCAACCGAATTGTCTGCAGATAACGTTCCAGTTTCCACTTTTCTCCCCAATGCTCATTCATACAATCACTCCAATCGAATTTCATAAATCTTTTGATATTCATTCTTTCGAATTGTCCAACGCACACTGCCATATGCCGTCGTGTTGGATAATTTCTTTTGAATCATCTGTTCTACTATTTCTTCTCGTATTCCATCCGACTGAACTTGAAAGTACAGGCGTTTATACTTTCGATCTATTCCTACGCCCAAATAGCGTTCCAGATACATGATGTCGTCAATCGCTGCTTTGGCTATATGAAAATAATTATACTGATAACCTTCACATTTTACCGGAAGCTGATACTCATCGTGATCCCTTTTTATCGTTTTATCATCTAGATTGAAATAATCATATCCAATATACAATGGATTTTGTTGTGACATTCCGATATCCAACGTAACATCCAAATGATACCATTTTCCGTCTATGTTCACGATGTTCCATGCGTGATCAGATTTTCTCAAAGTTGTCACTAACTTTCCCTTTACAAGGCTGCACAAAATCCCACACCTGTTTAAGAGAAGCTGTACACTTTTTGCAATACCTTCACATACTGCCTTATGATTTAAAAATACACCAACAATATTTTGGTTTTCAATCTGTGTTACTCCTCGTTCAAACGATTCCATATCATAACGCACCGTTCTGATTATATAATCATGAATATATTTTATAACCATTACAGCTGTGCTATTTTCCCTACATGCCTTTTGTGCAACACCGTCAATCCCTTGCTGTATTACTGTATTTATTTTCTGTATTTGTTCTTTTGAATACACATATCTAACGGTGATTATACAGAAATATGTTCCATAAGAAAATGTGACTCTTGATGTATCCACGAAGAATAATTCCGGATGATCATCTAACACAGCCTCATAAATACTTTTTATAGTCTCCAATGAACCACAAACAGAAATTTGTTTATTACATCGCAGTAGCTCATGGTATATTACTTTATATAGGTGCTGTTGTATTTTGGGCAAGTGTGTCCGATAAAATTCCTCGCACATAATATCCTCCCTTCTTTTGTGCTTAGTATGGATCAAATCTGAATTGAAAGGGTTCTGTAAATGGCAGACAAACTATCGCTTCACCAACCTGTAATCTTGACATATCCCAGTCTTCAATCACTCGACCAATTCTTTTTTCCTCCTCGTAACGGTTATTCATCATAAACTGTTCGATCGTGTAATTGCTTCCATACAAGTCTGAAAGATACCGTCTCGTTGTAACATCATTTGCTTTAAATGCAAAGATTGAGGAAAAACCAGCCGCAATGTTTTTTCCACGACTTTCTCCGTAAATTTCATAAAGCTGCTCAATACTCTGTAGTCCTGCAAAGATCTTCACCCCAAGACTTCGTCCAAAATTGACACCATCCTCTATGTGCTGTAAATGCGGAATTAATTTAAATTCATCACAAATCAAATACACATTTCCTTTTTGAGCCGAACTTCTTCCTAATGCTTCTTTGAGAGCTAGATCAAATAGCAACCGATAAATTGGTGTCAATACAGAACCAATCGACAAATCATATTCGATAAACAATACCTTTCCACCTTTATTTCGAACAAATTGCCTCATAGAGAAATATCCTTTGTCCGAAAAAATACCAATAAATAAATCTCTGACAACCGAAAACATCTCCGCTAAAACACCCATTGCCTGACTGCCTTGATCTTGGATATATGACATAACACCTCTCATGTCTGGGTAATCCTTTAAGATATCCAAAATCTCATCGATGTCACATCCATCTAGTAATTTTCTCAGTTCATCATTAAAAAACATAGCTTGTCTAGTATCGCGATCTCGTGCCCCAGCCCGAATGAGACACTCTATAATTGATGATAGCAGATCTCTCGCCGCATTGGGAAAAAATGCATTTGAGGAATTCTGTTTTACTTTTTCTTCAAAAAGTGAACGACATATTTCCTGAATATTTAATCCATATACACTCTCATTCCATCCATCTGCCAATATCTCCTTGAATATATTCCAGCGCTGTGACTCTTTTTGATATTGAGAAGAATTTCCTATTATAAAGTCTCCCTGCCTGAAAAACTTTGAATGAAAATCCCCCTTACTATCAAAAATGACCATTACATCATCATTTGTCAACGTCTGTCGCAATTGCTTTACAAAATGATAAAATAATGTTGTTTTTCCACATCCAGTACCACCCACAAACAAGGTATGCTTACTTAATATATTTTCATCAAGTGAGAATTTTCCTCTTTGCTTTCGAAATTCCCCTTGAAGTGTCACCTTCGGATTTGAATTTTGAGGAGGCAGTGGATTTTGCGAAACACTGCTTCCCTCTATTACTCTTCTGTTGATCGGCATAATGCACTCCTATCGACAACGACCGTTGTCACGAGTCCTAATCTTTTGATCACTATTGCTTGCCTTCTTTCCTGCTCCATTTGTTTTTTCTCTTGTTATCTGATTATTAGCAGCTTCTTTGGACGAGTAAGTTTGACTCTGTAATTTTTTTATAAAATCATACATTTTTCTTTCCTCCTAAAAAATCACTCACTGCAAAATGAAACATTTTGCGAAAACATTTAAATTCTTTATTTGTAAAACCAATTAACACTATTTGCCAATCGAATCTGACAGATACTCAATATCTGAATTTTCTGCTACATCCATAATAATTGATATACATTTTAAAATCTGATATTCTGCTTCTCCCCACTCCTCCTTTGGCTTTTTCATTATTTTATCGTAACGAATTTTACTTCCAGCCTGAAGCATAATACGATTAATCACACACAGCCAAGGATCTGGTTTATGAATGGAACCAGTCGCTGCCAAATTTGTTCCCCAGCATCTTGAACAGACATTATTCAAAGGACACCTTTTACATACTGACTCCGGTTCAATATAGTTCTCAAAAGTTTCTCCTGCATATTGTAAAGAGACGTCTTGTCCTACCGTTATTTTCGAAAATCCTTGACAAGGTGTCCAATAATCATCTGTTCCTGTGTAGCAATGAATTCTAAGGCCTGCTCCACAATACCTTGCATTTTCCTTTTTTTCCAATAATAATGCCTCAAACGGTATATTAAGCATTCTTATTACTTCTGTTTCTGGATGCTCACCATAATATTTTATGAGTTTATCCAATTCTCTAATAAGAACATCAACATTTTTTGAATCCGACCAATCAATATCCCCCATTGCCAGAGTTGCATCAACCTGAAATCCTTTTTCTAGCAAATAAATGACACTCTCCGCCATTTGTTCCAAACAGTTTGGTGCAATCGTTGCCTTCACCGGCAACGGATGATACATTTCCAAAAAGAACTCTTGATCAATGCTATCGAATGTGCCCTTTTTGTTTCTTGCAAATACACGATTCTTATCATGTGCTTCCTTAACACCATCAAGTGACAATGCTGCATAGAAATGTCTTCTATGATCTGACAACCATTTCTTAATATGATCTGTAAGAATTACACCACTTGTTGTGGTATTATATGTAACCATACGTTTCGGATACTGCTCTTCAACATAATCTACCACTTGTTCTATCAATTCAAAATTTAAAAATGGCTCTCCACCAAAAAATTCTATATTTATTTCTGCATCTTCATCCAATTCAGCAAATTCTCTGTCAATGTGTTCCTTTGCTTTCTCAAATGTCATTTTTTGGTTTGCCTTATGTATTTCATAGCAATAACTACATGCTAATGGGCACGATTCTGTAATAATCAGTGATATCTGCATTCGTTTTTTCATTTTCTCCCCCCATACCGTATTTTTATAATATTAATTATATGCAACACGCGCTACATCTACTGCCAAAAAAGGGGGATTTAAAAATCCCCCCCAGACCTAATTATGAGTCTTTTTCCGATTGAGCACAATAACATTTAATAGGACAATCCCACTTATCACAGGTATTATTAAATGCTTCTGCCATTCTTACTGATTTACAGGTTCCGTACTTTCTCTGCATTTCTCCTACTGAGTTGTTAAGCTCTGCTACATCTGTTCTTGTAAAAAACATACTCTATTCTCCTTTCTTCAGAAAGCTAAAAGTACTTTCTTAAGACAAATTATATACCGCGATTTGCTCTATGTCAATCTATTTTATCTTTTTTGATAGTGCAAATTTTGCTGTTTGCCCTTTCATTTTGTCAACTAGTTAAATTTCAAACTTTGTGACCTCACTAATTCTAGACACGAATCCCATCAACTTATATTCCTCTGATCACAATGCATCTGTATATTTCTTAAGATCGAAAGATGCATTCTTGTATAATGAATATGCATCTTCCTCCTTTCCTTCTTCAATTAATCGGACACATTTCAAGACTACCTCTTGATAAATTTGCTCATAGATTTCTTTTGCATTGGAAAGGCGATCCAATTTTTCTACAATTTTAGGAGCAATCTCATAATATATACCTATTTCTGCTGGACCATTTTCATGTTTTGATACCCAATTATCCCTAAATTTTCTAAGTGTTTCCAATTCATAGCAATCTACAGGCAATCCTCTAGATTTTATGCATGCGGTAGTTATAAAACATCCCGATGCTCGAGACGTTTCTGTAAGATTATACACAATGCGTCTATCATTATAATCTCCATACCGAATATAATTTCCGTCTATAATATACCCTATTACGCCGTCTTGAGAAGCTCCTATTCTTATGTAATTTCCATCAATATTGAACATAATCTCCCCATTACCATCATTACCTTCTCGGATATACTTTCCATCTATATTGTACATAATTCCGTCACTTCTTGAGTCACCAACTCGGATATACTTTCCATCAGAATTGCAGTAAATACTCCCAGTACTGTCCGAACCCATTCTAACATAAACTCTTGCCATTGCTTTCTCCTCATCATTAAAATATTCTCTCTAACCGTCTAATTCGTTCCTTTCTCAGAAACGTCGCAGAGACATTTTCTTACCCAAAGTATACACTTGTTTATACGGTATGTCAATTTATTTTATCTTTTAAGAGATTTGTGCTTTACATTTTATTTTCCTCTTTTCGTTTTTGTCCATTTTTAGATATTATACTTATCATTTAAGATAATTTATTCTTACTTCTTATCTGTTATACTAAATGTAAATATTATATCACATAATTACTATCAGACTGCAAAAGGAGCCGAGTCGATTATGATTTTATCAACAAGCGAACGTATTAAAGAACTTCGCGAAAAAAATGGTTACACCCAAGCAGCTCTTGCCGCAAAGCTTTCCGTCACCCGTGCCTGTGTTAATGCCTGGGAAATGGGAATTTCTTCTCCATCTACTGAAAACCTTGTAGAACTGACACACATTTTCCATGTAACCTCTGACTATATTCTTGGTATTTCTGGTTCTGAATCAATAGAGATTGGTCAACTTAAGCCTGATCAGAAAAATGTTCTTTATCAACTAATCAATCTATTTTCAAGTGAACAAAACTCTTCTCTTCTTGACATAATGAATCCGGAAAAGAAACCCTGACAGCATAAAAAGCGTTAAGAAACAACTTTTTTCGTTTCTTAACGCTTTTTGTCTAATATTTTTGCCTCTTATAAATTTTACTGCCTATCAAAATATCGTATCCCATCCCTCGGATAAAAATAGGTACGAATATATCCATCCGTAGAGACAATCACAAATTCATTTGTTTCTTCTATATAATAAACATCATCGTCATCTTCTTTTTCCAGCTTATAGAGTGCTCTGCTGTCGGACACAACTGCCGATGCGGCTTTTTCATACTCCTTGGCTGATGCAAAGCCCATCTCAATGCCATGTTTTTGATAATGTTCCTCTCGAAGTGCGTCACTACGAAATGTAAGTGTGGACTGCCCGGCTTGTACAGACTGACCAACCTTCTCTGCTTGAGATGACTGTGCCTCCTGAACAACTTGTCCTGCTTGCCCAAATAAATTATCTTGGCTTTGATCATTTTCGTACCAGCCAAAGTACCCTGCAAGTAACAGGATGATCGCGGCTAGAATCGGATAGCGTTTTTGTATTTTCTTCACTTTTTATCCCTCTCCTATATATTTTATCAATTACCTGTTAATAGTTGCGTTTTCAGGTCTCCAAGCCGCTTTATCCTTTGCAAAACTCACTCATATCACTATGAAATGCACGATGTCTTGGAAACTTTGATTTATATTCCTGTTGAATGCGGCCCTTTGCATTTACAGTTCCAAACGATTCCTCAACTTCACCAATTGCACAAAGATACATCGCTGTTTCCCGATATTTTCCCCTATAGGCATTTCCTACAATTGCGTCCGCTCGATCCTTCATTAATTTCTTAATCCATGCAAGATGCTGTTTTCGTTCATCGAGTTCCATCGGATATTGTTCCTTCCATTTCAAAAGCAGTATCCACAATGCACTTACATCCTTACTTCTGCTTTCTTTGTAAATCTGCTTTTCCAAATTTACCTGTTTTTCCTCTCCCACTTCCTCAAAGTCAATCTGGAAAAGCAGCCTGCTTGTTGCCGTCCGAAGTGTCTTTTCCTGATAAAGAAGAAGAAGGAACAGTGCAATCGTCTTTTTCATGAAGCTTCCTGTCCATCCTATAGAGGCTTTGTAACGTTTACAATAGGTTTCAACCTCACCAAAGCCGCCCGTCAAAAGCCGTAATGGCACATATTGATTTTTACTAATCTGATTTCTTTGAAGTTCTCTGTTGTTTTGAATGTTCATCACTTTACCGTCATTTTTGTAAACAGTGTAATTTTTTACACGTTTTGGATCTGCAGCAAGAAAGAATAGTAAATTCGTAATTGTCGAGTCTGAGCGAAATATCTCCTGCCAGATGATTCCCTGATCGTATTTCTTGTTCTGATACTCATATGCAAGCGCAGTCTGTTTTGCAATTTGACTTCGAATGCAATATTCCGAATTCATTTGCTTTATTGCCTTTTCTCCGCAGCGTCCCATTTTTTCGTAAAGTGCAGCATTTTTGTATGTCTCCATTGCATCCAAGACTATCTGAGGATGCAAACGATAATTTTTCTCTGCGACTTTCTCCAGTAACTCGCAACCACCACAATACAGTGCCGCTTCCTCTATCAGTCGTGTCTCCGTTCTTCCATCCTTGGATGATAAAAATTCAATCCATTCTTTCCAGAACAACTCCGTATCTTCCAATTTGTCTTTTCCAGATGCCAATGCCTTTTCCATGGAAATATTGTCAAAAACGGGATAACGAAAATATTGGTACATATCCTCGACTCGTTCGTCTGGCTCTCTCACCTGATAATCGGCATATAACGTGTATTCTGCCATCTGGTTCAAATCTGCCGCCAATAACTGATTTTGAACCAACTCATTCAATGTAAGAGATTCTTCACCGTAATCTTCCACATCAGCCGTAACCGTTAACTCCCACAGACGATCATAAAGATCACGGGCATCCTGATAATAGCCTGCCTGAAAGCAACCATTTGCAAAAAATATGATTTGCATGATTTTATCTGTTATCTCGTCCGGATCCTCATAAGAAGTCTCCCCAGCATCATCGTAATAATCATATCCATAATCGTATTCAATGCTTCCTTGAAGTATATATTCTCCATTCTCAATTGATTCAAGAAGCTTAATACTGTCCTCTTTCCACGATGTTCTTTCTTTCAAACTCATAGCAGCGACATTTGAATTTCCATTTGTATTATCCTTTATACGTGCCAAATTTTTCAAATATTTACTTAATATCGAATCGAATTTTTCTCGTTCTCGGTCACGCATATTCTCGTACATATAGACGCAAGCTTCGATTTGTTGCTGCTCCGTAAGCTTTTTTAACTGGCTTATTATTTTTGCTTCGTTATTTTGGTTCTTCTCCATAAATGCCTCCCAGTTATGAAAAAACGAGCCATGCATACGCATGACCCGCCTTACCTTAGTCAATTAATTGCCCAATTAACCTATCGTTATTTTGTTTGGTTTGATCTGAATTTAATCTCATTCAATGGGATCTCACTCAAATCATTGATTTTTGAATTCTGAATTTTAAATTCGAAGCTCGAATTATTCAGCCTTCGGACCTGCAGCTACTAAAGCCTTACCAGCCTCGTTGCCCTCATACTTCTTGAAGTTCTTTACGAAACGGCTTGCCAGATCCTTTGCCTTTGCCTCCCACTCAGAAGCATCAGCATAGGTGTCACGAGGATCAAGGATCTGCGGATCAACACCCGGAAGTGCGGTCGGAACCTCGAAGTCGAACATCGGGATCTTCTTTGTAGGTGCAGTTGTGATGGAACCATCCAGAATTGCATCGATGATACCACGAGTATCCTTAATGGAGATACGCTTTCCGGTACCATTCCATCCGGTATTTACCAGATATGCCTTTGCACCGCTCTTCTCCATCTTCTTAACCAGCTCTTCTGCGTACTTGGTCGGATGCAGCTCAAGGAATGCCTGTCCGAAGCAAGCGGAGAAGGTTGGGGTCGGCTCAGTGATACCACGCTCGGTACCAGCTAACTTAGCGGTGAAACCAGACAGGAAGTAGTACTTTGTCTGCTCTGGAGTCAGAATAGATACTGGCGGCAGTACACCGAATGCATCTGCAGACAGGAAGATAACGTTCTTTGCAGCCGGAGCAGCAGAGATCGGACGAACGATCTTCTCGATGTGGTCGATCGGATAAGATACACGAGTATTCTCGGTTACGCTCTTATCAGTGAAGTCGATCTTGCCATTCTCATCAACAGTAACGTTCTCAAGAAGAGCGTTTCTCTTGATTGCATTGTAGATATCCGGCTCGGAATCCTTATCCAGGTTGATAACCTTTGCGTAGCATCCACCCTCGAAGTTGAATACGCCGTTGTCATCCCATCCGTGCTCGTCATCACCAATCAGGAGACGCTTCGGGTCGGTAGACAGAGTGGTCTTACCTGTTCCAGACAGACCAAAGAAGATAGCGGTATTCTCACCGTTCATATCGGTGTTAGCGGAGCAGTGCATGGAAGCCATACCCTTTAATGGAAGGAAGTAGTTCATCATGGAGAACATACCTTTCTTCATCTCACCGCCGTACCATGTGTTGATGATAACCTGCTCATGGCTTGTGATGTTGAATACAACAGCTGTCTCAGAATTCAGACCCAGCTCCTTGTAGTTCTCAACCTTAGCCTTAGATGCGTTGTAAACAACGAAATCTGGCTTGAAATCCTTAAGCTCTTCCTCTGTAGGACGGATGAACATGTTGGTTACGAAATGAGCCTGCCAAGCAACCTCTACGATGAAACGAACTGCCATTCTGGTATCCTTGTTTGCACCGCAGAATGCATCTACGACATACAGCTTCTTGTTGGAAAGTTCTTCCTGAGCGATCTTTTTAACAGCTGCCCATGCCTCTTCGCTAGCCGGATGGTTGTCGTTCTTATACTCATCAGAGGTCCACCATACAGTATCCTTGGAATTCTCATCCATAACGATGAACTTATCCTTAGGAGAACGTCCGGTGTAAATACCAGTCATGACATTAACAGCACCCAGTTCGGTAACCTGTCCCTTCTCATAGCCTTCTAACTCTGGCTTTGTCTCCTCTGCAAACAGATCTTCATAAGAAGGATTGTATACAACTTCTGTAGTTCCAGTAATACCATACTGGCTTAAATCCACTTTTGCCATTTTACATTAACCTCTCTTTTCTTAATATCTGTACATTTGTACAATTGGCGTCTTTTGGGTATCTCCAAAAATCACCCCAATCTATCTATATTATTCCAGAATTTATGCAAAAAGTCAATTGCTTTTTTAACCAATTGAACAAGACTTTTTGCGTATTTTTGGTCTTTTTATTAAAAAATTAACACGTTAGTTGGGCTGATTTTTGCAATTGAAGCATGGGACTTACTTGATTCGGTTAAAATCCGTAAACCATCTGTCCGAGCCATATGATTGCCGGTATTGTCACGATAAAAAGAATTGTTGACAAAATTGTTGCTTTTGCGCACAATGCCGGCTCCATATCACATTGAATAGCATATACGCTCGTCAGATTTGCGACAGGGCATGCCACATAGATCAGCACTGCCATTCTAAGATTCTGGTCAAGCGGAAGCACTGCCATAATAGCAAGCATGACAAGCGGGCAAATGATATTTCTTATCAGTGATATCACATAGGATCGCTTCTCTGTTATGATCTCTGACAGATTTCCGTCTGCCAACATAACACCTACAATGATAAGTGCAAGCGGTGTAGTGATGCCTCCTATATTGGAGCATACAGTCTGAAGCGGGGTTGGAAACTGCACATGGAATATAAGCATCAATATCATTACCAGCGTACTGATATTTAATGGTGTCAAAAATACTTTTGGATGAAATTTTTGTCTGGTAAACAGAGAAATCTGAAGTGTAAAAAAAAGCATATTAAATGAAATGATTCCTGCTGCGCCGTAAAGCGTACCCCACTCACCCATAAGTGCGATGCAAAGCGGCATTCCGATGAATGTGCAATTTGGATAGGTACACAGTCCTGTATATGCTGCTTTCTTTTCATCTGGCAGTTTTTTGATCTTCGCATATGCCAACACACCTGCCGATGTGAGTGCCAGACATCCAAACAGCAGTGCGACTGCCTCTGCTATGTTAATAAGATCACGTCCATTTACCTGCATGCTGCTGGCTGAAAGCACTGTAAATGGAAGTATGAGCGATGAAATCAGCTTTGAAAGATAACGCTGCTGCTCCTTGTTGATGATTTTCAGCTTTCCTGCCGCATATCCGACGATTATATAGCCGAAAATGACAAGAATCTGTTCAAACACGATCTGCATTGACATGTTTTCTCCTCCTTTACATAAACAGTACTATTATAGCGGAACCATTTCCATAAAGCAACAAAAAACTCTCATCAATCTGTTTGAATGATGAGAGCTTTTTCTGTCAATTTTTATCGAAAGCATTACGCGGCATGAAAGCCGTTTGATGTACTCCCGGAGGCCTTCGCATACTCAGTTTCAAATTCACGCAGCTTCCTTGCGGCCTGCGGCGTGAGTGTTGTCGGTACCTGAATCTCGACAACTGTATACTGATCACCAAAGACTTTTGCGTCCTTCATGGAGACGATGCCCTTGCCTCTTAAACGAATCTTGCTGCCAGACTGGGTACCCGGTTTGATCTTGCAGATGACATCGCCGTGAATGGTCTGAATACGTGCCTCGCCGCCAAATACAGCTGTGGTAAATGGAATCTGCACAGTGGTGTAGACATCCATTCCCTCACGACGGAAACCTGGCTTATCCTGTACGGTAACCTTTAATAACAGATCGCCGGTACGACCGTTTCGACCGATACTGCCCTTTCCCTTCAGACGAATCGTCTTGCCGGAGTCGATACCTGCCGGAATCTTGATTTCAAGTGTCTGTGTCTTGCCATCGGATCCCTGTAAGCGAATTCTCTTGTTTGCACCAAAGGCTGCCTCGTCAAAGCTGACCGTAACTTCTGCGTTGACATCGAGGAAATCGGCTCCTGCGTCACTACCAAAACCAGAGGAAGAACCTGCGCCTGCTCCGTAGTCGGATCCAAAGTCTGAATAGCTGCTATAGCCATTTCCATTTGCACCCTGACCAAAGCCAGAACCGAAGCCACTAGAGTTAAAGCCGCTGGATGAATAGCTACGTCTGCCTGAGCTGCCTGAACCTGAACTAGAACCAAATCCGCCGCTAAAGTGGCCGCCTCCGAACAAATTCTTTAACAGATCATCCATGTCGGCATCATTTCCATTAAAATGGAACTCCTGATAGCCGCCATTGGAACCAGCATTTCCAAAACCTGAAAAGCCGCCGAAACCTCCGTTTCCACCAAAGCCACTTGCTCCACCGGAATAACCACCGGAGTAACCATTTGCACCCTGGCCAAAGCCTTCTTCGAAGGCCGCATGACCATATTGATCGTAAAGATTACGCTTTTTCTCGTCACCGAGGACATCATAAGCCTCATTTACTTCCTTAAAATGCTCTGCTGCCGATGCATCACCGACATTGCTGTCTGGATGATACTTCTTTGCGAGCTTTCGATATGCTTTCTTTATTGCAGATGCGTCTGCACTTTGGCTGACGCCTAATACTTCATAGTAATCTCTCTTCACAGCTCTCACTGCTACTCAAAATATGTGTAAATATACTCATATTGAGAATTGTAGGTTCTCACAAACACTACTTACTGCTTCATCGTGTATGCTTTTGATGAACCAAAGTTCTATCTACTCACAAGTTCTTGTACACTCCACAGTCGTGAATTCCCCAGATAGCCCTGGGTACATACTTACGATTGCGTTCGATTATGCAATTTCGTAAGTTATTGCATCTTTCAAATTAAGTGCCGCATTGATATCACGATCTTCTCTATAACCACAACTGCATCTGTAAGTTCGGTTTGAAAGTTTTAAATCTTTCTTGATACATCCACAACTATGACATATTCTCGAAGATGGATACCATCTACTTACCATTCTCAACTCAATTCCTTCTTCATGACACTTTTTCACAAGTTTTTCTCGAAACTCATAAAATTTCTGTGAAGCCACTGCTTTCGAAAGATGACGATTCTTCATCATTCCTTTTACATTCAAATCTTCAATCGTTAGATACGATGGCTTGGTTTTCACAATCGTTGCAATTGTCTGATTAATGTAATCGGTTCGAATCTGGTTGATTCTCTGATGAAGTTTTTGTACCCTAAGCTTTTGTTTTTGTATATTTGCCCTTTGAGTAGACTCTCCTTTCCTCATTTTCTTTAAATTTTCATATTTACGAGACAGACAACGCTGGGCCCGTCTTAACTGTTTCTCAAGCTTTTTTATTCGGCTTGTTTTATTAATGTTTTTATAAGTTTTACCATTTGAAAGAACGGCAAACTCTTTTAGTCCAAGATCAATTCCTATTCCTTCAGCTTGATCTTTTTTCTGCTTGACTGGCAAATCCGGAACATCCACTAGAACAGATACATAAAATCGCCCCGCTTTTTTCGAAATAGTACCACTTCGAATTCGCCAACCATCTTTCGTTGTTGGCAGATATCCCTTTTCCTTTAGCCGTACCCAGCCAAGTGTTGGAATATTAATTCGGTGTCGCTCACAAAAGCAGTCCTTCGGATTATTCTTCACAAAATGCATTTTAACATCTGAAGTGTCTTTCTTTTTGAAATTTGGAAATCCACTCTGATGCTCAAAAAATCTTGTAAATGCGGTACACCCACATTCAATTGCATACTTTACTGCCTTTGAGCTAACTTCCTTTATCCATGAATATTCAGGATGTGTCGGCAAATATTCATTATTCAGCCATACGCTAAAGGACTTTCCACTCATAAATTTTTCTCCCTGCTCATAACGCTTCAAGTTATAAGAAAGATAAAAATTGTATAGATATCGGCAGGTTCCAATCGTTTTATTGATCTTTGTTCTCTGCTCCAATGTGGGATTGATTTCCGTCTTGAAGCTCTTTAGCAAATACCTCATCTCCTTTTTTGTATAGTGCTTCAATCGTGCTAATTCTTTTAAACAAAAAGATTTTCGCACTGGCATATTAACTATTATATAAGTGGCAGAATACGATTAACGTCTTTCTGCTCTATATGTACTATAACATTTATTATTTTATCTGTCAACAAGAAACATGACTTGTTTTGTGAAATTTTTGTGATGATGTTCATGCCCCCGACAATTTTGCAAAAGCGCCTCGACAAAATACTCGTCGGGGCGCTAATTTATGTTATAATATGCAAACCATCATCACGATCACTTTCTCCCCACTATAATGCCGTACATTTCCGGCCTTCGATCGCGGAAAAGTCCCCACTCGAGGCGCTTCTGTGCGAGCTCAGTTAAATCAAACTCACCATAAAGAATCTCTTCCTGATCGCGGGATGCCGAACAGATCAGTTCTCCAGTCTCGTCTGCTACAAAGGAGGAGCCATAGAAAATAAGAGAAGAGGTCTGACCTCCATTTTCCTCACATGGCTCTACGTTCTCTGTTCCGATGCGGTTTGCGGCAATGACTGGCATCAAATTTGCTGCCGCATGCCCCTGCATGACACGTCTCCAGTGTGGCATGCTGTCACACTCTAAAATTGGCTCGGAGCCGATGGCGGTCGGGTAAAGCAAAATTTCTGCACCTAACAGTGCCATGCTGCGTGCGGTCTCCGGGAACCACTGATCCCAGCAAATGCCGACACCGATTGTTCCAAACTGTGTCTTGAATGCCTTGAAACCAGTATCGCCCGGCGTGAAATAAAACTTTTCCTGATAATAATGATCATCCGGAATATGTGTCTTTCGATATACGCCAAGCAGTGTTCCATCTGCATCGATACATGCCACGGAATTATATAGGTTGTTGACATCCTTCTCATAAAAGCTGATTGGAAGGACAACTTGTAACTCTTTTGCAAGGCGCTTGCCCATTTGAACCGCTTTATTTTCTTCTACTGTCTGTGCGTACTGGTAGAAATCATAACGGCGCTGCTGACAGAAATACTCGCGCTCAAACAGCTCTGGAAGCAGAATCACATTGGCGCCGTTTGCCGCAGCCTCTCTGACCATTTCTTCTGCATGCGCAAGACTCTCTTCTGGATTTGTGCTGCATTTCATCTGGATTGCTGCCACTTTTATTTTACTCATGAATTTTCCTTAATTTTCCTTTCTTTACCAATCTTTATCGAGTCTCAATCATCTTGGAATCTGCTGTGTAATGCAGTGAATGTTTCCGCCGCCTGTCAAAATATCTCTCGCAAAAACTGGAATTACCTTCCGATCTGGATTCCACTGCTGCATCAGTTTTACAGCACGCTCATCGCTTTCTTTATTTTCCCCGCCAAATACTGGCAAAATAATCGCATCATTGGAAAAATAAAAATTGACATACGATGCCGCAAGGCGCTCTCCAACCTCACGCATATCCTCACCTTCCTCGAAAGTATAACCGTCCAAATCTTCCTTCGTAATGCAAATCGGATGATCTGGAATTGGAAGCTTATGAACGATCAGCTTGCGTCCTTTTGCATCACGCACATTTTCCAGATAGGACAGACTTTGATTTGACAGCTCATACTGTGGATCCTCTGGATTGTCTGTCCATGCAAGCACCACTTCGCCGGGACGAAGGAACGCACACACATTGTCTACATGCTCGTTTGTCTCGTCCTGATAAATGCCTCGCGGAAGCCACAAAACCTTCTTGATTCCAAGAAAACGGGATAACTCCTCTTCGATCTGTTCTCTTGAAAGGTTTGGATTTCGTCCAGCGCTTAACAGACAGCTCTCCGTTGTCAAAAGTGTACCTTCTCCATCGCTGTGAATGGAACCGCCTTCTAACACAAATGGTGCAGCATCATACCAGTCAAAGCCGAAATGATCGGCAAATGTGCTGGCGAATGCATTATCCTTTTCCCATGAAGCATACAGGCCATCCACCTCGCCGCCCCATGCATTAAATTCCCAGTTTACGGCGCGGATAACAGAACCGCGAACGGAGCTTACATTGTGATCTGAGTTTGCAGGCTTCTGTGCATTTGATTTGACAAAGGTAGGAGCTACATCTCTTGCCCATGCATCATCGGTCTCAGCAAAGAATAGTTCAATATTGCCTTGGGTCATATTCTGCAATGAATTCAAGTTTGCTTCTTTTCCAAACAGCTTTTTCTGGGCGATCAGAAGTGTCTTTTTCGTGACTGCAACATAGACTTTTTCGCTCTGCGCAATCGCTTTGATTACCGATACAAATGCATTTCCAGCAGCCTCTGCCCCATAGCCCCATGAGCCGGGGCGCTCCGGCCAGATCAAAATGCAGCCTTGATGCGGCTCAAACTCACCCGGCATGTAGAAGCCGTCTTCGCGCGGGGTTTTATTTGTAAGTTTCATATATCCAGTTCCTTTCTGCTTATTAAGAAAGTCTATTTTTGAAATCTTCATACCCGAAACGCTTTACCGTCTCGATTGTGCCATCCTCATGCAGCAGGCAAATATCCGGCAACCCAATTCCATTAAAGGTATTATTTTTTACCATGGAATAAATCGCCATATCTTCAAATACAAGGCGATCACCTACCTGAATCGGATGATCAAAGCTGTAATCGCCGATCACATCTCCTGCGAGACAGGTCATAGAAGAAAGGCGATAGGTATACGGCTTCTTTCCGGCCTCATCTCCGCCCTGAAGCGGCGGACGATACGGCATTTCCAGCACGTCTGGCATATGACACGCCGCGGACGCATCCAATATCAAAATGGGAAGACCATTGTCTACGATGTCCTGAACCTCTGTGATCAGATAGCCTGCATTGAGCGCGATTGCCTCGCCCGGCTCTAAATAGACCTCCAGATGGTAGGTGTCCTTAATTCGCTTGATTAAGCGAATCAGACGATTAATGTCATAGTCTGGTCTTGTAATATGATGACCGCCGCCAAGGTTCAGCCACTTGATCTTCTTTAAATACGATCCAAAGGACTGCTCAAATGAGTTGAAGGTGCCCTCCAAATCGTCAGAATCCTGCTCACAGAGCGTATGCATATGAAGTCCTTCGATTTCCTCTGGAAGTTCCTCAGGGAATTTTGCGCGCACCACACCAAGACGGGAGCCTGGCGCACATGGATCGTAAATTGCATGGCCCTCCTGCGTGGAATACTCCGGATTGACACGCATTCCGATGCTGACGCGGCGGCCATTTTCTTTCTGACTGTTATTGTATGCAGTTATGATTTCTTTGTGCTTTTCAAACTGTGCAAAGGAATTAAAAATGATATGATCACAGATTGTGACAAGCTCTTTCATATCTTCTGTCTTGTAAGCTGGCGCAAAGACATGATTTTCTTTTTTCATTTCCTCGTATCCAAGTCTTGCCTCATACAGGCCGCTGGCGGTCGTACCACTTAAGTACGACCCGATCAGCCCGTAAACACGAAACATGGAAAATGCTTTCTGTGCAAGAAGGATGTGGCAGCCGGTCTCCACCTCAACGCGGTGCAGACACTCCAAATTTTCCCGAAGCTTTTTTTCATCGACCACATAGGCTGGTGTTCTCACATTTTCCCACATAATTTTCTTACTCCACGATCTGCGGATTTTCATCCACTACCCACGGCAGACCATAGCGATTTAACATATCCATGTATGGATCTGGATCAAACTCCTCTACGTTAAATACGCCCGGCTTCTTCCATACCTTGTCCATGACAAGTGCAGTTCCGATCATCGCCGGAACACCTGTGGTATAGGAGATTGCCTGAGAACCAACCTCGCGATAGCACTCCTGATGATCGCATACATTGTAGATGTAGATGGTCTTTTTCTTGCCATCCTTAATTCCGGTGTAGATACAGCCGATGTTCGTCTTTCCTACAGTTCTTGGTCCTAAGGATGCCGGATCTGGCAGCAGTGCCTTTAAAAACTGAATCGGAACAATCTCTTTTCCCTCAAAGTTGATCGGTGAGGTGGACAGCATTCCAACATTTTCCAGACACTTCATATGAGTTAAGTAGCTCTGTCCAAAGGTCATGAAGAAACGAATGCGCTTTACGCCTGGAATGTTCTTTGCAAGAGACTCGATCTCCTCATGATGCAGCAGATACATATCCTTCTCGCCAACCTGCGGGAAATCATAGACACGCTTGATCTCCATCGGCTTTGTCTCTACCCAGTGGCCATTCTCCCAGTAGGAACCGTTTGCGGAAACCTCTCTTAAGTTGATCTCCGGATTGAAGTTGGTTGCAAATGGATAGCCGTGATCGCCGCCGTTGCAGTCTAAGATGTCGATGGTCTCGATCTCATCGAAATAATGCTTTAATGCATACGCACTGAAAACGCTTGTTACACCCGGGTCAAATCCAGTTCCAAGAAGTGCAGTCAGACCTGCCTTCTCAAAGCGCTCCTTATAAGCCCACTGCCAGGAATAATCAAAATATGCAGTAAAGCCTTCTTCCTTGCAGCGCTTTTCGTAGATGGCTCTCCACTCTGGATCGTCAGTATCCTCTGGCTCATAATTTGCGGTGTCAATATAGTCCACACCACATGCCAGACACGCATCCATGATGGTCAGATCCTGATATGGAAGTGCAACATTTAAAACTGCCTGCGGCTTATAGGAATTGATCAGTGCCTTTAATTCTTCTACATTGTCTGCATCTACCTGTGCAGTTGTGATCACCGTCTTTGTGGTACCCTCAAGCTTTTCCTTGAGCGCATCGCACTTTGACTTTGTACGGCTTGCGATGCAAAGTTCGGTAAAGGTATCGCTGTTCTGGCAGCACTTATGAATTGCTACACTCGCTACTCCACCGCATCCAATGACTAATAATCTTCCCATATTCTGATTCCTCCTATTTTGCATTGTTCTATTTTGTATTCTTGTGTTGTATATTGTTTTATTTTTTGTGTTGTATTATTTTTGTATTTTGTGTGTGTTGTATTTTTGTAAATTGTATTTTGTGTTTTGGATTCTTATATTTTAGTTTTCCTCTTCCTCTAGCATGTCCTCAACGTAGCGTGGAAGCATGAATGCACCCTTGTGCAGATTTGTGGTGTAATACCATGTCTTGATCTTTCGCTCATTCCAGCGCGCTGCATCCAGATCAAGCAGCGGATGATATTTCTTTGAGGTGAAACCAAACAGCCAGTAGCCAGATGCACAAGTCGGAATGTGCGCCTGGTACACTCTGCTGATCGGAAAACTATGACTTGCCTTGCGGTGCATCGCACGACAGGTCTCCTCGTCCTCATCGTAGAACGGACTTCCATGCTGATAGACCATGATGCCGTCCTCCTTTAAGGCGCGATAACAATTTCCATAAAATTCCTTTGTGAACAATCCCGCTGTATGGCCGAGCGGATCAATCGCATCGTTGATGATCAGATCGTACTGATCGTTCTTAGAACGAAGGAAGCGAAGTCCGTCTGCATAAAAGACGCGCACACGCGGATCCTCAAGGCCTCGCGCATTGTCCGGGAAAAACTGCTTGCAGACATCCACAAATACCTCATCCGCCTCGACGACATCGATCTCCTCGATCTCTTTATAATAGGAAAGCTCTCTTGCTACGCCGCCATCTCCACCGCCGATTACAAGCACGCGGCGCACATGCGGATGAACTGCCATCGGCACATGGACGATCATCTCGTCATAAACAAACTCGTCCTTTTCAGAAAAGACAATGCTTCCGTCTGAGCTGATGAATCGTCCAAATTCCTTTGAATCAAACACATCAATGCGCTGGAAATCGGTCTGCTCGCCAAACAGCTGCTTTTCCACCTTCACCGACATTTTCACCTTATCGGTGTGATAATCTGAAAACCAAAGCTCCATTTTTTTATCCTCGCAATATGAAATTATAGTAACGCTTCAAGGCCGCACCTTGATTTTTCATGGCACTGAATCATTACAAATTATAATACATTTAAATATTCTACAGCCGGGTCCTCGGTTCCCTGCATAGAACATCCCTTTTCCTTTGCATACAGCACATACTCAATAATCTCATCGGTGATCAACTCGCCCGGTGCTAAAATCGGGATTCCCGGCGGATAGCACATGACAAACTCGGCACAGATGCGGCCGAAGGTCTCGCGAATCGGCAGACGTGTTTTTTCAGAATAGAATGCAGTCTGCGGTGATACGAGTACCTTCGGGTTGATATATTCGGTATTCAGCATGGTCGCTGGATCCTTGGAATACAGACGCTTGATATCGGCAAGTGCACCTACCAATCGCTCAATATCCTGAATGCGATCTCCGATGGAAATATACGCTAAAATATTTGCAATATCGCCAAGCTCGATCTGAATGTCATATTCATCGCGGAGCAAATCATAAACTTCGATTCCGGCAAGACCAATGTCTCTTGTATAAACGGAAAGCTTTGTGACATCAAAATCGTACACGCTTCCGCCGTTGATCAGATCCTTGCCGTAGGCATAATAGCCGCCGATCGCATTGATCTCTTCGCGGGCGTATTCTGCCATTT
This sequence comes from Acetatifactor sp., assembly GCA_963626545.1. GTDB lineage: Bacteria > Bacillota > Clostridia > Lachnospirales > Lachnospiraceae > Anthropogastromicrobium. The sequence goes on along the minus strand of CAVFYJ010000002.1, from coordinate 12,076 downwards.
TTGCAACCTTTGCGAAAGATTCTCTTCCACGAAGTGCCAAATTTCGTCTGGAAATATCAAGGCTTGACATTAAAAGATAAGAGGCGCTGGTCGTCTGCGTCAGGTTAATAATCTGGCTGACATATTCCCAGTTTACATTTTTTCCAGTCAAAAGAAGGGAACTCTGCGTTAAGCTTCCGCCTGATTTGTGCATGGAAACCGATGCCATATCGGCACCTGCATCCATCGCACAGACAGGAAGATTCTCGCCAAAGTACAGATGCGTTCCGTGTGCTTCATCGACAAGCACCTTCATGCCATGCGCATGTGCTACCTTTACAATGGAGCGAAGATCGGAGCAGATGCCATAGTAGGTCGGATTGTTGACAAGCACGGCGACTGCCTTCGGGTGCTCAAGAATGGCCTTTTCCACCTCACTCACCTGCATACCGAGTGAAATACCAAGACGATTATCCACCTCCGGATTTACATAGACCGGGATTGCTCCACATAAAACGAGTGCATTGATGACACTCTTGTGGACATTTCGCGGCAGAATAATCTCATCTCCTGCTTTGCATACAGAAAGCACCATACCCTGCACGGAAGATGTCGTTCCTCCGACCATAAAAAAGGCATGATCGGCACGAAATGCCTCTGCCGCTAACTCCTCTGCCTCCTTGATTACCGAAACCGGGTGGCACAGATTGTCAAGCGGCTTCATGGAATTGACGTCCAGACTGACGCATTTTTCGCCCAAAAGCTCTACTAATTCCGGGTTTCCACGCCCTCTTTTGTGTCCCGGGACATCAAACGGAACCACTCTTCGTTTCTTTAACTTTTCAAGCGCCTCATAGACTGGCGCACGCATTTGTCCTTTTTCCATTGGCATACAGTCCTCTCAATTTGCTGACCTGTTTTCTTTATAAAACAAAAAGGAACAGGCATCATCACCTGTTCCTGAAAGTCCTATGTATCGTTTTTTTCGCACGCATGCTTTTGCCCAGGTGTGCATCCGATTATTATTGACCGTTTCACAAGTGATGTTTCGACCGGATGAGCACACTACTGTGCCATGTCCTGTCAACTTATAAAATTTGAGCTTCTAACTCAATCAATAACGCGGTCCGAAAACCGCAATCGGCAGCTGCCCCGCCTGTCCGTATGGGCTTAATCATCATCTGTTTTCTTCATCTCAGACTCTGATAGGCATGCGCAAATATAAACACGCTATGCTTACTATAACATGCATGCATCGGAAATGCAATATTTTTTCAAAAGTTTTCTTTTGCAAATGCTTGTCCCCCAACTTTTCTTAAAACAAGTATGCGTACTTTCTCATCTGTCGATACAAAAGTTCTTTTATACGCATCAATGCTTCCCTTTCATAAATTCCTTCAAACTGGTTTATTTCATTCTCAATATCCTTTTTTGAAAAATCGAATGATACAATTTGTTCAGGGAATGCACTCTCGCATGCATCCAGCTGTTCATCAAAATCCTGTACAAATGGCTTAGCGCAAATTTTTTCAATACACTGATCAATTGAAAGAGAATAGGGATAATCTCCTACTACATCCGATAGAAGTGCCGCCCCATTGTCAAAGATCGGACATTTTCGATAGGTACCGTCTTTTTTTTGAATAACTGCTATATTGTGGAAATGCCTGTCCTCATTTAAAAATAGCACATCTGCTGTAATAATCTCCTTGAGATAACCACCAAAATCTATTAAACCTGTAATGGATTGTACAACCTCATTTACATATTTCATCTGATCAACCAAATCGGAATATTTTATTATTTCTTTTGCTGCGCTCTGTCCAAATTTTGCTTGAAACAGACGCTCAACGGAAATTACTTTATCATCATCGACTCTCATAAAGTCCTTTGATACGCATGCACGATATCTTGTTCCATCAATTTCCACTTTCTCATATTCATATAAAACAAATGAAGTTATTGTGGATTTTTTTAATAAATGCGATACCACAACTTCCGATAATGCTTCGTATCCCAGACCATCTACCTTATACCATTTTCCATTTTTACACCATTTGTTCTGATTTCCTTTGGAGGATGTAATCCTTGCACTACTCGTCATTTCTTTCCTCCTTCCACAAACTAATGAATTCTAACAACGCTTTCGTCTGTTCTTCTTTTGTTTTTCCATGTGTTCTTGCCAGAATACAGTCAATCTGGTCAATCTCTTTTTGATCCATTCGCGCTAACCATTGCCCATCGCCATATACACGACCCTTTGTTATTTCCACAATCTGAAACGGATCGTAGCTGTCTAGCCCCATACGCTCCAGTTCCTTTTTTATTCCGTATCGAGTCCTCGGCATACAGCGATCTTCTAAAAACTGCTCATACTCCTGCCATGAAGGATTTTCGCGACTGCCAAATGCCCGACTGATTAGATCATCTGTGAAGTTCCAGATTTCCAGTCTGTTTATCGCCGGATAAATATCTAACAACGTTGCCGGTTTTTCGCGATCCATATAGACATAGATAATTCGTGAAGACTTTTTTCCCTCATCAATAACATTGCTTACTGTGCCCAGCGACACTTCTGCCTTTTGCGCAGTCTGGCGCATAGAGTTTCCCTGCTGATAAAGCGTGCAAATTTGTGCTTTCTTCTCTGTACTTAGTCCCGGTCTACCTTTTTTTCCTTTTGCTGCAGCGGCAATCGTTGCTCTCAGTTCATCTCTTTCTTTTGCACACTTCGCATATTCATCCATTACACGCTTTAACTTGCGGTTAAGTCGTTCGATTTCCTGCTCATTTTGTATTTTCCATGCATTCCGATTTTCCTGTTCACTTTTCATCTCCATTTTCAGCCTCCTTTCCTTTAAAAATAGTATATCCGCATATGTTCAAAAAATCAATTATTTTATGAACATATGCGGATATTGTTTTACTTACTTTATTTTTAAGTTGCTCAAATGGCGTAGCTTTTAATTACTTTTTTTTCACCGTTACAGTCTTTCCAACGACAAGTTCATACTCTTTACCTCCATAAACAAGTATACCACCATCGCAGTCTGCGCTAACCAAAAGTACCTGTCCATCAAAGAAAAGATGAACCGATCCTTGCGCCACCGGAACAACGCAGTCAAATATTCCAAGCAAATCAGTATCCGGGCTCACGCGAAATGTTTTATAACCGATATCCGTTGACTCCACACCAAGGAAATATCGACCGAGCAGATAAATCGGGCTGGCGCCCCATGCATGGCAAAAGCTCTTTCCATATGGATCATCATACATTGCATATTTCTCTTTGCCGGTCTCATTCGGATCATACGCTTCCCAGATGGTTGCGGCGCCTTCATCAAGAATTGCTCCCCAATAGGATTTCATGCGCTGCAGCACCTCTGCTTTTTTGCCCAGCTTACAAAGTGCTTCTAATTCATAGAACTTAAAATATGGCGTTGTGATCTGTGTAATGACATTATTTGCAATAACAGACTCATAAATTTGTTCACAACGCACCTTATCTGCAATATCAAACAGAATTGCAAACAAATTAGCATGACGTGTCACATGGCGCTTTCCTGATGAAAAGCTATCAATATATGCCTTCTTTTCTTCATCCCAGAAGAACTTTTCAATCTGTTCCTTCAGTAATTTCTCTTTCTGTGCATAAGCGGGCTGGTTGTTGGTCGCTTTTTCCAGCTTTGTCGTTGTCTTTTCTTCAGCCTTTCTTTCAGACTCATTTTGCGTGTCTGATTTGTTCACCCCTTCTATTAACTTCTGAACTGTTGCCATCGTGCGATAGCACATCACAAGAAGCATCTGCTCTGCGCAGAGTGCACCTACCTTGTCCATCTCGGACCAGTCAATAAAGATCCAGTCGCCCGAACGGCCGATGATAAATCCATGCTCATCCAATTGACTGTCCAAAAACTCCATCATGGTCACCATCTTTGGCCAAATCATTCGAACAAATTCTTCATCACCGCTGATTTTATAATAATTCTCAATGCTCATGATCCAATACATGGAGTAATCCAAAATCGTATTGATCTGCTGGCGTACCGGATCGTTGCCGCGCAGTCCCCAGATTGTGCGCTTCGTAATCTCATTATCAAAAAACAGATATGGATTGACCAGATAACTCTGATAAGCATCACCCGACCAGATCCAGCGGTCACGCTTCACGCCATCTAAGAAGAAAATTCCACTGCAAAGACGATACGTCTCACAGCAAACCTGCCAGATACGGTTGAGTTGTTCATCCTCGCATGAGAAGGATGCACGCACTGGAATATCCACAAATTCATGGCGTGCCGTCACATGTACCTCATCTGCTTTAACATTTACAAGAAACAGATAGCGAAAAGCGTGCTTTGGAATTGACTGATTTTCAGACTCGATTTTCTCGCTGTAATAACAATTTTCATAGTCAAGTGCCTCTGCCTCCGATTCACCATAGGCAAGCAGATACGGATGAAATTCATTTGAATAGACTGGCAATACAACCGCTGTCAGTTCTCTTCCAAAATCATACAAGATGCCGTTTTCTTTTTCGATAATTGTCTGTGGCTCTACGATTTCTGACGTATACTCCCAGATAGAAGGATTCTGATCTTTTCTTATATAATAAGGAGAATATCCCACTGGAACGGCTGGTGATGCCAGATCATCTACCATCCAATTTGTATCAGAAAAAATTGCTTCGCCTTTTATGTAAATAGCTGGCACACCGGTTATCTTTCCCGCATAAATTTCAATTTTTACATTGCCCGGGCCACAGGTAAGCTCCGTTCGAAACGGATGTTTTTTGCCGTTTATTGCCACATAGCCCTTTGCATCGGTGAATACGGTAAAAGTCGTTTCGCTTTCAAGATGATAGCTTCTTATAAAACGAACCTGCTTGCGGCAGTCATACTGATACCAGAACGCCGGCCACTCAAAGCCACGCTCGATACGATCAAAATTCTGCAAAAGAGCATGATAAATTTCGAAATCGCCCGGATACCAGAGCCAATAATTATTTTCTTTTTTTGTTTCCATTCCTTTTTCTCCTTCTCTTTATTTCTCACTTCTTGCAATCCATTTTTTCTGCTTGCAAACGTCCCCTTTTCTCCCTTATAATAGCAGAAACAGAAAGAAAAGAATACAAAATTAAGTACAAACTTATAAGAAAAGATTTGCGCATTTGTTACATTGTAATTAATAAGCTTACCAAGGAGGACATTATGCCAGCTGATATGAAAACGGCGATCTGCCGTTCTGCATCTGCTCTTTTGACAAAGAAACGTACAAAAAAACTGACCGTGAAAGATATCGTTGAGGAGTGTGGCATCACACGCCAGACGTTTTATTATCATTTTCAGGATATTCCGGATCTGATCTGTTACATGATGGAACAGGGTTCAAAGGAGCTGTTGGAAAATTGTCTTGCCCAACCAGAACTTGAAGACAAAATTCGCTATCTGCTAAACATTGCCTTAAATGCGCGTCCCATGATTCAGCGCACCATTCCTGCCAGCTATCAGGATGAATTAGAACCATTGCTTTTGAATCAGTTCTACGCCTTCTTTGAGCAACTTTTCCAACACTCCCCTGATGCAGCCTCTGTTTCCAACATGCTTACATCCAACCAGCTAAAACTATTAATTCGTTACCACACTCTTGCCTTTCTGGGTATCCTTCGCACTTGGTCAAATGAAGATACCAAACATATGGATGAGATCATTCATGACCTGGCATTGCTTCTTCCATCTACACCGCATTGATTTTTTCAAACTTTTCAATTGCATTTTTCTTTTTACACTTTCTTTATATGCTTTCTTTTTACACTTTTGAAATTCTGTCCAGACACAATCCAAATTCTGACTATTGTTTTAGCGTACCTTCTTTCCTATAATAAAACCAGCAAAGGAAAGGAGGCACGATGCTATGTTTGCTGCAAAAATGATTGAACTCGATGAAAAGATCCGCCATCTCCACGAACGGATTGACGATGGGGAACACGAAAATCTCACCGCACTGATGGGTGAATTGAATGCTCTGACCGAAGAATATAAGTTAGAGCAGGATGCGATCCGCTATCGTCTGGAGGAATGCAAAGTGCCAAAGATTCAGGCACTGATTTCTATGTACAATGACGTCCAGGAACGGATGCACAATGCTGCCGAGAGCGACCCTGAGGCAACGTGGAATGAAAATGCGGAAAACACCGCGCTGCTTGCGGAATATGCGCTTGATTTTGCGATTCTCGCTGCTGACCGCGCACTGTTACTCTCCCTGAAAGCCATTCAGGAGCAGAAGGAAGCCAGCAAAATTGAACTCCAGCAAAGTACTTTGATAGAAAACTAAGAAAGGGGCAACTACCATGAAAGAGGTAAAATCACCAAAGAAACCATTGATTTACTACTACGTGATTGTCCTGCTCGTACTGGCTGTATTTAACTTCTTCATTTCACCGCTTTTATTATCGCGTCAGGTGACCGAGGTTGACTACGGAACCTTCATGAGCATGACAGAAAACAAAAACATCGGCCGCGTCGAGGTCGAGGATTCTCAGATCATCTTCACCGATAAAAATGACAACACGATTTATAAGACCGGTGTGATGGATGACCCGAATCTGACCGAGCGTCTGTATGAATCCGGTGCGATTTTCTCAAAGGATATTGAGAAAACAATGTCACCAATTTTAAGCTTTCTGTTAACTTTTATCCTTCCGATGGTAATCTTCATTGCACTTGGACAGTACCTGGGACGCAAGCTCTTAGAACAGGCCGGAGGCGGCAAGAATTCCATGGCTTTTGGTATGGGAAAGAGCAATGCCAGAGTTTATGTGCAGTCCACAGAGGGTATTCATTTTGATGATGTCGCTGGTGAGGATGAGGCAAAGGAAAATCTTGCTGAGATCGTTGATTATCTTCATAATCCAAAGAAATACACCGAGGCCGGTGCTTCCATGCCGAAAGGTCTTTTGCTTGTAGGCCCTCCTGGAACTGGTAAGACAATGCTTGCAAAGGCCGTTGCCGGTGAGTCTGGTGTTCCGTTCTTCTCGATCTCTGGTTCTGAGTTCGTAGAGATGTTCGTCGGCATGGGCGCATCGAAAGTACGTGATCTGTTTAAGCAGGCGAAGGAGAAGGCTCCTTGTATCGTCTTCATTGATGAGATTGATGCCATCGGTAAAAAGCGTGATGGTCAGGTCGGCGGAAATGATGAGCGCGAGCAGACCTTAAACCAGCTGTTAACCGAGATGGATGGTTTTGAGGGAAATAATGGTGTTATCATTTTGGCTGCTACGAACCGTCCAGAGTCCCTTGACCCGGCTCTGACACGTCCGGGACGTTTCGACCGTCGTGTTCCAGTTGAGCTTCCAGACTTAAATGGTCGTGAAGCGATCCTTAAGGTTCACGCAAAGAAGATTAAGCCAGCTGAGGATGTGGATTTTCACACCATCGCCCGTATGGCATCTGGTGCTTCCGGTGCTGAACTTGCCAATATCGTAAATGAGGCTGCTCTTCGCGCAGTTCGTCAGGGTCGTACAGTTGTCACACAGGCTGACCTGGAAGAAAGTGTTGAGGTTGTTATCGCAGGTTATCAGAAGAAAAATGCGGTACTCTCCGATCAGGAAAAAAAGGTGGTTGCTTACCACGAAATTGGTCATGCGCTTGTGGCTGCTCTCCAGTCCCACTCCGCTCCCGTTCAGAAGATCACGATTATCCCGCGTACCTCTGGTGCACTTGGCTACACAATGCAGGTGGAGCAGGGCGACAAGTATTTGATGACAAAAGAAGAAATTGAAAATAAGATTGCTACCTTCACCGGTGGCCGTGCCGCCGAGGAGGTTGTCTTCAACCAGATCACAACTGGCGCCTCCAATGATATCGAGCAGGCAACAAAGTTAGCCCGTGCGATGATCACCCGCTACGGCATGAGCGAAGATTTTGATATGGTTGCACTTGAAACTGTGACCAACCAATATTTAGGCGGCGATGCTTCTCTTGCCTGCTCCGCAGAGACACAAAAAGAGATTGACCGTCAGGTGACCGCGCTTGTAAAGAAGCAGCATCAAAAAGCCATTCAGCTGCTGTTAGACAACCGCGACAAGCTGGATGAATTATCGAATTATCTGTATGAAAAAGAAACGATTACCGGGGAAGAATTTATGGAAATACTGCGCAGGGGTTCTGACAATGCTGCGCAGGCAGGAGGTGATCTGTAATGAGAAACCGTTCTCGTTTTGGTTGGATTGAACTGATTGAAGGAATTCTTTTGATTGTGCTTGGCATTTTCTCCTTCATCCGTCCAGACAGCGTATTATCCGGTTTTGTAATTTTCTTTGGACTCCTTGCTCTTTGCATCGGAATTCTTGATATTGTGTTTTATGTTCGAACCGAGGAGCATATGGGCTTTGCCCCTACGATTTCGTTAATTTCTGGCAGCTTAAGCGTCCTTGTCGGACTGATGCTTCTGGTTTATCCGGGTGCTGTAAAGTGGGCATTTACCCTGTTTTTCCCGATGTGGTTCATCGCACACTGCATCTCAAGACTGTCACAGCTTCCAATGCTTCGCGTATGGACAAGCAAAGGACATTACTACTTTGTCATGGTGATTAATATCATCGGACTTTGCCTTGGTATTTTAATGTTTATCCGTCCCGTTATCACACTGATCTCACTTGGCTACCTGATCGGTATTGATATGATTTTACTTGGTATCGATTCCATCATTCTCGCTTTCAGCCGAATGGGCAGCGACTGGTGATCCAATTCCTTTTATAATGGAGTCTGCAATCTGTTCTGCAGACTCCTTTTTTTTGTTCTGCTCCCACTTAATAAGGCACCACCGTAAAAATACAGCTCATATTCTGGAATTTTGTACTTTGGCATAATGCGCTTGCTCATATAATCGTTCATCGCATCCCACAAAATATACTGAAGCTTTGCCTGCACAAGCTTTCCAATAAAAATCTCATATTGATCGAAATAAGTCAGTGCATGCACAATGCTGCTGCGGTCATGAAAGCGACCAATTTTCTCGGTTCTGCATTCACGTATGTAACCGGCAACGATCTCATGGAAATAATCGGCTAACGCATCCCCCTTTGTCTCATAATAATGGTAGAACGTCATTCTGGATACACCTGCCGTCTTTACGATATCCGAAATTTTGATTTTTTCATATTCTTTTTTATCCATTAAAATGAACACAGCCTCCCCGATGCACATTCGGGTAAACCGTGTTCGTTTGTTATGTTCTCTTGAAAATAAATTGATCAATAAGAAGAATCGGGATCGATGCTGATGAGGTATTTCCATATTCATGATCGAGTAGGAGGCGGCTTTCGCCGCCGACCTCTCAGTCGAGTAAGTAAGAGGAATCTCACCTCGAACTTCTCACGGAACCGTACTTGAAAGTCTCCCTTCATACGGCTCTTATCATTTAACAATACAATCTATTCCAATGGGCAAATAGTCTTGGTTCCCGTTTTCTCACAGATTCAAGCCATCTTTCCGCTTTTCTTCTGTGTCCTCGCAAACTTTTGTATTTACTCATTGCCCATTTGACTAATCTACGCTCAATACATTGTAGTGTATATCTCATTGCTGAGGGGTTAAATTTTCCAAAATAGTTAGTCCATCCTCTCAGCAGGGGATTTAACATTTCTGCAATCATATCAATTTTGCATCCTGTTTTCTTATGTATCTCCAGCTTCTTAATCTTATCCCGAAAGGTCTTTGCTGACGTCTTGCTGACAGATGCTATAAAGTTCAGCCGTGATTTTCCATCCCTACACATAACGTATACTGCTTTGAAAGTATATCCAAGAAAATCAAACTCTGTTAAGTCCTCATCTTTGGTTCTATCCTTGTCTTTACAGTACACAATTCTTGTTTTGGTTGGATGCAGCTCTAGTTTGCAGTCTGCAAATCTTTTCGCTAGGCATTCCTTTATGTATAGTGCTTCTTTCTTCGTTCTACAATGTACCACTCCATCGTCTGCATATCTTTCAAATGGTGCTTGTGGAAAGTTTCGTTTCATCCACATATCAAAAACATAATGTAGAAACATATTTGCCAGTACGGGGCTGATAACACCTCCCTGTGGTGTTCCTGCATTACGTTCTATCTTTTCTCCATTCTTTAATACAAACGGAGTTTTAAGCCACCTTTCAATGTACATACATGCCCATGTTTCCCTGACATGTTTGTGTACTACTCTCATCAGCAACTCATGATCAATGTTATCGAAGAGACCCTTTACATCTAGCTCTATTACATAGTCATATCGCCAACATCGTTTTCTAGTCATTTCTACCGCATCTAAAGCGGACTTGTTCGGTCTATATCCATATGAATCATCACAAAACAATGGCTCTACTGCACGTTCTACATACATTCGTGCCACCATCTGTGCAATTCGATCTGTGATAGTTGGAATGCCTAATCTTCTGACTCCTCCTGATTTCTTTGGTATTTCTACTGCCATTACTTGCTGTGGAAAGTAACTGCCTGAACTCATTCGATTCCAGATTTTATAGAGGTTGTTATTCAGTTTCTCCTCGAATTTCTGAAAGTTCATACCATCTATTCCTGCACTTCCTTTATTCGCCTTTACTCTTTGATACGCTTCGATGACTACTCTCTTTGGTATGTCGTATTGTTTGCTTTCTTTCATCAAATCCTCCTGTTTTTCCCAGTTGTTCTCAGATTCAAGCGAAATGATGTCATCCCTTCGCTCTATCACCATTACAGTGACTTCACCACTACTACGGATGACTCCGCCCCTACGAGTTACGTTTCTACTTTCAGTCTCGTCTTTCTGTGACTTGCACTTTTTCGATTTTCATTAACTCGCAGGTTCCCATGTTTCACACAAAAGCCTAATACATGCTCATGCCATCTTAATGCCGTTCCGCGGATAATCAGTATTTCAGGTGTCTATTATCCTTGTCTCAACCAGGTGGTGACCAGCTGATTTTGCGGAAAACTCACGCTTTCGACACTTCTTCAATGCTTCACTTTCGTTCATCTTCATGTATCCCATCTGACTATTATCTATAGCCTTTTCTCTAATCGCTTACTACCATAGGCTTGACTACAGCAGCATTAGAGTGATTTGACAGATTTGCCTGCTCAATTCCTGTCGAAGGACCTTCCTTCATCTTCTGTGCAACTTTCATGGCACACCACCACCGGACATGCGGTTCCGCATCCGGCGGTTCAGTTAACTTGACACTTTACAAAATATTCTTCCGCAGAGAGTAATCCAAACTTTGAAAGGCGTGCGTTCGACATTGCAAAGCAAACTGCTTCACTACGACAGACTCTTGCATATCCACGTGTCCATGCAACTTTTGCTACGTTATCTCCTACCCCTAGCTTCACCAGATTCCGAAATCGGTTTTGGGGTGTTTTCCAGTGTTTCCATATACACATTCGAAATCTGTACCGGATCATCGCGTCTAGCCTTCGTGTTACTGTGAGAATGCTTCCTATTTTGAAATAGTTAATCCATCCTCTTAGCAGTTCTCCTATCTTTTTCGCCTTATACGCGTTACTTACTCCCCATTTTCGAGTTGTAAGCATTTTCAACTTTTTCACCACTTTTTCAATTGATTTCTTGTGCGCTTTGGCTTTGTATGTTTTAGTTTTAAATTGGTTATAGAAGGCGAAGCCTAGATACTTTACATCTGTTGGCCTTCCTATTTTGCTTTTCTGGCGATTTACTTTCAGTAGTAGTTTTGTTTCAATATATCTCGTGACTGATTCCATGACTCTTTCGGCAGCCTTTTGACTCCTTACCAGAATGATGCAGTCGTCTGCATATCTCACAAATCGAAGTTCTCGTCTTTCAAGTTCCCAATCAAGTTCATTCAATACAACATTTGCCAACAATGGTGACAGGTTTCCTCCTTGCGGAGTTCCAACCTCTGTTTCCTCCATTTGCGCCCCAATCATCACACCACTTACCAGAAATTTTCGTATCAATGATAGGATTTGTCCATCCTTAATCTCTTTCCTGAATCCGTGAAGTTCGGCTTTATTCAAAGGTCAGAACTATTCTAGACTCTGACCTTCGTTGAAATCGACTGATTTTATTAATCATGGAATTCAATATC
>CAVFYJ010000001.1:98128-98988 GCA_963626545.1 Acetatifactor sp. | reverse complement strand
AAAGCCGGGGCTAATGTTTCAATTATTTTGGGACATTTTCAAAAATGCTTGACAGCAAAGCTCAAAATAGAGAGGCAATTCTCAATTTGACTTACACCTTCATTTGTGATATACTGTAAGAAATTTTTAAGATTCACTTTCAAAAGCTTTTTAGTCTTGTGACTTATTTATAAAACGGGGGAATTTCAATGATTGTAATTAGTAAAACATTTTCGATCCCGCAATTTTATGATTCTCATGCAATTGCACCCTTAAAGGATCTTGTTTTTCTTGATATCGAGACGACAGGTCTGACGCCTGCCACCTCCTCGGTTTATCTGATCGGCGCAGTCTATCACCAGCAGATGGAATGGCATATCCGTCAGTGGTTTTCGGACTCGTTGACCTCAGAACAAGAAATCCTTGAGGACTTTTTTTCTTTTCTCAGTAATTATCAGGTCATTGTATCTTTTAACGGTGAGACCTTTGATCTTCCGTTTTTGAAAAAATGTGCAGCAGCTTACGGACTTGAGACCGATGTCCTTGACAATATACGAAGCTTTGATCTGTATCGCCACCTGCGTCCGGTAAAAACAATGCTGCAGCTAGAAAATCTAAAGCTTGCAACACTGGAAAACTATCTGAATATTCCGCGTCAGGACCAGGCTACCGGCAAGGAAATGATCACCGTCTACAAGGATTACCTAGAAACAAGGGATGACCGTCTGTATCAGGTGCTGCTGCTTCACAATGAGGAAGACTTAAAGGCAATGCCCCAGATTATGCCATTGCTGTCTTATCTGGATATTTTCCGCAGTGAATGGACACTCGCCGGGTTCTCATTAAGCACCACTTCCTCTTCCTTAACGATTGTAGTGGAT
>CAVFYJ010000001.1:0-98070 GCA_963626545.1 Acetatifactor sp. | reverse complement strand
GCTCGGTTAAGGTACCCGTTGCTGTGACATGTGAGCTGCCACTTTGCCGCCTGTCAATCCGCGCGAATCAAATTATCGTAGAGATCCGCGCCTTTACGGGTGAATTGAAGTATTTCTTTGATAACTATAAGGATTATTATTATCTGCCAGATGAGGATCGTGCTGTTCACAAGAAGGTCGGTCAGTACGTCGACACCGAGCATCGTGTTCAGGCGACCGCCGCTACCTGTTATACAAAGAATACAAGCACCTTCCTCCCTCTCTCCCATGAGGACATGTTTGATGTCTATAAGGAGGACTATTCCTCAAAACAGCTCTTTACAGAATATATCGATGACCCGGACTTTATGCTTGCCTATGCACATAATATTTTAGAGAACGCACTGCACAGTGCGACTCCGGCGCCGTCCGAGGAAGTGCAGGAGGCTCCGCCGGAGCTATTCTCATAACAAAAAAACCGCCACACAAAAGAATTTGTGTAGCGGTTCTTTTTATTTTACTCTCTTTTCGAAAGCGATTTTCAATTATCTTGTAATTGTTTGGATTTCTGAAACTCCTGTAATGGTCTGAATCAATCCTGTGCCTCGTCGTTTGCAAGAGACTTCATGCTCAGGCTGATCTTCTTAGCCTCTACGTTCAGGTCAACAACCTTAGCGGTGATTTCCTGGCCGATGGACAGAACATCCTGTGGCTTCTCAACGCGCTCTCTAGAGATCTGGGAAACGTGAAGCAGAGCATCAACGCCAGACTCTAACTCTACGAATGCACCAAAGTCGGTCATACGAGCTACCTTACCGGTAACAACAGTACCAACTGCAAACTTCTCCTCAGCATCCTTCCACGGATTTGCCTCTGGGAACTTCATGCTCAGTGCGATACGATTTCCATCGATAGCCTTTACAAGAACCTTAACCTTGTCACCGCTCTTGAATACCTTCTTCGGGTTCTCGATACGGCCCCAACTCATCTCAGAAATGTGAAGCAGACCATCTGCTCCGCCTAAATCTACGAATGCACCGAAATCAGTAACGTTCTTTACAGTACCCTCAACGGTCTGACCAACCTCAAGTTTTGCGAAGAGCTCTTCCTGCATCTTCTTCTTCTTCTCAACGATCAGTTCCTTGCAGTTACCGATGATTCTGTGCTTCTTCGGGTTGAACTCAGTGATGATAAACTCAACTTCCTGTCCCTTGTACTTCTCGAGATTCTTCTCGTATACGTCGGATACCAGGCTTGCCGGAATGAATACTCTGGTCTGATCAACAACAACGCTTAATCCGCCAGTGGAGATCTCAGTAACAACTGCCTTTAATACAGTCTTGTTCTCGAATGCATCCTCAAGAACCTTGCTTCCTCTCTCAGCCTGCAGCTTACGTACAGACAGCTGAACCTGGCCCTCGCCATCGTTCATCTTAACAACCTTAGCCTCGATCTCATCGCCAACCTTTACAAGCTCGCAGAGATTTGCATTTGGGGTGCTAGTAAACTCGTTACGGCTAATGACAGCATCTGCTTTGTATCCTATATTTAGGACAATCTCGTCTTCCTTTACTGCAATAACCTGGCCGGATACAACAGCGCCCTGGCTAATTGCAACTTCTTTCTGTTCACTTAATAATTGTCCGAATTCGTCTGACATGGTGTAGAACCTCCTCAATGATTATATTCGGGGTTGAAGCCCCTCCTGTAACACCCACCCTGTCTGCTGTCAAAAACCAATTAGTGTCTAGGCCCTCAGCGGTTTGTATGTAATGGGTATTATTACATTCCTTTTTGCATATTTCAAACAGCTTCTGCGTGTTGGAGCTATGGCTCCCACCGATGACTAGCATTCCATCCACTGAGGCTGCGAGGCGTGCTGCTTCCTCCTGCCGGTTTCTGGTTGCATTGCAGATAGTGTTAACGCAATTTATATTGTACTCTTTTTTTTCAAATTGGTCAACTATATTTTGAAATTTAATGTAGTGAAATGTCGTTTGTGCTGCCACAAAAACTGGGCGAGTCGGATCGAGCGTAAGCGCATCCGCCTCCTCGGCGTCTCTGACTACCTGTGCGCCGTTTGTACTCCATCCGACAATGCCCTGCACCTCTGGATGCACCGGATTTCCGGCAATGACGATCTGACAGCCCTGCGAGGATTTCTCCTCGACAAGACGGTGAATCTTTTTGACAAACGGACAAGTCATATCAATGACCTGCATACCAAGGGAGCGCATCTGCATCTCGGTGTCGCGACTGACACCATGGGATCGGATGATGACGATGCCCTTTGGGAGTGTGGCAAGTTCCTCTAAGGTATCGACCACCCGCACGCCCTTATTCTTTAAATCATTTACCACCTCATCGTTGTGAATGATGGGGCCGAAGGTGTAGATTGGAGTATCCTTCTCCTCCTCGAGACAGCGGTAAACCTCGTTGACTGCGCGGCGCACGCCAAAGCAAAAGCCCGCGCTCTTTGCAAGAATGACTTCCATCAGTGTGCCGCCTTTGCGAGCTCAACCACCTTCGCAGCCGCCTCTTCGATAGTCATATTGGAGGTATCCAGATAAACGGCGTCATCGGCCTGCTTTAATGGTGCGATGTCTCTGTGGGTATCGCGGTAGTCGCGCTCTTTGATATCCGCTAATACTTCGTCATATGTCTTCTCTTCGCCTTTTGCTACGAGTTCAATGTGACGTCTTCTCGCACGCTCCTCTGGAGTTGCCGTCAGAAAGATCTTCACGTCTGCATTTGGAAGAATGCAAGTGCCGATGTCTCTTCCGTCCATGATGATGTCATTTTCTTTTGCGATCTGTCTCTGAAGCGCTAACAGATGCGCTCGCACTGCCGGTACTGCACCGACAACCGATGCCATATGACCGATATGCTCCTTGCGAATTTCTTCGCTGACATCTTCGCCGTTTAAATAAACGTGGCGCTCTCCGTCAATATAACGGATCGTGACCTCAGTCTCCTTGGCTGCCTCGCCAATCGCCTGCTTATCGTCTTCTGGTACCTGCTTGCGGTACACATACAGACCGATTGCGCGATACATAGCGCCTGTGTCTATATAAATATAGGAAAGCTCGCTTGCGGCAAGCTTTGCGATGGTACTTTTTCCGGCTCCTGCCGGACCATCGATTGCAATGTTAAAGCCCATTTTGTTTTCTCCTTTTTAATAAACGCTATCCCCGGCCAAACTTCCCGTAGACCACGCGAGCTGCAAATTATAGCCGCCGGTGAGGGCGTCGATGTCGAGAAGTTCGCCTGCAAAGTACAGTCCTGATACGAGCTTGGACTCCATGGTCTTTGGCTGTACCTCCTGCACCTTGACGCCGCCCTGCGTGATGATGGCTTCATTATAACCCCTGACACTAAGAATGGTCAATGGTAGATTTTTGGTTAAGGAGATCAGCTTTGCGCGTTCTTCCTTTGTGATTGCATTGACTTCCTTGTCTGGATCGATGCCGGAAAGAATGACGATCTGCTCGGCAAGGCGTGCCGGGAAGAGGCCGTTTAATGCATTTTTAAACTGCTTATTCTTCTCCTGTGAGAAATCGCGAAGAAGACGTGCGTCAAGCTGCTCGGTGGTGAGCGCTGGCTTTAAGTCGATAAACGCTGCAAGCGGTCCTTTCTCGAGCTTTTTGACAATCTTGCTGCTTGCACTGAGCACAAGCGGACCACTAATGCCGAAATGGGTAAAGAGCATCTCGCCAAAGTCCTCGTACAGCTTCTTCTTGCCATCTTTTACGATAAAGGTGACATTTTTAAGGGCAAGACCCTGAAGAGCACGACACCAGTCTTCTTTTGTGTTGACTGGCACGAGTGCTGGATAACACGGTGTGACGGTGTGACCAAGTTCTTTTGCCATGCGATGTCCGTCTCCGGTAGAGCCAGTGGATGCATAGGAAAGACCGCCAGTTGCCATCACCACCGCATCGGCGTTCATCTTTTTGCCGTCGGAAAGTGACACACCGACTGCACGTCCATCCTCGGTGAGGATATGCATTACTTCCTTATTAAATAGGACTTGCACACCAGCCTTTTTTAACAGATGCGCAAAGCAGCTGATGATGTCAGAAGACTTGTCGGACTCTGGGAAGACGCGCTGACCACGCTCGACTTTCAACGGACAGCCACCGTTTTCGATCATCTCCATCACATCGGTATTGCTGCAATCAGAGAATGCGCTGTACAAAAAGCGTGGATTGGTCACGATCTGACTCATGATCGTCTCCATATCGGAGGCGTTGGTGACATTACAACGGCCTTTTCCGGTGATGTAGATCTTTTTGCCGAGCTTTTCATTTTTCTCGAACAATGTCACCTCATGACCGTTTGCGGCTGCCTTGATAGCAGCCATCATTCCGGCGGCACCACCGCCGATTACGATTACTTTACTCATAAAAAACTTACACAATCCTTTTTCTTTTTACAAAAGGGACCCTTGCATGACAAGAGTCCCTCTTTTATAACGACTCAAAGTTTTACAAAATGTGTTCTGTAAATAGCATTCGAAATCGTTACAATTATTTCATCAAATTAAACCGGATATGCCTTATTCTTGGTATCAGCAGCAGTCGGATCTACCTTTGTCTGCTGTGCTTCACGATACTTGAAGAAATCGGTAGCAACCTGTGGGAACAGTGCGTAGGTCAGTACGTCCTCGTCCTGCTGGATATACTGAGCTGCCTCCTTGCGGAAGTTATCTAACTGCGGCTTGATCAGATCTGCCGGACGGCAAGTGATCGGCTTCTCGTCTCCGATTGCCTTCTTCTGAACTTCCTTGTTAAACGGCTTAACGGTCTGTCCAAACTCACCTCTTAAGATCTTCTTGGACTCCTTGGTCATCATCTTGTATCTCTCACCCTGAAGGACATTGAGAACAGCCTGAGTACCAACAATCTGAGAAGACGGAGTAACAAGCGGCGGCTCACCGAAGTCCTTACGTACTCTCGGAACTTCCTCAAGTACCTGATAGTACTTGTCCTCTGCTCCTGCTTCCTTTAACTGGCTTACTAGGTTGGACAGCATACCACCCGGTACCTGATACATCAGAGTCTTGATGTTTACGCCCATAACCTTCGGGTTGATACGACCAGACTTCAGCGCTTCCTCCTGGATCGGACGGAAGTAGTCAGCGATTTCACCGAGCAGTTTCATATCCAGACCAGTATCGTATGGAGTTCCCTTGAAGGTCTCTACCATAACCTCGGTAGCTGGCTGGCTGGTACCCATAGCCAGAGGGCTCATTGCGGTATCGATGACATCTGCACCGGCCTCAACTGCCTTCATGTAAGTCATGGATGCAACACCAGAGGTATAGTGGGTATGAATCTGAATTGGCAGCTTGGTTGCACTCTTCAGTGCGGTAACTAACTCAGTTGCCTTGTACGGAACCAGAAGACCTGCCATATCCTTGATACAGATGGAATCTGCACCCATTGACTCGATCTCCTTTGCAATCTTCTTCCAGTAATCCAGAGTGTAAGCATCACCTAACGTGTAGCACAGTGCGATCTGTGCCTCAGCATTCGGGTTCTCCTTCTTAATTGCCTTGGTTGCGTTTACTGCTGTCTTTAAGTTACGCAGATCGTTGAAGCAGTCGAAGATACGGATGATATCCATACCGTTTGCAACAGACTTCTGTACGAAGTACTCAACTACGTCATCTGCATAATGATTGTAGCCTAAGATGTTCTGTCCACGGAACAGCATCTGCAGCTTTGTGTGCTTGAAACCTGCTCTTAACTTACGCAGTCTGTCCCACGGATCTTCCTTCAGGAAACGAAGGCTGGCATCAAAAGTAGCACCGCCCCAGCACTCTACGGAGTGGTATCCTACCTGATCCATTTTCTCAACGATTGGAAGCATCTGCTCTGTGGTCATTCTGGTCGCCATCAAAGACTGATGCGCATCTCTTAAGACCGTCTCTGTAATTCCAACTGGCTTTTTTACTTGCTTTGCCATTATATTACCTCCAAATTTTATCAATATAAAACGTGTTTCAATCTGTCGATCATACAGCCCGCTCATTCAAGCGTGCTGCACAACCGACCGGAAATTCAGCTTTTATACACCGAATATGGCCATAAACGTACCCGCCGCGACGGCCGTACCGATAACACCGGCTACGTTTGGTCCCATTGCATGCATCAACAGGAAGTTTGTCGGATCTGCCTCCGCACCAACCTTCTGGGATACACGGGCTGCCATCGGCACGGCAGATACACCTGCAGAACCAATCAGCGGATTGATCTTGCCCTTAGTAATCTTGCAGAGCAGCTTTCCAAGAAGGACACCACCTGCGGTACCGAATGCGAATGCGATCATACCAAGTGCTACGATCTTTAAGGTATCGAACTTTAAGAATGCCTCTGCACTGGTGGATGCACCTACAGAAGTACCAAGAAGGATAACGACGATATACATAAGTGCGTTAGAAGCGGTCTCAGACAGCTGCTTAACAACACCACTCTCGCGGAACAGGTTACCAAGCATCAGCATACCGATCAACGGTGCAGTACTTGGAAGGATCATTACTACGACGATGGTTACAACGATCGGGAACAGGATACGCTCCAGCTTGGATACCGGACGAAGCTGCTCCATCTTGATCTTTCTTTCCTCTTCTGTGGTCAGCGCCTTCATGATCGGAGGCTGGATGATCGGAACGAGAGACATATAGGAATATGCCGCAACGGCGATCGGTCCCATGTACTGGGTCTGTCCTAACTTACCGCAAAGGAAGATAGAGGTCGGGCCATCAGCACCACCGATGATGGAGATGGCTGCAGCTGCCTTATCGGAGAATCCCATCAGGATTGCCATAAAGTAAGCCAGGTAAATACCAAGCTGTGCAGCAGCTCCCATCAGGAAGCTGATTGGGTTTGCGATCAGCGGAGCGAAGTCTGTCATCGCACCAACACCCATGAAGATCAGGGACGGCAGGATACTCCACTCGTCCAGGATATAGAAATAATGCAGCAATCCGCCGACACCGTTTGAAGTATCTTCCGGGTTTGCCATGATGTCTGGATACATGTTAACAAGCAGCATACCGAATGCGATCGGTACTAACAGCAGCGGTTCGTATCCCTTCTTGATTGCCAGGTATAAGAATACCAGTGCAACAATGATCATCAGCACATTGCCCCATGTTATACTTGCAAACGCGGTCTGGTGGATTAGATTGCTTAATGTGTCAATAATATAGCTCATTGTCTAATATACCTCCCGTATATTTCCTGACATGCAGGAATTGTCCTACTTTGTAGGAGCTTCATTAGTTCATGGTTGCAAGTACGGCACCAGACTCAACAGACTGTCCTGCTGCTACATTGATAGAAGCGATGACTCCATCCTGAGGTGCTACGATATCGTTTTCCATCTTCATAGCCTCAAGAACAACGATAACCTGACCCTTCTTTACAGCGTCGCCAGCATTTGCCTTTACGCCAAGGATCTTACCTGGCATTGGAGCGCTAACCTTTACAGCGCCCTGTGCGCCAGCCGGTGCTGCTGCCTTTGGAGCAGCCTTCGGTGCTGCCTTTGGAGCTGCCTTTGGTGCTGCTGCAGCTGCTGCAGATCCAGTTCCTTCTTCAACAGTTACTTCATATACATTGCCGTTTACAGTAATGGTATAATTCTTCATCTTAATCTCCTTCTGCCGCTTTGCGGCTGCTTTTATGCTCTTTTCCAGTTGCTCTTGCCAACTCTCTTAATTGAACGAACGACTAAACCGTTCGGATCGGTGCCTTCACTTGCTGCGATCGCTGCTGCGATAACGGCTACAAGCTCAAGGTCGTCCTCTTCCTCTTCTTCTACTGTCTCTTCTACTACTGGTGCAGGTGCCGGAGCAGGCTCAGAAGCCTTCTTCTTTGCAGCTGCTCTTTCCTCTGCCTCATGGATAAACTTGAAGCAGTAGATGATCAAGCTGATGAAGATCAACATAACGAATACGACGAACAGACCTGTTACGGTATTCATTGCTGCCTTAGTCATCTTCTCGCCCAGTGTGTAAACACCGTTGAATGCAACAGAATTTACATTGCCATTCTTGTCAAATGTGACTGTGATCACTGCATCGCGGTTCTCGAAACTTGCATCTACATCAACAACGTAGAGCTTATTCTGATTCTCATAACTGACATCAGCAGCGTCTTCCTTAACTTCGCTTATTGCACCGAATTCTTCCTTTGCATCTTCCCATGCACTGAAGCCTTCCTCAAGTGCAGTTGCCTCATCTTCGTCAACTGCCTCTGCTTTTAATTCGTCAACTGTTTTCTCACTTACATAGCTGTTAATGAGTTCGACTGCCTCTGTCTTATAGACAGACATGTCCTCGCCTGCATTATCAGAAGCACTGGATGAGGAGCATGCAGTCAGCCCGAATGCACACAGCAGCACACTTAATAATACTGCTAACTTTCTTTTCATATCTACCTCTCATTCCACCCCGTACACACATCTTTGGTGACAGTTTTCTGATCGTTTCACGATATCTTCATGATATTTCATGACATCTTTCATGTCTTCTCATCTCTTCCATCAGTGATGTGTTCACACGGTACTGTGTTTCTGGATTAAACGGTACCGTGCTTCTTTGCCGGACGGTCCTCTCTCTTTGTAAACAGCATCTCAAATGCAGCTGCAGCGATCTGTCTGGTAGTCTCCGGAGCGATGATGCTATCAACATAGCCTCTCTTTGCTGCGGACTCTGCACTTGCCTGAAGCTGTGCGTAAGCTGCTGCCTTCTCGTTGATCAGAGCAGTCTTGTCAGCTGCTGCTGCGATCTCGTCAGCGTACATGATCTTTGCTGCACTTACCGGATCCATCATGCCGATGGTAGCCTGCGGCCAAGCATAAGTCATATCTGCGCTGTTGTTCATTGCTAAGGAAGCAGTTCCGTTTGCTGCGCCAACGATTACATTTACCTTCGGAGCAGTCATATCATGGAATGCATAGATCAGCTTTGCAGCTGCCTTTGCGATCTTCTTTTCCTGGCACTTGGTTGCCTTGTAGCCGGTAACGTTGGTTAGAGTCAGAACCGGGATGGAGAATGCGTCACAGAAGTTTACGAACTCTGCTGCCTTCTCAGCACCCTCTGCGCTTAAGGAACCATCGAAGGTCTCAGCTTCCTTGCCCTCTTCGTCATACAGAGCGGTACGGTTTGCAACTGCACCTACGGTATTTCCGTTTAAGCGGATGAAACCAGTTACCATATCCTTTGCGTAATCCTTCTTTACCTCGAAGAAGAAGCTGTCATCAGAAATCATCGGCAGAGTCAGTGCCGGATCTGCAACAGATGCCTCAAGGTCGGAACATGCACGATTTAAATCATCGGTACACTCGCTGTAGGACAGATCGTCCTCGTTGTTTGCCGGAAGAATGCTTACTAAGGTACGGATGCTCTCTAACAGCTCATCCTCCTCAGCTACGACATCTACCAGACCTGCCTCGCTGCTCTGGAATGCTGCGTTTGCTGTATTCTCAGTCTTGTTGCCCTCTAATGCGTTTGGAGAGTTTACGAACAGCTTTGCGTTCTTTGCCTCCATGAATGTGAAGTCAGTCAGAGCCGGAACAACTGCCATACCGCCGCCGCAGGTTCCGAAAACTGCTGTGATCTGCAAAACAACGCCGGAAGCAAGTGCCTGGCACTCGTACAGCTTACCAAATGCCTCTAATGCATCGGTAGCCTCCTCTAGTCTCATTCCGGCACAGTCTACCAGACCGATTACCGGTGCACCAACCTTCATTGCCAGGTTGTAAAGCTTTACGATCTTCTTTGCATGCATCTCTCCGATGGATCCGCCCAGAACGCTTGCGTCCTGACTGTAAACATAAACCAGAGCACCCTCAATGGTACCATATCCGGTTAATACTCCATCTGCAGGTGTTTCTTTGTTCTGCAAATTGAAATCGGTATTTCTGGCAGTAACTGATCCGCCGATTTCAACAAAACTGTTGTCATCAAGCAGAGCGCTAATACGGTTGCTTGCTGAATTCTGTGATGTTGTACTCATATTCGTCCTCCATTTAATTTTTATTGGAATGGTTTTATTATGAATGGTTAAAACCATCTTCTGCCATCTAACATTGTATCGTTTTTGAACAAATAATTCAATAAGATTTTACAATTTTTTTTAAATTTTCCATGAGTGGCTACCCGGAAGATTACGAAAGGCGTTAGGGTGCAACCCGCAGAGCTAACGAAGGGCACACTACGTAACACCTACACTCTTTCCAGTTCTCTCTTAACAATTAATATTCGACAAACCACCTTCCCTATGATATAATGGGTAAGAATTAGTCTGCAGAATAGATTTTTAAACGAATCTGCTGTTTTAATGGCATAATCTGCGGGAAGAAAGGAAGTATTTGTTATGGAACGTAAAAATGCATGGAAATCCTGCGACGAGGCAAAGCTCGCTCAGGTAAATGCACTCTGCGCTGATTATATCAAGTTCATCTCTGATTGCAAGACTGAGCGTGAATGCGTAGAGGAAAGTATCCGTTTAGCTGAGGCTGCTGGATACAAGAATTTAAATGACTGCATCAAGGCTGGCACCCCATTAAAGGCTGGTGATAAGGTTTACGCAAACAACATGGGCAAGACTCTCGCTCTGTTTGTAATCGGTACCGAACCAATGGAAAAAGGTATGCACATTCTTGGTGCTCACATTGATTCCCCACGTCTGGATATTAAGCAGAATCCACTGTATCAGGATGAGGATTTTGCTCTGCTTGACACTCACTACTATGGTGGTATCAAGAAGTATCAGTGGGTAGCTCTTCCACTTGCTCTGCACGGAGTCGTTGCAAAGAAGGATGGCACTGTTGCTAAGGTTGTTATCGGTGAGGATCCGTCTGATCCAGTTCTTGGTATCTCCGATCTGTTAATCCACCTGTCTGGTGATCAGATGGCAAAGACTGCCGCAAAGGTAATCGACGGTGAGAAGCTGAATCTGACTGTTGGAAGCCGCCCAGTTATGAATGCCGCTGATGATTGCAAGGAGCCTGTTAAGGAACTGATCCTTTCTATGCTGAAGGAAAAGTATGGCATTGAGGAAGAAGATTTCCTGTCCGCTGAGCTTGAGGTTGTTCCGGCTGGTCCAGCAAGAGATTACGGCTTAGACCGCAGCATGATCATGGGCTATGGTCATGATGACCGTGTATGCTCCTACACTTCTTTAGCTGCTATGCTGAAGGTAGAGAATCCGGTACATACAAGCTGCTGCCTGCTTGTTGATAAGGAAGAGGTTGGAAGCAACGGTGCTACCGGTATGCATTCCCGTTTCTTCGAGAACATGGTTGCTGAGCTGATCGCACTGACAAGTGCTTCCTACAATGACTTAGTTCTTCGTCGCTGCTTACAGAATTCCAAGATGCTCTCCTCCGATGTAAGTGCCGGATTTGATCCGAACTATCCAGAGGTAAATGAGAGAAAGAACAGCGCATTCTGTGGCAGAGGCTTTACCTTCAACAAGTACACCGGTGCTAGAGGAAAGAGCGGCTGCAACGATGCAAATGCAGAGTACATCGCTTACCTGAGAAAGGTTATGGACGATGCTGGTGTATTCTTCCAGACAAGTGAGCTTGGAAAGGTTGACCAGGGCGGCGGTGGAACCATCGCTTATATCCTTGCAAACTTGAACATGGAAGTTATCGACTGTGGCGTTCCGGTACTGAACATGCATGCACCGTGGGAGGTTGTAAGCAAGATCGATGTTTACGAGACCTGCCGTGGCTACGAGGCATTCCTTCGCGCTGAGAAGTAAAATTAATCAAGTTTTAAGTACAAAAAATCCCCCCGATAGAGGATTGCTCTTCTATCAGGGGATTTTTTATACTCATGCAAAACGTAAACGGCGGCGAGGCCGCCCTTCGTAAAACTTCCGGGATCGCATTCATTACCATTCAGTCGGCAGTCCCCCACCAAACTCATATCCAGCGGCACGCACCGCATCAATCCAGTCGCCTAAAATCTGCGTATTGGTTGCAGACTTCGCATGAAGCAGATAAATCGCACCCGGATGAATGCTGTCCATGCAAAGCTGTAAGGTCTCTGCCGGATCCTTCTGAGCATCGGTATTGTAATCCAGATAGTGGAAGCTCCAGAACACACTTCGATAGCCAAGGCTCTCAACCAGTCCTAAGGACTGCTCACTTGTGGAACCCTGAGGGAAACGGAACAGCTTCATCTCGTAGCCAAACTGCTCCTTGATAATGTTGTGCAGCACCATAATCTCATTTGTCTGCTCCTCAAGGGAAAGCGTCGGCATATTCGGGTGGTTGCAGGTGTGGTTTCCAACGGTGTGACCGTCATCAATCATCTGCTGAATGTACTCCGGATTGCTGTCATAAAATTCCTTGGTAACAAAGAAAGTTGCATTGACATTCTTCTCACGCAGCGTCTGAAGAATCTGCGGAGTATAGCCAGCCTCGTAGCCTTCATCCATCGTCAGATAAATTACATTCTTGGAAGTATCCTCAAGGAAAAGTGCATTGTACTTGCCATATAACTTTGTCAAATAATAACAGCCATTCGGCACATTTAATGCATCGCGGTCGTCATAGCTTGCAATTCCACTAAATTCATTGGTACTTAACGTACTCAGATCGCCGCTCCAAAGCTCGGTACCAGACGGTGCCTGTACCTGCTGGTTCACCGTCTGAGGAACCTGATCGGTAAGATATTCGCTCGCAATGTAGCAAGTCGTTCCATTGTACTCAACCTGACTCCAATCTGCGGTGTAACCAATTCGATGGATGGATGCACCTGCCTCGAGGGAACCCACCTTTGCAGATTCAGTCGTTGCCGCCTCGCGGATGTTGACCTTCTGTGTTGCATACACTTCTTCGTCTCTCGGCTCATAACCATCTGCTGCCTGCACAGAAGATGCCTGTGAAGACGATGCTGCAGAAGCGGCAGATGAGGATGACGCCTGAGAGCTTTCTGTCGATGCAGAGGATGAAGTGCTCGCACTTGATTCACCTGGCACTAACGGAACTGGAAGCATCTCGTCCTCCGCCTTTGCCTTTGTCTGCGCTTCGGTCTGGGCCTCACTTTCCTGTGTCTGTGCCTGTTCCTGCGTCTGCAGAAGGCTCGCCGCATCATTTCCCTTTTTGCCACAGCCAGACGCAAACATCATGACTGCCGCAAGCAGCATAACGCTACTTTTCATTTTCCAATTTCTCATATGAATTCCTTTCACCATTCCTGTTCATAAAAGCCCTGTGTGTGTATTCCAAGCTTCTCCGTTAGCGCCATAAGACGTTCCTTTTGAGTCAGGTCTGTGCACCATGCCAGACCACAGCCAGCCTCGATCGTGCCCGGCAGCGGAACCATGCGCCCGGGAAGTCTATATGTCGTCGCTGCCTGCTGCATATGCATGGCATCTGTGGTTGTTGGAAATACCACTATCAGCTTTTTTTCTTTTCTTGCAATACTCATCGTTGATTGCCTGCTTTCCCTAGATTTGCGTAACCATTCAACGCTATGTAACATCACGTTTATCGTTCCTGTTAGATCAGCAAAGAAAGCACACGCCTAATATACCAGACAAACGCGCGTCTGTCTACTGCCTGCGCCGGATAAATCGGATACGTGCCAAGGCAGACCTCACCAAGCCAGTATGATACCTCCCCGCAGATTTCCTGCCCCAAGATGGGCGCCGTAAGCTCCTGTCTGGCCCGGATGTGAATCTCAATCTTTTCCCCAGCTCGTGCCAACACCTGATACGATTTGGGCGCATCAGGACAGACAAGTGCGACCTCTGCCTGTTTTTCCTTTTTCCATTCGTACTCGCCATCTATAACCGAAGCCTTCATTCCCGGCACAGGCGGCGTGTCTAATGCCTTTGTCGCGTACGCATTTAATCCATATTTCATGAGCTTTTTCGTATCTGACCACTTATATCCTTTGTTGTTTGGCCAACCGCAGGCAAGAAGTGCTACGATGTAAAGACGGCCCTCTCGCTCAAGCGCACCGACGTAGCAATACCCGGCATTTCCAGTAAATCCCGTCTTTCCGGTAAGCGCGCCATCCATCATCTGCAAAAATGCATTGTGATTGTAGACCGAAAAGCTACGCTGTCCGGTACAATCAGTAAATACGTGACTTGTCGCCTGTGTAATTTTCAAAAATTCCCTGCTCTTTGGCGAGGTTCGAATGCAGTAGCGAAGAATCAATGCCAGCTCTCTTGCCGTCGTATAATGACCTTCGGCATCCAAACCATTTGGCGTGACAAAATGCGTCTGACTAAGCCCAATCTGCGCGGCCTTCTCATTCATCCACACGGCAAAGCCTTCCACACTGCCCGCTGCTGCCTCCGCCAGAATCACCGCCGTATCGTTGTGACTCTCAAGCATCAGTGAATACAAAAGATCCTCACAAGAAAACTCCCACCCGGCCTGCACTCCTAAGTGCACCTGCGGCTGGGAAGCTGCATAGGAAGATACCGTACAGACATCGTCTGGCTCCATCGTCTCAAGCACCAGAATACAGGTCATGATCTTTGTTGTGCTTGCCATCGGAAGGCTCACATCGGCTTCTTTGCCATACAAAAGCCTGCCCGTATCACCGTCGATCAGCGCCGCCGACCTGGCATAAAGTGAATTCGGGTCAGGCTTTTCCAATGCGGTATCAAGATCAGGCTGCACCATGTATTGTTCATTATATTGTTGTTCGCTGTATTGCTTGTTTTCGTTTAAATCAAAGCAGAACACGTTTTCTACCACGAGAAAAACGGCCATGACAAAGGCAAGCACTGCCCAGATACGTTTTCTTTTTATGTTCTCCACCCGCCTTACATTTTCTGTTGTTACCTTATGCAGTGATGTGGAGATTTATGTTTCAGCTCACAGTCAATATTTTACAGCGTCTGACATAGTAAAACGAGTTCAGCTACAACATGCTAATTCAATTCAAGCATACTAGTTCAATTCAAATGTCTTTTAAAACGTCTTCGTCTCATAATAGAGCGTTGCCACATATTTACAGCCCTTCCACTCTGGTTCCGTTCCCGGTTCCTCCATAGAAAGACGCCAATCCAGCCACAGTTCTTCGGCTGCAAGTGCCATATGGCACATGGCAATACCCATATCCAGCTGCGTCAGCTCCTTCATGCGCTTTGTCTGCACAAACCCATCTTTTTTCATAAAGATGTGAATCTTTCCGTCCTCCGGCAAAAAACGCCACGGCTGGAGATTGAGCGCCGACGGCGCAATCCTTGCTGCCTCGATGATCTTTCGATCATTCTGGGATGCCACTGGCGGTTGATACACCAGCTCGGTAATCTTCTTTCGGGAAGCAGGCTTTTTTGGTGTCGAGACAGCAGCCTTTCCAAACGCGACAACAATCATCGGCTGATACTGATCCAGATCTGGCTTTTGCTTTGCATCGCCTAAATAACAGGTAGCAAAGCCCTTTGATACCAGATACAAAACCATCTGCTCCATCACATATCCGGCATTCACCGCCGCAAACGGGTGTGCTTTTGCGGAAAGCACCAGATAATATGGTGCCTCCGCCAGAAACATCCCCTTAAACACATGCTTTTGCGTATTGTATGCCTCCACAACGGCAATCCGGTATGCTGCCTGCGGGTGCAGCGGTGCCAGCGTCTGGATAAAGCAATTGATCTGCTTCATAATGCGCGGATCAATCGCCGTCATCTGAAACTTTCTGACGGAACGGCGTCTGCCTATTGCTTCGTATTGTGTCATGTTTCACCAGCCTTTCAGACAAGTGCTTCCAGTTCTTCTACCAGACTGCCAAACAGTGCCAACGCATCGGCTACCGGCTTCGGTGTGGTCATATCAACACCTGCCATCTTTAACAGATCGATCGGATCCTTGCTGCATCCACCCTTTAAGAAGCTCATATACGCATCTACTGCTGGCTTTCCTTCCTTCAGAATCTTTGCAGACAATGCAACGGCTGCGGAGTAGCCAGTCGCATACTGATAAACATAGAATGGGGTATAGAAATGCGGAATGCGCATCCACTCGTATGCGATCTCTTCATCCTTCTCCATATCCGGTCCAAAGTACTTCTGATTCAGATCTAAATACATTTTACTGAGTGCATCTGCTGTCAGCGGCTTGCCCTGTGCGCAGTACTCATGTGCATTCTTCTCGAACTCCGCAAACATTGCCTGACGGAACAAGGTTCCCTTGAAGCTACTCAGATAGTGGTTTAACAGATACTTTCTCTGCTCCTTATCGGTTGTCTTTTCCAGAAGATCATGCATCAACAGAGACTCGTTGCAAGTAGATGCCACCTCTGCGACAAAGATCTTGTAGCCAGCATATGGATAGTCCTGTGTGCTTCTGGAATAGTAGGAATGAATGGAATGGCCCAGTTCATGAATCAAAGTAAATACGCTGTCCAGATTTCCAGTGTAGTTCATCAGAACAAACGGTTGGGAATCATAGCAGCCCCAAGAATACGCGCCGCCTCTCTTACCCTTGTTTGGATAAATATCAATCCAGCGGTTTGCAAAGCCTTCACGAATATGGCTAAGATACTCCTCTCCCATCGGCTTTAATGCCTCAAGCACCATCTCTTTTGCGGTTTCAAACTCATAGGTCTGATCCTGTGCGGCAAAGATTGGTGTATATACGTCATACATATGAAGCTTATCCACGCCAAGCACCTTCTTACGAACGGCAACGTAGCGATACATCATCGGAAGTGCCTCATGAACAGCACTTAGCAAATTGTCATAAACACTCTCCGGCACGTTGGAATCTGCTAAATACATAGCGCGTGCAGAAGAATACCTTCTGGACTCTGCATAAAACTTTGCCTGCTTTAAGTTTCCGCCATAGATCGCAGCGAAGGTATTCTTTAAGCTGGCAATCTGACCATACAAGGTCTTAAATGCGCCTTCTCTGATCTCACGGTTTGGGGACTCCATATAGGAAATATAGGTGCTGTTTGTCAGCGGAAGACAAGTTCCCTCTGATAATACGATATCCGGATACTTCATATCGGCATTCATCAAAACATTGAAAATATCAGACGGAGCATCTGCCATATCACCTGCTACCGCAAGAAGTTCCTCTTTTTCGGCATCTAAGGTGTGCTCCTGTCCACGAAGCATCTCGTCAATCTTTCTTGTATAATAAGCAGTGTGCTCATCCGCTTTTTCGGCTTCCCCGAGCGCTTCCTTGCTATAGGAAAGAATCTCTGGCTCCATAAATGCACTGACTGCACTGAGCTTTACACCAAGCGTACCAGACTTTGCGGACATGGTCTGATAAGTGCTGTCGGTCGTATCCTGATCGGAACGCATTCTTGCGTATACGCTAAGCTTGCTTAAACGGCGCATCAATCCATAATATGCATCCAATACAACGGGAATCTGGTGAATATCGACTGCGATCGCTCCCTTATACTGAGCGAAGCTCTCTGCATCCTTCTCGAGTGCAGCATAGTCTTCCTCCCACAGCTGATCGTTTGCGTAAATGCTTTCCAAGTTCCATGTATCTTTTACATTAATTTCTTTTCTGTCTTTTACTTCCATCTTGGTTCCCCTTTCAGAAATCTAGGGCTCGTTTGAGTCCGTCTATTTTATGATACCGCAAATGGCGGTTTCTTTCAACTTAAGAAATACTTACAAAATATTTTTGTAGTTCGGTGAGGCTTTCAAACACCCCATCACATAGTGCGCGCGTCTCTTCGTCTGGCTCGCTCAAATCCGGCACCATGAAGACGTGACAGCCGGCCGCAGCCGCGGAGCGCACACCGTTTGGCGAATCCTCGATTGCGATGCAGTCTTTTGGTGCTCGCCCGGCCTTCTCGCATGCAAGTTCATAAATGTCAGGCGACGGCTTTCCTTCTTTTACCATGACGGCACTGATCAGCTCATCAAAATACGGTGCCAGCCCGGTCTGTTCTAAGTAACGCTCTGTGCGTTCAAGATCCGTTGCGGTGGCGATCATACAGCGGATGTGACGACTTTTGAGCCATGAAAGAAGTTCCTTCGCGCCAGGCTTTACCTGAATGCCGTCACGCTTTAGCATTTCCTCCATGATTTGCTTTCGGTACGCACGCACCTCGTCATACGGAAAACCCTTGCCATATTTTTCCTCAAAAAAGCGGTATACATGCGGTCGTCCGAGACTGCGAAGGTCAAGCGCCTCTTTTCTCGTGATCGCATAGCCAAATTTTGTGATCGCCTCATACCAGCAAATATTATAATATTTCTCTGTGTCAATCAGCGTTCCGTCCATGTCAAAAAAGACTGTATCCATGCAATTTTCTCCTTTGTCTTCTGTCGTCTGACCATTATCATATCGAACTTTCTATTGTTTTGCAAGAGTGTTCTCCCACAAATATCTGGTATAAAGCCCTTTCTTTTTGTGCATGCTTCTTTTAGGTTACTGTTCACGCATCATGTCAACTTTCTCTTTTTTGCAAATCGGCATTTCGTGAACACACACTCTATGGCGGCAGTGGACTGCTGCGGAAAGGAAGGATACAGATGGCAGGCTACAAAGTGGAAATCTGCGGGGTCAACACGGCAAAGCTGCCCCTGCTTGACAGCAGTGAGAAGGAAACTTTGTTCCACCGGATAAAAAACGGAGACCAAGAGGCACGTGAGCTGTACATTACAGGAAATCTGCGCCTTGTCTTAAGCGTGATCGGCCGCTTCTCCTCAAGCGGTGAAAATATTGATGATTTGTTTCAGATCGGCTGCATCGGGCTGATGAAGGCAATCGACAACTTTGATCTGGGGCATCAGGTGAAATTTTCGACCTATGCCGTTCCGATGATCATTGGCGAGGTGCGCCGCTTCTTGCGGGACAACAACAGCATCCGCGTTTCGCGATCGCTTCGTGACATTGCCTACAAGACGGTCTCGGCAAGGGAAGCACTCACAAAGGAGTTGGACCGGGAACCCACGCTCGAGGAGATCGCTGAACGCACCGGCATTTCCCGCGAGGAGATTGTCCAGTCACTCGATGCAATTCAAAGTCCCTTAAGTCTTTACGAACCAGTCTACAGTGACGGCGGCGACACCCTCTATGTCATGGATCAGATCAGTGACAAGAAAAATAAGGAGGATAACTGGGTACAGGAAATTGCGCTGTGTGAGGCATTAAAAAAGCTCCCCAAGCGGGAGCAAAACATCATTAAAATGCGTTTTTATGAGGGGAAAACGCAGATGGAAATCGCACAGGAAATTCACATTTCACAGGCACAGGTTTCCCGTCTGGAAAAGAATGCCTTAAAAACAATGAAGGGATATCTCAGCTGAGATACCCCTACATACTATTATCGGATGAAGGAGAACACACCTCCGCTCAGCAGCCCCATAATAATACCTGCACACACGACACCACACATAACAGCGAGTGTACTCTTCTTAAAGTCCATATCAAGCAGGCTGGCTGCGAGTGTTCCTGTCCACGCGCCAGTTCCTGGAAGCGGAATGCCGACGAATATAAACAGTGCCACATACAGACCTCTTCCGGCCTTTGCCTGAAGCTTCTGGCCACCCTTCTCTCCTTTTTGCAGACACCAAGTGAAAAATTTGCCGATGTACTTCTTATCGCTTCCCCACACGAGAATCTTTCTGGCAAACAGGAAGATAAACGGCACTGGAAGCATATTTCCAAGGATACAGATGATGTAAGACGGAATAAGCGGAAGCTGGAAACCGATTGCATACGGAATTGCACCTCTTAACTCAATGAGCGGCACCATCGAAATCAGAAAAATAATTAAATACTGCATAACTAAAATAACCATACCTTTCTGCCGCATCGCTGTGCGGCAAACAAATTTTCATTGTTGTGCCTGCTTACTGCATCAGACTATTCAAACGAGTCATCGAGTCAATTGAACTGATTGGATCCAATCCATTTAAGAAAAGAACATCAACTGTATTGATTCCCTCTGTCTGGGTAACAGTTCGAATATAATCGGTAATATTTCCATTATATTCTCTATAATCAAACCAATAAATAAACTGATAATGATCGGTCAAATATGGAATAAACGCATCTGCATAAGACTCTTTTACAACAACACACGCCTGACCGTTTGCGACATTTGGATTCTCAATATAACTAAATGGATTATCTCCTGCTGCAAAGCAGCTATACTTCTGCGTACTACGATAGCCCGACACATCATTGATAATCGGCCAATTTAATGTATTTCCATCAGAAGCCGTAAACGTCATACGATCACAGGTAAGTGGCTTATATGCAATAACGGTATCTGGATTGGCCTCCATCGCTGCCGACTGTGTTTCTGTGTAGTAGGATCCGGTAAATCCAGGATACTCTACACGCTCATACTCATCAAGGCCATGGGCATTCACACCTTTTACCTGTGCCCAGGCGGTATATGCATAGTATGCGCCAAGTCCTGTCCAGTGATGATCTGTTCTAAAATAAATATATTCACCCGAATGCGCTGTAAGCACATCATAAATATCAATATTGATTACATTCGAGTGAAAGCTTGCTGCATAATAATCTGCTGCTGCTCTCTCATTTCTCCAGTCTGGCTCAAGCTGAACACGCTGCTCGTCTGTCAGATAAAAATATTCGCTGTTTGGAACCAACATCGTGTAAACATTCGCCACACCTGCAAGGGCATCCGCCGTACGATTTACTACATCAATATAGGTAGATGCAGCCTGCTGATTAAAGAAATACATGCCATAACCGGTGTCTCCTTCAACGTAAACACCGTTTAATGTCTGACCTGCGATTGGAGCCAGCGAATACGACGGATCATCGGTTGGAAGTACAATCGGTGCCGGTGCAGATGCTACCGCAGAAGATTCTACACTTTCTGCTGGCGCAGATGCCACAGCTTCGGTCTGCACCTCAGACTGTGCCTCACTTGAAACCACCTCTGGTGTTTCTTCTGCTTCCGTTTTTATTACAGTTGGGATCTCATCTGCCGTATTTTTGTTCGAAACAACCTGCTTTGTTTTGATTCCATAAAGTTTTTTCATGGCATTGCTTCCCGACATCCACATATCACGAAGTGGATAAGAATCCGAGTACCAAGTGGAGATATCAGAAAAATAGCTGCCGTCCATCACACCTGAGATGGAAAATGACGGAAATTTTGCCAACTCTCGTTTCTCCAACATAGACTCCTTTGGACGAATCGGAAGTGTCAATCCGAGAATACAACAAAATGCCATTACAACAATAAACAGAAACAGGCCAAACGTTCTCGCCTTTTTGTAGGCTGCCTTTTTCTGTCGGATAAATTCATCTCTCTCTTTTTTATTCATGACATACCTTTCTTTCGGATTGGATTAAAACTGGAAATACAAAAATGGATTGTAGCTGTCTCCTACAAGTGCCAAAAGTGACAATACAATTAAAATAACCGGTGTTACTGCATCCAGATAGTACAAAAATGTTGGAACTTTTTTTCTCTTGTTCTCATAACGGTATGCTGCTACACGCAGATTCTTTCCAATTGGGAAAACTGCAATAATCGAGACAATCAAAAGGAAGATATTATTTAAAAACATATAGAATGTGGAAAGATTGCTGACGGTATGGCCGATACCAAACATGCCTGCCAAAACAGTCCCCACTTCCGCAATATTCTCAAATTTAAACAATACCCAACCAAAATATACAACAGCCATCGCGTAAATCCAGCCTACAGCCTTCGGAAGCTTTTCGAGCACCTTCTTTAACACGAAGCGCTCCAACACCAAAAATACAAAGAAATAGAGTCCCCATAATATGTAATTCCAGCTTGCACCGTGCCAGATTCCAGTCAGCGCCCATACAACAAGCATATTGCGTACGGTTAAAAGATTGCCGCCTCTGCTTCCGCCGAGCGGAATATACACATAATCACGGAAGAAACTACTTAAAGAAATATGCCATCTTCTCCAAAAATCCTGCACAGAAACGGAACTGTACGGATAGTTAAAGTTCTCCAGATAGTGGAATCCAACCATCTGTCCCATACCAATTGCCATATCGGAATAGGCAGAAAAATCCAGATAAATCTGAAGCATATAAAACAGCATGCCTAGCCACAGACCTGCGGTTGTCGCACTTTGAGTATTGGCTAGCAATGTGTCCGCTACAGATGCACAGCTATTTGCTAACACTGCCTTTTTTGCAAGACCAACAGAAAAGCGACGGATACCATTTGTCAGATCTGTCAATGTTATCTTTCGATCATCAATCTCCGCTGCTACAGTCTGATAACGGACAATCGGACCTGCGATACACTGATGGAATAGGCTGCAATATAAAAGTAGCTTCCAGTACGCTTTCTGAGCTGGCACTTCTTTTCGGTACACATCCACTACATAGGACAGCAGCTGGAAGGTATAGAAGGAAATTCCGATCGGAAGGATAATATTCGTTGCCTCCTTTGGAAATCCAATCAACGCGCTTAGGTTGCCAGAAATGAAGTTCATGTACTTAAAGAACACCAAAAGTGCAAGTAAGACAAGGCACTCTGCCCATAGCCACGCTTTTCGCACGTTTGTTTTCTCCTCATTTTTTTCAATCATCAACGCACACAACCAGCTCCAAAAGACCATGCTTGTTAAGAGCAGCAGATATGCTGCACCACCCCACGCATAAAAAATCAGCGAAAATACAAGCAGCACGATATTTTTCTGGCGAATCGTCTTCACGCTAAAATAGCAGACCAAATTTAATGCCAGAAATAAAAATACAAATAGCAGACTTGAGAAGACCATTTTTAATCCTTTCTCATTTTATGAAAAATTTTTGTAACGATTCAAAAAACGAATACAGTGCCATTGTATTAAATCAAGATAGATTTGTCAAGCAAGTTTCTTTCTTCAAAAAGACTGCAAGAAAAATGTAAGGAATAAAAAGACGGGCCGCAAGCGCCTTTTTTACGTTTACAACCCGTTTTGTCAAATTTCTTATCATCAAATACAGAAGAAGCATGGCATAAAACCGCCTCCGCACATGCTGGATGCGCACATACAGCAGCAAAGTCTTGACAGACAGTCACTCGTACCATCACCACCAAAGCCATACTGCGTACCGCGATCGGCATACCATCTTCCATTGCCCTCAAGACGATTGAGTAACTGCTGATACTCGGCATTGCCAGGCTCCATCGCCACGGCCTTTTTTGCATACTCAAGCGACTTGATCTGGTTTCCCATTCCAGAATTGGCAATCGCACTGTAATAATACCATTTCGCATTGCGGTCTGGAATGGAATCAAGGACATTGCATGCTTCCTTGTAGTGACCGGAATTAATGTAATTTCGTGCGGCCTGCATACGAGGCTCTTCCTCGCGGCCCGACGCACCAAATCCGCTGAAGCCTCCAAATCCACCGAAGCCTCCATAACCGGAACCATTTCCATAGGAACCGTTTCCGTAAGAACCGTTTCCGTATGGATTTCCATAGCCACCAGAATACCCACCACGGGAGCTTCCCGGGCCGTATTGACCACTCGCATTTCCATGGCCGCCATACTGGCGTTCTTTCATGATCTGATCATATGCCGTCTGTACCTTTTTAAACATCTCCTCGGCCTGTGCCTTGTTGGGATTGTTGATATTCGCATCCGGATGGTACTTGCGGCTCAAATTCCGGTATGCCTTCTTTATCTCATCGTCCGACGCATCGCGGGACACTCCTAAAATCTGATATGGATCCATAAACACACTCATTCTGCTGCATTGCTTGCAGCCTTATTTTCTCCCTCACCGGACTGTTCCGGTATTTTTCGCTCCTGCGCGACTCGTGTGTACTTGACCCACACACCTGCATATAAAATATTTCGCATAATCTCTGCATTGTCGATAATCGGAAGCACTTCAAATGCCCGACAGCAACAGCTCATGATCAATGACAGGTACTGGCGTACCTTTTCATCAAAATCTTCCTGTTTGTATAGCTCCTTAAACGGATTATAACTGCCATCCTTACTATCTTTTTCAACATCGTCATAGGCATCCATCAGATAAATGAATTTGCCCATGTAATAGCCCATCTGCCGCAGGGTGTCCTGCCAACAATCATCCTTTGCCGCATAAATCTCTGCCATGGCCTCCCCAGTGAGATTAGCTGCCGCCTCAATGTCTGGATTATTTGCCGCCTCACATACATGAAGCTTTTGAATATAAGAAGCAATTGCCTTATGCTGGCGAGGATATTTCTTTGCCAGCTTTTGGTAATTTTTCTGCATCAGGTGAACCATATTTAAAGAAGCAAGACTGTGCTCATCGAGCCAGTTGTCCATATGATTATGATATGCCAGCATGTAATTCATGTCTGCCGCATAACCAAGCGACTCTGTAATCACTGCCTGCTTTGGCAGCGAATTCTTTGACAGCTTTTTTTCTAACTGTTTCTTGCTGCCCGGTCGGCACACGCGCTTTGCTGGCGTTTCTTTTTCTTCATAAAGACTCGATAACAGCATTCCCAAAAACGTCATATCGTAATTGAGCATCGTGCAGCCTGCAAACCCATAACGGTCTTTTAGCATTCTGCACAGTCCGCAGTAGTACGATTCGTACGCCTCAAGCTCGCGCACCTTAAGCTCACCGCGGTTTATTGTAACATATCCAAACATATTTGTACACCCTTGTTTGTTTTAATCTACAGTCGATAGTTGTACGAAGCCTAGCATATCGATTCCGCTTCATCTATGACTATAGCTTTATCTATGACTATGATTTTTTATGTTCTCTTTACAAATTTCTGTCCACATTTCGGGCAGGTGATCTCAATCTTGCCCTTTCCCTTCGGGACACGAATCTTCTGTCCGCAGGACTTATTCGGGCAAATGTAAACGCGATGGGTCGCATCCGCACCGGATGGATGAATCTTTTCTTGGATGTTTCTTATCGCCTCTTCATAGCGAGCATTCTCGGCTCTTCGCGCGGAAATGTTTCTCGACAGAGCTCTATAATCGGCATAGATAAACAGGGCAATTCCGATCAACTCAAAAATAAAGTTTTGTGAAAAGCCTGCAAGCAAGATGAACACAAGCGCTGCGATAAACATCGTCTGTGACATCTGGTCAATGCCGTATCTTCCTCTCATAAAATTCTGCAAATAATTCTTTATACGTTCCATACGCATACGCAGCTTTTGCTGCCTTCCTTTCTGAATAGTAATTTTCTTTTCCAATAGTATATTCCTATTTTCCTTAATTTACAAGAATGCGTTCCTTAAGATTCTGTAAAGTTTTCCGAAAATTAAAAAAAGAAAAGTCCTTGAATTTTCTTTTCAAAGGACTTTTCAAATCTGGCTTTTAGTATTTCTTTTTTACTCACCCATAACGAACCATATCTTTTCTCAGGCGGTTCATGATTTTTTTCTCTAGTCTAGAAATATAG
Source organism: Acetatifactor sp. (assembly GCA_963626545.1). Lineage (GTDB taxonomy): Bacteria > Bacillota > Clostridia > Lachnospirales > Lachnospiraceae > Anthropogastromicrobium. The sequence continues at coordinate 72,739 of CAVFYJ010000001.1, read as the reverse complement.
GACTGTGAGATTCCCATCAAATCAGCGACTTCTTTTTGCGTCATCTCGCGATCATCATCCGTGTTAATTCCATAGCGAAGCTCAACAATACGACGCTCACGAGTGGGAAGCTTCGACAGTGCATTTGACAGCTGCTTGCGCTCGGCTTCCTCCTCCATATCGCGGTAAACCATATCCTCGTCCGTTCCGAGAATGTCTGACAATAGTAATTCATTGCCATCCCAGTCCACATTTAATGGCTCGTCAATAGAAACCTCCGTCTTTCGCTTGCTGTTTCTTCGCAAGTACATTAAAATTTCATTCTCGATGCAGCGGGATGCATACGTTGCAAGCTTGATCTTTTTTGTCTTATTGAAGGTATTGATCGCCTTGATCAACCCAATCGTTCCAATTGAAATGAGATCTTCGACCCCAACACCCGTGTTTTCAAATTTCTTAGCGATATAAACTACGAGTCTCAAATTATGCTCAATGAGCCTACTCTTAGCCTCCTTCTCGTACACGGTTCCCATACAGGAAATTAAATGTTCTTCTTCCTTTGCCGAAAGCGGCTGAGGAAGCACATCGGTTCCGCCTATGTAATAGATCCGGCATCGGCCTCCCATTCCTCCTGAAACATGCTGCAGGAAGGTGCGCCATGCCTTTGTCCGCTCTTTTGTCTGCTCCTTCATCATAGGCTGTCCTCCTTTTTCAAACCAGTTCGGTGCCGCTTCTATAGCACCTTTCATACAGGAATGAACCTATCTTACCACAAACGAAATGAAAAGGCTGTCGAACACGCCTGTCACCTGCCAAAATCGTTCCCCCAATTCTATCTATTCTCTCCATAAGACTATTTTATTTCGTTAAATGTGTCACGATGCAACAGCATTTGACAGCCACCTGTGCCGTCAAGCTCCATGCTGCCAAGGGCAATCGCCGCACGAATACAGATATCTGTACTTTTTTTACTCATATCAGGCTCCTTCTTATCAACTTCTATGTGAATTTCATCCAGATAAATCCCTGGCATCACAGACGCTTCGCTGACTGTCTGATAAGGAATCGCAAAGCCATCTTCCTGCCACGAATCCTCACCAATGAATTCCTTCCATATAGATGGTGCTAACACATGAACCAGCTCGCCTTTCATTGTCATAAGCGTATTTCCACTGTCATATAGCGCTTTAATGCAAGCCGTCTTGCCATGATACATAAGCGTGACTTCATAGATCTGATTCTTTTGTCTTTCTCTCTTTGTAAGATACAGCCACACACCAGTAGCCAAAGCACCGCATATCGGCATTAAAATCCATGATGGAATGCGTATGCCTGCCCACTTTAATAAGAGCATCAGGCCACTAATCAATGCTCCAACTACGTAAAAATATAAAAGGAATTCGATAGTCTGGCATATACTTTTCTTTTGTGTCACAGTTGTATCTCTTCGATATGCAATGCGACACATCAGATAGGGGCAGAGGAGATATGTAATTAGTTTTCCAATCAGTAGCATAAATGATGGTAATGTAAAATACAAGGCAATAATTAATGCGAATAAGCTCCATGTTGCGCCCAAAAGAGCGGCTACTAATACGCGTCCAAAACATAATTTCTTCTTCGCTGCAATTCCAACTACACAAAGAAGCGTCAGGTCATATGCCGCATTCATCAGAAAGTAAAGATCGACTGCAATCATATTCATCACCTAAAAAATGCCTATCAACTACTATGATATAGTCTATGATATAGTCTAAGTTACAAAATGAGTAAAAAGAAAGAGAAGTCACATTTCTGTGCTTCTCTCTCGTATAATTTCTTATCTTAATTTACATTTCCGGGTTATCACCGTAACTTAAACGGTGGGTGAGGCCGACAAACTCTTCGCTGAAGCCCCCTTCGTAAAACTTCCGGGCTGCCACCCAATTAACTACGCTTTAAGAACGTCGGAATACTGATATCCTTTACTTCCTTCTGTGGCTTCGGAATACTAAATCCGGACTCCTCAAACTTTGGCTCCTTCGCAGTAAACTCCTTGTTTGCCGGTACACGGTATGCAAAATCAGAAGCCTTTGCGCCAGATGCCTTCTTTGGTGCCTGAGCCTGTACACCTTCCAGGTTCTTGTCCTCTACGCCGGTAGCAATAACGGTGATTGTAACCTCATCGGTTGCGTTCTCATCGTATGTAGCACCGAAGATGATATTTGCATCATCGCCTGCGAGCTCCTGAACGTAGCTTGCAGCCTCATGAACCTCTGGAAGACTTACATCACCAGCGATATTGATCAGGACATTAGTAGCACCCTCAATAGTGGTCTCAAGTAACGGGCTGGAAACAGCGATCTTCATAGCGTCGATTGCCTTGTCATCTCCAGTAGCAGTTCCGATACCGATGTGTGCGATACCCTTGTCCTTCATAACGGTCTGAACATCTGCGAAGTCGAGGTTGATCAGTCCTGGGATATTGATCAGGTCTGTGATACCCTGAACAGCCTGCTGTAAAACCTCATCTGCCTTCTTTAATGCCTCTGGCATAGTGGTGCGTCTGTCAACCAGCTGAAGTAACTTATCATTCGGGATAACGATCAGGGTGTCTACAGACTCCTTAAGTCTCTCAATACCACTCTGTGCGTTATTCATACGAGTTCTTCCCTCGAAAGAGAACGGCTTTGTTACAACGCCAACTGTAAGGATTCCCATCTCCTTTGCCAGACCAGCAATGATCGGAGCTGCACCAGTACCGGTACCGCCACCCATACCGCATGTAACAAATACCATGTCGGCACCCTTCATGGCTTCCTTCAGATCATCCAAGCTCTCCTCAGCAGCCTTCTCGCCTACTTCCGGCTTCGCACCTGCGCCAAGACCCTTTGTCAGCTTCTCGCCGATCTGAATCGCGGTCGGAGCCTTGCAGAACTGTAAGGCCTGTTTGTCTGTATTGACGCCGACAAACTCAACACCTACGATATCCTCGTCTACCATGCGGTTTACAGCATTGTTACCTGCTCCGCCAACACCTACCACAACAATCTTTGCCGAACCTTCCGATTCGTTTATTTTAATCTCTAACAAAGTTATATTCCTCCTTACACTTTCTACCTTAATACTATATTATTATTCCGCAAAATAATCAACCCGAAATTTCACTTTCTTCAAAAAAAATTCTTAAATTTCTGTGACCATTTCTGTGCCAACCCTTTTTTGTGTTGTTTTTTTTGTTACTCTCTGTCGAATATATAGGAACTCGTACTGCCATCCCCGCAATTCTCCAGATGAAGCGTCCCCTTCAGACCGCTTAGACCGCCGCTTTCAATGATCGCACACAGCTCCGCAATCTTGTCGGTCATATTGTCGCGTGTTCCGAGGCTGACCTTTACCTCACCAAGCGTGACAACCGCCTGCATCTGTTCATCATAGGAAACGGCATCTGCCGCAATCCCATTGTCTGTCAGAAGCTGTGTCAGCTGCAGGATATCCTCCGCCAGACTGCTGTTTTCGCTGTCCAGATGCATATACAGCGAAACATCCTGAAAATTGCTTCCATCCACAACAGGAACCATACCGGAAACATCCGCATCCATTGCCAGCACATATCCGTACCGGTCAAAATAATAAAGATGATGCTCCCACCGAACGGCACCGACGATTGAATTCTCCGTGACGGTAACCTTCACAGACAAATCCGGTGAAAACTCCATCTGATACTTGGCAAGCCCATCAATCGCCTTCTGTGTGTGTGTGACCGCCCGGAAAAGCTGATAGAAAAATCGCTGTTCCATCGGTGTTGAAAAAAGCTTGTCCTCAATCTCCTGCTCCTCGGAATACTGGTTTCCCACAATCTGGCAGTCAGTGATGTAAGCGGTGAAAAACACGGTAACGGCGATAGCCAGAATCCCAACTATCGCCAGGACGCCTGTCAATATTCTCTTTTTTCTTTTTATGTGTCTGGCTAACTCTTCATCAAACATATACTCTGACTAATTCCCTACTGTGCACTGTATGGTACAGTTTCACCTTCCTTTCAGCAAATCGGCTTACTCCCGCAGATACGCCTGTGCGCCAAGCGACTGAAACATGCCTGCAAGATCTTCATATCCTCTGGCGATGTGCTCATAGCCGTACACTTTTGTCACACCGTCCGCGCCAAGCCCTGCCGTCGCGAGGGCTGCTCCTCCTCTTAAATCTGGGGCCGTTACCTCTGCACCACGCAGACTTCCACCCCAAATTATGGCCTGGTTATCTTTTATTATAATCTCTGCCCCCATTTTTTGCAACTGGTAAGCCGTACGAAATCTTCCTTCAAATATGCCCTCCTCCACAACAGATTTACCATCTGCAAACGAAAGCACCGCCATAACAAGCGACTGCACATCCGTTGGAAAGCCTGGATACGGACTTGTTTTCAAAAAAGGGATCTCCTTGAGAGGGTTGCTTCTTCTTGCTGTCAGCGTATCTGCGTGCGCTGTGATGCGACAGCCTAACTGCTCAAACACGCTAGTCACACCATCTAAATAAGAAGTTTTTATTTGTGTCAGCGTAATTTCACCGGCACAGACAGCGAGTGCACTCAGACAAGTCGCCGCCACGATGCGATCCGCTCCCACTTCATATACACTCTCGTGCAGTGTTTTCACGCCCTCGATCACGATACTGCCGGTCTGATCCCCTGCAATGTTGGCCCCCATACCGCGAAGCATCTGACAAAGTTCGGCAATTTCCGGTTCACGCGCCGCATTTTGAATGACCGTTGTGCCCTCTGCCACCACTGCTGCCAAAATGGCCTGCTCGGTCGCACCGACGGATGGAAACTTAAGGGTAAGTACAGTGCCCGAAAAGTCGTCTGTCTGCGCGAGAATGGACTCCTTTTCACAGGTAAGCTTCACACCAAGCGACTCCAACACATACAAATGAATGTCGATGGGCCGCCGCCCAATCGAACAGCCGCCCGGCTCCACGACAGCCGCCTTTTTCATTCGATGCAAGATTGGTGCAAGCAAAATCACAGAAGAACGCATCTGTCCGATCAGTTCCTTTGGAATCTCCCAGTTATTGACATTGCTCGCATCTATAATCAATTCCTCGTCCGTCCATACAAAGCGACAGCCGAGAAGGCCAAGAAGCTCTAACATTACATTGACGTCCCGTATTCGCGGGACACGGCGCAGGGTCGTCTTTCCCGGAACCAAAAGCGTGGCTGCCAGCATTGGAAGGACTGCGTTTTTTGAACCCTGCACGCGATAAGTGCCCGAAAGCGGGCCCGTCTGCCTAATTTCCAGATATGCCACTGATTCCCTCCTTCTAAGAAGACGTTGTCTTCTTATATTATCATATGTGACTTATTTTTATTGTGCCTCTTTTGCCTCAGATGATACGCGAAAAACAATCCCCATTTCTGTCAGCAAAAATAAAATTGACGAGCCACCATAGCTGATAAAAGGAAGGCTAATTCCGGTATTGGGAATCGTGTTTGTGACAACCGAAATATTTAACAGCACCTGAATTCCAATATGTGCCAGAATGCCACTCACAAGAAACATACCCTCATCATCTGGCGCATTCTGCGCAATGTCCATCATACGCCACAATAATAATAGGAAAAGAAAAATTAAAAGCACCGCGCCAAACAGCCCAAATTCCTCACAAATAATCGAAAAAATCATATCGTTTTGTGCTTCTGGAAGAAAGCCTAATTTTTGCAGACTGTTTCCTAGTCCGGTGCCAAAAATGCCACCTGCACCGATCGCATATAGTCCCTGCAAAATCTGAAATCCATTGCTTAACGGAAACTCTTCTGGGTCTATCCACGCATAGATACGATTCATCTGATATTCATCGAGAACTGCCGCAAGAAGTCCCGATTGAAATGCGGCAACACACGCCGCCACCGCTGCCGCAACGCTGACTAAGAAAAATAGACGATGCTCCGACGCCACATAGGTCATGACAAAAGCAATGCCCACCAGAATGAGTCCAGAGCTAAGATTTGCCTCCACGACCGGCAAAAAAAGCGGCATTGTGATACATACAGCTTTTCCAATCAGACTCCAATCCTTCGACTTTCGATAATTTTTATGAAAAAAAGAGGTCAACATAAAGATTAGCATCAGCTTGGCAAATTCTGCTGGCTGAAAGGAGATCGGCCCAACCGCAAACCAACGCTTCTGTCCATTTACCTCTTTTCCGAAAAACAAGACGAGCACGCCGAGCGCAATGCTAAGAAGAAATCCCGGAAAGGATAATTTTAACAATTTGTGGTAATCGGTGCGTGATACCATCAGCATCGAAAAAAAAGCGGCAAGCAGAAAGACTGCCTGCCTTGTGATCGTATAAAATGGCTGGCCGGGATGCTCTTTTGCATCGGTGTACCTTGTTGCGCTGAACAAGATCACCAGTCCGGCCGCCAGCAATATCGTCAGTATAAGAAGCAGGCAGGGGTCCAATCGTCCCCTGCCTTTTTTCGGATGTACAGAAAGTTTTTCTGCCATTCTCTACTCCCCTATTGCTCTTGATTTCGTTTTCACTCACAGTTGGTATGTTCTCTATCTACCACTGCCGCTATTTTAGTCTGGAAGCTTTCTTACCAGATCCTTGAAGATGCGGCCTCTCTGCTCGTAGTTATCGAACATGCCCCAGCTTGCACATGCCGGAGATAACAGTACTGCCTCACCCGAATTTGCGTGTGCCGCGCACTTTGCAACAGCCTCTTCCATCGAAGATGCAAACTCATAGTTCGTAAAGCCATACTTCTTACAGCACTCGGCAATCGCCTCCGAGGTCTGTCCAATCAAAACAAGATACTTAATCTTATCGCCAAACTCGGCAATCCACTCGTCATAAGTCGATCCCTTATCGTAGCCGCCTCCGATCAGACAGGTCGGTGTGGTCATCGCACGAATGCCCTGAATGGCTGCATCTGGGTTTGTTCCCTTGGAATCGTTATAATAACGCACACCCTTCTTGGTTGCGGTGTATTCGATACGATGCTCAACGGCCTTAAACTGATAAGCCGTCTGCTGAATGGTTGCCATCGGAACGCCCATTGCAATGCCAATCGCCGTTGCTGCCATGATATTTTCATAGTTGCACTGACCAACAAGGTTAAACTGATCCGTCGTTCCAATCAACTCCTCGGTTCCATCGTGACGATAAACCAGACGATTTCCATCCATGCAGAAGCCTTCACTAAGACTATGACGGCTGGAGAAGAACAGAACGGTTGCCGGACACTGATCTGCAAACGCACGCAGCACTTCATCATCATAATTTAATACGCAGAAATCCTCCTTTGTCTGGTTCTTTGTGATGGATTCCTTAACGGCGATGTAGCACTCCATTGTCTTATGACGATTTAAATGATCTGGCGTGATATTTAAGATCGCGCTGACATGAGGACGGAAGGTGATTGCCGTCTCCAACTGGAAGCTGCTGATCTCCGCTACGGTGACACTGTCATCCTTTGTCTCAAGTGCCTTGCCTGTATAGGCTGTTCCAATGTTTCCAACAACAAAGGTCTTCTCAGCACCAAAACAAGCGGCCATAATCTCGCCGGTCAATGCAGTGGTCGTGGTCTTTCCGTTGGTTCCGGTGATACCGATCACCTGGCCCTTTGCATAATGGTAGGCCAGCTCGATCTCACTCCAAATCGGAACGCCGTTCTTCTTTAATTCCTCCACAAATGGCAGATCGGTCGGAATACCTGGGCTGATCACGCAGTACTCAGACTGGTCAATCACTTCCTGAGTGAGTGTTCCAAGCACAATTGAAAGCGTCTCATCAGATGAATCCTGTGCCACCTGTGCACGAATCTCTTCCCTGTTTTTCTTATCATTTCCATCATACAAAATCACGGATTTGCCAGCAGCTAACAGCATACGCGCTGCGCCGATACCGCTGATTCCACATCCTGCAACCAATACCTTATTTTTCATAGTTATTGCCTCGTCATGTATATTTTTTTACATGGTGAGTATAGCACTATAAATCAAGGTAAGGCAATATATTTTCGAAAATCTTTTTGACCTGCGGTGCCACAATCGTTCCTCCATAGTAAATGCCCTGCGGCTCATCGACCGTCATGATCGCAATGACCTGCGGATTGTCCGCTGGTGCAAAGCCGACAAAGGAGCTAATATATTTTCCAGTTCCACGCGGCAGCTTCTCAGAGGTTGCGGTCTTTCCACCGATGCGATAGCCCTCTATGTATGCCTTTTTGCCACCGCCCTCTGCCACAACGCTCTCCAGACACTCGCGCATCTGCGCACTGACTGCCGCATCTAACACCTGTGTTCCATCGCCATATGCAATTTTTTGTGTGCTTGTGCCGTCAAAGGACATGACTGCCATCCCCAGATGTGGCACAACCGTGTGACCGCCATTGATAAAGGAGCTGATTGTCGTGATCAGGCGAAGCGTAGTCAGCTGAAAGGACTGTCCAAATGAGATCGTTGCAAGCTCCACCTCACCGATCTTTGCCGGATCATGCATGATCGTGCGTGCCTCACCCGGCAGATCCACGCCTGTCTTTTTTAACAGCTCAAACTGCTCAAAATAGGAATAAAAGCGCTCTGCACCAAGTCGAAGTCCCACCTGAATAAACACGGGATTACACGAATTTTGGATGCCCTGCAAAAACGTCTCGCCTCCATGACCACTCACCTTATGACAGCGAATTCGTCTGTCCTCGACAATATAAAAGCCGGGACACGAAAAGGTATCCTGAAACGTGACAACACCTGCCTCAAGTGCCGCTGCCGCCGTGACCGTCTTAAATGTAGATCCTGGCTCGTAGGTATCGCTGACGTTCGCATTTCGCCACATCTGGTTCAGCAGATCCTGACGCTGCTGTTCATTCTCATAGTAAGTGCCCTCAGGCAGCTCAAACGGATGATTTAAATCAAACTCTGGCACATTTGCCATCGCATAGATCTCACCGTTTTGCGGGTTCATGACAATACAGGAGACCTCTTTTGCCTGTTTCTCTTCCATGACCTCATAACACACCTGTGTCACGAAGCTTTGAATGTTCCAATCCAATGTCAGACGAAGCGTGTTTCCCGCAATCGGCTCCACGCGCTGCTCCGCCGTGTTTTCTAACTCGATTCCAGCGGCATCAGTGTAGGTCAAAATACTGCCATTGATACCTTGAAGCACCTCATCATAGGAGACTTCAAGCCCAATGATGCCCTGATTGTCCGCTCCGGTAAAACCAAGCACCTTTGACGCGAGACTTCCAAACGGATAATAGCGCTTATAATCTTCGTCCACCTTTACACCAGCCAGATCAAGCTCACGAATCGCATCACCAACTGATTTTTCCACATTTGTCTTTACGATCTCGCGGGCCGTAATCTTCTCTGCCTTTTTACGCACCGCATCGGCATCCATATCGAGTGCATCGGATAACGCTGTCACCACCGCATCGGTGTCCTTGATCTGGCTATGAATCAACGAGATTGTACAGACCGTGCGATTTGCCGCAAGAACCTTACCGTTTCGATCCTGAATCTCGCCGCGCATAGCCTTTAGCTGACGCTCTCTTGTATGAAGATCATAAGCCAAATCCTGATAATGGGATGATTGTACAAGCATTAGATCCCCAAGGCGCACACATAGATAGACAAGCGCCGCGCCGATCGCCAATGAAATCCGAAGAATGCCCCGGCGGTGCATGGTGCGCACGGGACGAGGCGAAGCGGGTTCCTTTTGGTGTGTTCCATTTGAATTAAAATCTAAGTTTGAATTTTGATTTACATTCAAGTGATTTCCTATTTTCACCGATTCAAGTGTTTCCTATTTTCCTTGATTTTATATGTATGCAAACAGGCACAAAAAAAGAATCCTGAAATACAAAATCTGTCCCTCGAAGTGCCTTCGTAAATCTTCCGGGTTACATCCATTTCAGAATTCTTTTCTATCTATTTTTATTATCTTTCTTTATTGCTGTCCATCCTGTGCAGGATCCGCCACACCCTCAGCTGGATCGACAGCCTGATTTTCGTCTGCCGGATCGACAAGAGCATCCTCCGGATCAATGATATTGTCATCCTGATTTTCCACTACTGGATCGGTTTCTTCTACAGCTCCCGCTATCGGCGGTACCGGAAGTGCATTCGTATCCCCCTCTGAATCAGTAAAGATAGATTCTCCATTCATGCTGTCATTTTCGGTTGATGTCGTCCAATCATAGCTGTTTACATCTGCATCCAGCTCAGAGTACAGGCCAATATAATCTTTGATGGCGTACCATAAGCGACCAGACAGATACTGTACTGGTGCACTTCCGTCTTCGTCACTTCCTTCATACTCATCAACTACTACATACAATACTAGCTGTGGTGAGCTCATTGGTGCTGAAGAAATTACCGAAATGATATATTTATCCTCGGAACGAGGTAACTTCTGCGCAGTTCCGGTCTTTCCGCCAAAATCATAGCCATCCATCTTGACACCGTTTTCACGATCTGCAACCTGCACACCATAAACAGTTCCGTCGGTAACGGCAAACTCAAGTGCTCTGCGCACAGTTGCACTGGTCTCCTCGCTGATGACCTGACGCACAAGTGTTGGCTTAACAGATTCTACTACGTTTCCATCCTGATCGAGAATACTCTCAACCGTGTATGGCTTATAATAATAGCCACCATTGATATCTGCACAGAAAGACGCTGCCATTTGGATCATCGTTACATTGTAGCACTGACCAAACGCACTCGTTGCTAACTCAAGTTCACCGAGTTGATCTGCTGTGTACAAAAGACCTTCACAGCTGGCTTCACCAGGAAGATCGATTCCGGTCTTCTGACCAAGATTATGAATCTGCTGATACTTCACAAATGTTTCTGGTCCCAGCAGCTTTCCAATTTCCATAAAGGCTACGTTACACGACTGTGCAACTGCATCCTTCGCAGTAATAATACCACAACCACCTGTCGCATAGTTATGGCACTTTACCATGGTTCTTCCAATATTTAAATACCCCTCACTGTCATCAAACAAGGTATCCTCGGTAATCAATCCCTCTTCGATCGCTGCTGCATACGTGATAATCTTTCCAGTGGAACCAGGCTCAAAAGAGTTACTGATGATACCATTTCGCCAGATCTCATTCTGCACATCCGTCGTGGTTGGATAGTTTTCATGATCCCATGCGCCGTCCTTATCCAGATAAGCAGCATACGGCGATGCCATTGCGATCTCAAGCGAATCCGATGCTGTTGTTGTATTTGTCGAAGCGTCACTATTGGCACCCTCAGACGCCGCAGCGGTCATTTGTTCCTTTAATTTTTCCTGTTCCTTCTCCAGATAATCCGCATAGTCCTCTGACATTTTTTCATTGTTTGCAAAAGTTGCCAGCTCCTCATCAGTATAGAAGTTGGTCAGATCATTTGGATTATTCAGATCGTAATCCGTATCGGTCACCATCGCCTTGACCGCTCCAGTATTTGGATCCATCGCAAGAATGCTGTAGCTCTTTGCTGTTCGGATTTTCTCGCCATTTTCGTCGGTCTCATTGATCCATTCCTTTGCGGTGTTACTGAGGATCTTTGTGAGATTCATGTCGATTGTCGATACAAGCGAATAACCATCCGTTGGCTCAATGATATCGCGAATCAGATTTTCATTGCTATCGATATAGCTATAGCTTCGGCCATTTGTTCCGCGAAGTTCCTCATTGTAATAGCGCTCTAGTCCCCAGATACCCTCGGTACTGTCCTTTGTCGTAAATCCGATGACTTTGCTCGCCAAATCGCCATACGGATAGTAGCGCTGATACTCGGTCTCAAACCACACACCAACAACTCGCGCACCCTTTGTTTCGTCATCCTCTGCTGTAGTGGAATCAGACACGTTCGATGCCACTGATGCAGTCGTAGGTGTCTCTGTCGTAGTTTCTTCAGATGCGCCGTTTGACTCAGCCTCATCCGATGCATTCAAAACACCTTCTGCCGCAGTTGTTGAAGCCTTTGTTTCTGCGGTGCCATTTATTTCGGCTTCGAGTGCATCAAAAGCGGCCTTCTGTTCCTCTGTTACAAGATATTTCTTGCTGCTCCAGCCTTCTGGTACATAACGCAGATAATTTTTATCTGGAGATTCCATAATGGTATTCTTTATCTCATCTGCATCCAGATCAAAGCACTGGGCTATCGCCTGTACGGTCGCATCAATTGTGCCCTTACGTCCGGAAATTTCTTCGGTTTCAAGAATTACCTTCGGGTCAATGATTAGAATGTAAACGCGGTTGCTGACCGCAATCGGTGTCATATTGGCATCGTAAATCTCGCCTGACTTTGCTACCAGTGTTGAACTGCTATAGTTCATCTGGCTGAGTGCTTTTCGCTCGTACTCCTCATTTGTTGTCGCAGAGCGCACACCGATGTAGACAACCAATAACGTCATACAAGCCGCGACACCCCCCGAAACAATTTTCATTCTGAGGTTGATGCGGCTTGCCAGCTTTCCGGTATCCTTTTTTGCCTTGTCATTGTATACTTTTCTTGTTTTTTTCTCTTTGCGCTTTTTTGTCTTACTTTTATTGCGGAATGTCTTCATATTGTGCAACGTACCCACTTTCTGTTTTGTGATAGGTGATTACCTGATGCTTTTCCGGATAGCTCATGCCAAGCCGCTCGGTCGCCGTCCTGTAAATCGCCTGGACATCTACGGATGCATTGAGCAACGCTTCCCGGTTGTCATTGTCCGTCTGAAGCTGCTCATACTCCTGCTTCAACGATGCTACCTTCTTGTTACTTGCATTCAGATCTGCATTCCTCCCCACATAAATCAGTACCATTACAAACAAAAGCCCGGCTGCAAACAGTGCTACCAACATAGTCGGCACATCATATGCCCTCGAGTCGCGCCGCCGTATCAGAGTAGCATTGATCAGCCGCTGCCTATGCAGTTGAATTTGCTGACGTTCCAGTTCCTGGAGTCTTCTAATACGTGCCTGACGCTGCCGTTCGAGTTCCGGCACTCGTTTATCCGCATAGGTTCCGACTGCGGCTTCTCGCTCACGGTATGCATTTTTCGGTTTCCCTTTCTGCATGACTCCAGTCCTTTCTACATAATCTTACGCCTTTTCAAAGACGCGAAGTTTTGCGCTCTTCGAGCGACTATTTCCCTCCATCTCCTGTTCGGAAGGAAGAATCGGCTTTCTAGTGATCACCTTTCCCTTAGAAACACGTCCGCACACACAGACCGGAAAGCCCGGCGGGCAAATGCACGGATTTTCATTGGTGCGAAATCTTGTCTTTACAATGCGGTCTTCCAATGAATGGAATGTGATGATGCAGAGGCGTCCGCCCGGTGCCAGACGATCGATCATACGGTCAATCGACTGTGTTAACACATCCAGTTCATGATTTAACTCAATGCGAAGTGCCTGAAAGGTCTGCTTTGCCGGATGACCGGTGCCAGCACGCATTTTTGCGGGGATCGCTGCCTTGATGATCTCACACAGCTCACCTGTCGTTTCGATCGGCTTTTTCTCACGCGCGCGCACGATATGTTTTGCAATGTTTTTTGCAAAACGATCCTCACCGTAATCGCGGATCATCCGATACAGTTCCATCTCACTATACTCATTGACAATGTCAGCCGCTGTCTTTGGATTTCGCTGATCCATACGCATGTCAAGCGGCACATCTTCACGGTACGTAAAGCCACGCGAAGCTTCATCGAGCTGATAAGAAGACACACCCAGATCCAACAGGATACCATTTACCTGCCCAATTCCAAGCTCGTCCAAAACGGTGTCAAAGTTCACATAGTTATTTCGCACAATGCTTACTTTGTCCTGATACGGCTCAAGGCGCTTTGTGGCTGCCTTGATCGCGTCCGCATCCTGGTCGATACCGACAAGTCTTCCTCCCTCACCAAGATGAGAACAAATCGAAAAGGAATGACCGGCACCGCCGAGCGTGCCGTCCACATAGCAGCCATCCTCGCGGATGTTCAAATTTTCAATCACCTCATCCAGCAATATTGATTTATGAACAAATTCCATACTTCTTTCTTTTTTTCTCCTTTTTCCTTCAATGCCTTATCTCAGCGCCAACCGTTACAATACAACTGATACAATACGATTGATTCCCACTAATTCTTCCTGCTTCCAATAATGACATTTACTGTCACAGTGGCATTGATCTTTGTGCATGGTAGCCAATGTGCAAAAAAACGTAGCAAAAAACATGGTTCCCTTCCTTTCGTCATAAGAACCATATTTCCCCTTTGTCAATTTTACTATAGAGTATTTTCTCAGAGCCACATCTCGACTGCTTTTGCTTTCTCAATCTGTCTCTGATTATAGAACCTATTTTATCTTAGTTTGTTTAAAATGACAAGACCCTTTTCGGAATTTCTTGCGACAGAAACGGTTGTATTTCTGTTTTTAATATGATAGAATAAAAAATTGATCGGACTTTCGCCAATTCCTTCGGTTTTTGAGCCAATCATTTTGATTTTCGAGCTGAAATTATGGGGAAAGCAGGCATTAAAACAAGATTTTATTATCATTATGGAAAAGCTCTGGCTGTACAAGTGCAACTCATCAGCCAGACGGGAAGGATCTTTACTATGAAATTAGGAATCGTCGGCTTGCCAAACGTCGGCAAGAGTACTTTATTTAACTCCCTGACAAAAGCGGGCGCTGAGTCTGCAAACTATCCATTCTGTACCATCGACCCGAACGTGGGTATCGTACCGGTTCCGGATGAACGTATCAAAAAGCTCGGTGAGCTGTATCACTCCGCAAAGGTAACACCAGCCGTTGTTGAGTTCGTTGATATCGCAGGCCTTGTTAAGGGTGCATCCAAGGGTGAAGGACTTGGAAACCAGTTTCTTGCAAATATTCGTGAGGTTGACGCGATTGTACATGTTGTCCGCTGCTTTGAAAACTCCAACATCATCCACGTAAACGGTCACATCGATCCAGTTGATGATATCGAGACCATCGAGATGGAGCTGATCTTTGCCGATCAGGAGGTTTTGGAGCGCCGTATTGCAAAGACAACCAGAAGCGCCATGAACGACAAGAGCCTTGCAAAAGAGCTTGTCACCTTAAAGAAGCTGATGGCAGCCTTAGAGGAAGGCCATCAGGCAAAGACCGTTGAGCCGGATGACGAGGACGAGGCTGCGTTCATCGCAAGTCTGAACCTGTTAACCAGCAAGCCAGTTATCTACGCTGCAAACGTATCCGAGAGTGATCTGGCAGATGACGGCGCATCCAATCCGCACGTTGCCGCTGTCCGTGAGTTTGCCGCAAAGGAAGGCAGTGAAGTATTTGTGATCTGCGCTGAGATCGAGGCTGAGATCTCTGAGCTGGACGACGATGAGAAGAAGATGTTCTTAGAGGATCTTGGTCTTGAGAAGTCTGGTCTTGACAAGCTGATTTCCGCAAGCTACTCTCTGCTTGGTCTGATCAGCTACCTGACTTCCGGTCCGGACGAGTCCAGAGCATGGACTATCACCAAGGGCACCAAGGCTCCGCAGGCTGCCGGAAAGATTCACTCCGATTTCGAGAGAGGATTTATCCGCGCTGAGGTTGTAAGCTATCAGGATCTGATGGACTGCCAGTCTTATGTAACCGCAAGAGAAAAAGGACTTGTTCGTCTTGAGGGCAAGGACTATGTGGTTCAGGACGGCGATATCATCCTGTTCCGTTTTAATGTATAATAAAGAGGTTTTTCATGGCTTTTTCAGATACCCAGATACAGGCCATCGCCCATAAGGATGGCCCCGCTCTTATTCTTGCCGGACCAGGCTCTGGCAAGACGACCGTGATTACAAACCGAATCGTGACGCTCCTGAAGCACTACCGCATTCCAGGCTCACACATTCTTGTAATCACCTTTACGAGAGCTGCGGCAAATGAAATGCAGAGCCGTTTTCTTACCCTTTACCAGAAGAGAAACGCCCGTTCGGATGCAGCATGCTCCACGGGCGTTACTTTTGGCACTTTTCACTCTGTTTTCTACCGCATTTTAAAGCATGCCTACCAATACGATGCCTCCAACATCCTGACGCAGCGGGAACAGTATAAGATCATCGAAAGCATCATTGATGAGCTTGAGATGGATGCACCCGATTTTAACGAGCTTGCCTCCAATCTGCTCGGTGAAATCTCCGCCGTCAAGAGCAACTGTCTGTCACTTGACTACTACTATGCTAAAAGTTGCCCAGAAAACGTATTTCGCCGCGTGTATCGCCTTTATGAAAAGAAACTTCGTCAGGCAAACAAGGTTGATTTTGATGATATTTTGACGATGACCTATGAGCTGTTGTCCAAACGGCGCGACATCTTAGACGCATGGCGGCAGCGTTTCTCTTACATTTTAATTGACGAGTTTCAGGATATCAATCTCGTGCAGTATCAGACAATCCGTCTGCTTGCCGCGCCGAAAAACAACCTGTTTATCGTCGGCGATGATGATCAGTCGATCTATCGTTTTCGTGGGGCACGCCCAGAGATTATGTTAGGCTTTGAAAAGGATTATCCGAATGCAAAGCGCATTCTTCTTGATATCAATTATCGTTCCGACGCCTACATTGTTGCCGCTGCCAATCATCTGATTGTGCACAATTCGGCACGTTTTCCAAAAACGATTCGTGCCTCGCACAAGGCTGGTGCTCCAGTCTTTTTAAAGCTGTGCCGCGATACCGCCGAGCAAAATCGTTTCTTAACAACGCAGATTCGCGAGTACCATGCGCAGGGCTATGCCTACGAAGAGATGGCCGTACTGTTTCGCACCAATCTCGGCATTCGCTTTGTCATGGATGCGCTGATGAAAAGCAACATTCCCTTTCATATGAAGGATGCGATTCCCAATCTGTTTGCTCATTGGATCGCGCTCGATATCATCGCCTATCTTCGCCTCGTCTCTGGCACGGGAAATACGCGCGCAAACTGGCTTCGCGTCATGAACCGTCCCAACCGCTATATTAAGCGTGAAGCTCTCGCACCATTTACCGCAGATATCAGCGTAGCTCAGTTAAAGGAATACTATAAGGACAAGGATTGGATGCTTGAGCGCCTTGACCGCCTCGAATATGATCTTATGATCATGAAGCGCATGTCCCCATATGCCGCGATTCACTACCTATCCAATGCAATGAAATATCAGGATTATCTAAAGGACTACGCAAAAGAGCACCATATAAATGAGCAGGAGCTTCTTGATGTGCTGACGGCCGTTCACGAAAGCAGCCAGTCCTGCCGCACCTTTGCTGAGTGGTTCACCTATATTGACAATTATACGGAGGAACTGCAAAAGCAGGCAAAAAGTCAGGCTGCAAAGGATGCCCCAAATGAGAACGGTGTCTGCCTGTGCACCCTTCACTGCGCGAAAGGTCTCGAGTACCCGATTGTCATGATTCCAGATATCAATGAGGACAACATTCCTCACGCACGCGCCGCCGTTGATGCGGATCTGGAGGAGGAGCGCCGCTTATTCTATGTCGGGATTACTAGGGCAAAAGAACATCTGCATCTATACTGTGTCCGCGAGGCATCTGGCAAGGAACGCATTCCAAGTCGTTTTCTAACGGAGTTAAATGAAACAGAAGAAAAGAAAAATTGAAATGAAAAGCTGGATTTGAAAACTAGATTTGAAAACTAGATTTGAAAATTGGCTTAAAATGAACAAATCGAAAAAAGGAACCGAGGATTTGATTTTTCCCGGTTCCTTTTCTTTGCACTCTAAAGTGATGTTTTTCGAAATTTTTCGAAGTTCTTAGAAGTTCTTTGCGTCCTCTTCCTCTGCCATTAACTCTTCCTCGCTGACTAACTCATCATACTCTTCGTCATCAAGGAACTCATCAAATGCATCCGAAGCGATGTCATACTCTTCATCAGACTCGATGTTCGTCAGATTTGGATTACCCTGCTCATCTTCCTCGTAGCGGTACAGATAAACAGTACCCTCCTCAGACTCAATTCCCTCAGTTGGAAGCAGTGCAATATACTCTCTGTCTCCACCCTTGAAAATGCAAAGTACGATACACTCTAACTCAGAGTTGTCATCCAGTGTCAGTGTGACGGTATCGCGTCCTTCATACTCATCATTCTTATGCTTTGCCATTTCTCTCTCCTTTTTGTTCGGCATATTGATTCCTCATATTTATTACTTTTTTAGAAACCTCTTATTTTAGAAGTTTTAATTTTAAAAGCTTCTCGCTAATAGTTTCTTACTTTGAAAGCTTCTCGATTGCAGCCTTGATACGTGCAATGGACTCCTCTTTTCCAAGAATCTCCATCAATTCCGTTGCACCGCCTGGTGTAGACTGCTTTCCGGAAACAGCGGTACGGATCGGCCACATTACAAAACCAGTCTTATATCCCTTCTCCTTTGCAAATGCGCTCAGAGAAGCAAACAGTGCGTCATTGGAGAAATCATCCTGTGCCTCAAGCACTGGAAGTACCTCATTTAACAGCTGTAAGGAAGACTCCTTTGTGGTCTTCATCTTCTTGTGGACATACATCTCGCTGTCGTACTCCGGTACCTCCTGGAAGAAATCTACCAGTGCCTCGATATCTGGGAATACCTCAATACGAGTCTTTACCATCTTTGCGATCTTCTCATAATCACAATCTCTGGTGACAACCTTCTTGATGTGCGGCAGTGCCATTTCCATGTAACGAGCGTCGTCCATCTCCTTAATATACTCGCCGTTTAACCACTTTAACTTTCCGTAATCAAATACAGCCGGAGACTTGCTCATCTTGGTGTAATCGAACTTCTCGATCATCTCCTGCATCGTCATCTTTTCCTGATTGTCTGCCGGGCTCCAGCCAAGCAATGCTACAAAGTTTACGATACACTCTGGAAGAAATCCCTGCTCTAACAAATCCTCAAAAGAAGAATGACCGCAGCGCTTGGACAACTTCTTGTGCTCCTCATCGGTGATCAGTGGGCAATGAACGTATACTGGAACTTCCCAGCCGAATGCATCATACAGACGGTTGTACTTCGGAGAAGAAGACAGATACTCATTTCCTCTTACAACGTGGGTAATGCCCATCAGATGATCGTCTACTACGTTTGCAAAGTTGTAGGTTGGGAAACCATCGGACTTAATTAAGATCATGTCGTCAAGTTCCTCATTGTTTACCGTGATATCACCGTAAATCTCATCGTGGAAGGTTGTGGTTCCGGTACGAGGATTGTTCTGACGGATAACGAACGGCTTGCCAGCTGCAAGATTTGCCTCAACCTCTTCCTTGGAAAGTCCAAGACAATGCTTATCATAGATGCTGATCTCCTTGTCACCGATCATGGTGTGAAGGGACTCCAGACGCTCCTTGTCACAGAAGCAGTAATAAGCCTCTCCCTTTTCAACCAGCTGCTTTGCATACTTCATGTAGATGCCCTGCTTCTGACGCTCACTCTGTACATACGGACCTACACCCCCGTCCTTGTCCGGACCCTCATCATGGGTAATGCCCGCCTTTTCCAGTGTACGGTAAATGATGTCAACAGCACCCTCAACCTGACGTTCCTGGTCGGTGTCCTCGATACGCAGAAGGAAATCTCCTCCCTCATGTCTTGTGATCAAATACGCATACAGTGCTGTTCTCAGGTTTCCGACATGCATACGTCCTGTCGGGCTGGGAGCAAATCTGGTTCTAACCTTACTCATAATGTAACCTGTCCTTTCTATTCTGTCGGGTTTCAAATAAAAAATTCAAATACGAATGAAGAATGTTCTTATTATCCCGATTCAGTTTTCATTTTGTTTGTGTATATTTGTGTTTGCATTCTATTTGCATCTGATAGGTTAGCATATCCCGCAAAAAAATGCAAGTACTGCATTACAGTACAGAGATATTTTCTCCCTGTAATCCATTAAATGCACCCTCGATTGCGGCATCTGCATGAGCAATCAGCCACTTATTCTCGGCTGCAAGCAGACGATCCTCACCGGTTGCCTCTGGGTTCTTTGTGATATCTGCGTTTGTTCCCTTCGGAAGAATGATGACATCCTTAAAGCCCTTGCCGTCCACACCACATGGTGCATAGTGAAGTGTCGTCTCATACATCTCAAATGCAGTTCCTGCCGGTACGAAGAAGGCCTCTACCTTTGCGGTGTCATAAGTGAAATCATCAGCGACATCAACAAGGGAACCAACCAGCACGATCAGATCGGTGACTGCCACATTTACCTCGCCACAGCGATGATACTCGAGCGCATTTAATAAGGAATTGTGACCATTGCAGTAGCCTGCCTGAATCGGAAGCTTTCCATAATAAATCTCCTGAAGCTTCTTTGCGCCCTCGGTCGCCTCAAGTGCAGCTTCGGATGCCACGTAAACAACATCATCTGGACACGGAGTAGCTTCCATTGCCTGTAACAAATCGGTAAGCTCAATGTCCTTAATTACTTTTCCAAAACGCTTATAGGATGCATCATGAATATTTTGAAGCTTGATCATTATTATCCTCCTTTTTAAAAGAGCGGGCCCAGTCTTTGAGCCCGCTATCTTATTCTATATTACGGTTCATACGATGCCTATTTACAAAACTGCATGAACGGTAACAATTTTATTTTCTTTAGCAGAATGGATTCTCAGTTGGATATCTTACACCCTTTGGCTGATTGTAGTTGATATCCTCTACCGGAACGCCGATGTACTTGAATACCTCATACAGAGACTTCCCAAAGTGACCGAATGCAACTGCGCCGTGATGTGGGAAATTCTTCTCGATCAGTACGTGACGATAGAAGCGTCCCATCTCTGGAATTGCGAATACGCCGATGCCACCGAAGGACTTGGTTGCAACTGGAAGAATCTCGCCCTCTGCCATGTATGCACGAAGCTTGCAATCTGCTGTGGACTGTAAACGATAGAAGGTGATATCGCCTGGGATGATGTCGCCCTCAAGAGTACCCTGAGTAACTTCTTCCGGAAGGCTGCGCGCCATAATCTTTTGATACTTCATTGTGCAGGAAGACAGTTTCTTGCTGCAGGTATTTCCACAATGGAATCCCATGAAGGTATCCTTCTGTGTATAGTTGTACTTGCCCTCGATGGACTCCTTGTACATATCAGCCGGTACGGAGTTGTTGATATCAAGCAGAGTAACCGCATCCTCGCTGATGCAGGTTCCGATGAACTCGCTTAAGCATCCGTAGATATCAACCTCACAGGATACCGGAATGCCCATACCAGTCAGACGGCTGTTTACATAGCAAGGTACAAATCCAAACTGAGTCTGGAATGCCGGCCAACACTTTCCAGCGATTGCCACATACTTGCGGTATCCTCTGTGTGCCTCGATCCAGTCAAGAAGAGTCAGCTCATACTGTGCAAGCTTTGGCAGAATTTCTGGCTTCTTATTTCCTTCGCCAAGCTCTGCTGCCATCTCTTCTACCTTAGCCGGGATTCTCGGATCTCCATCATGCTTCTTGAATGCCTCGAACAGATCAAGCTCGGAGTTCTCCTCGATCTCAACACCAATGTTGTACAGTGGCTTGATCGGAGCGTTACATGCTAAGAAGTTTAACGGTCTCGGTCCAAAGGAGATAATCTTTAAATCAGACAGTCCGATGATGGTTCTTGCGATCGGCAGGAACTCATGCATCATATCTGCACACTCTTCTGCTGTACCAACCGGGTACTCTGGAATGTAAGCGCCTACGTTACGAAGCTTTAAGTTGTAGCTTGCATTTAACATACCACAATAGGCATCGCCTCTGCCGTCTGCAAGATCATTCTGGCTCTCCTCTGCTGCTGCAACGAACATCTTCGGTCCATCGAAATGCTTTGCAAGAAGGGTCTCAGAAATTTCTGGTCCGAAGTTTCCAAGGTATACGCAAAGTGCGTTACATCCTGCCTTCTTGATATCCTCAAGAGCCTGAACCATATGGATCTCGCTCTCTACGATACAGACTGGACATTCGTAGATGTCCTCTACGTTATACTTTGCAGCATATGCTGCTACTAATGCCTTTCTTCTGTTTACGGAAAGACTTTCTGGGAAGCAGTCACGGCTGACTGCTACGATTCCTAACTTTACCTGAGGAATGTTGCTCATAATAAATATGCCTCCTAAATTCTATGTATATAGATAGTTAATACATGGTATATAGCATTCCGGTGTCTATTAAACATTAAAATAATGACACCGAACTTACTGTCTTTTTACTAATACCGTTTTACTGATTACTCACCGAATACAGCAATGTAATCCTTCTTAAACTTCTCGATACCCTGATCGGTTAACGGGTGCTTTACCATCTGCATCAGTACGTTGTACGGAACGGTTGCGATATCAGCACCTGCAAGTGCGCAGTCGATTACGTGAATCGGGTTTCTTACGCTGGCTGCGATGATCTGAGTGTCAATGTCGTCATACATAGCAAAAATATCAGCGATGGTACGAATCAGATCCATACCTGGTGTGGAAATGTCATCCAGTCTGCCAAGGAATGGAGAAACGTAGGTAGCGCCTGCTCTTGCTGCAAGGAGTGCCTGTCCTGCGGAGAATACAAGTGTAACATTTGTCTTGATTCCCATTGCGGAGAGTGCCTTTGTTGCCTTTAAGCCTTCTGCAGTCATCGGGATCTTTACAACCATGTTTGGATGAATCTTGCTGATTGCGATACCTTCCTTAATCATGGTCTCTGCATCGGTTGTGGTTGCCTTTACCTCACCGCTGATCGGGCCATCTACGATGGATGCGATCTCTGCGATTACTTCCTCAAATACACGACCTTCCTTTGCGATCAGGGATGGATTTGTGGTAACGCCACAGATGATGCCCATATCGTTTGCCTCTTTGATGTAATCAACATTGGCAGTATCAATAAAAAACTTCATAATATACCTCCTGAGTTTGCGTCACGGGTGTGGAAAACGTGCCCGTGCATTTGTAATAATCATACTACATGGCCCTCTGAAAGTCAATTTGTTCGTACAAGTTTTACAAAAGATTTTACAGCTACCCATAAGGTTATGAACGCGATTCGGCGATTGTTTTGTCGCCTCACCGCTAATCTAAGCTACGAATCTACGCCTACTTTCTTGCACTTTAGAAGGGGATCTGCTATACTTGGAGGCAACGGGGCAAAGAAACAAAACGCCTTCGCTGTGTAACAAAATTTATTATAAATCTGGAGGATTATTATGAGCGAAAGAAAACTTCCTACAATCTATATCTGTTTTCCAGGCGGAAAGCATAAGGTTTTAACGATGAGCTACGATGACGGCAAATTAGAGGACCGCCGCCTTGTTTCCATCTTTAACAAGTATGGCATCAAGGGTACCTTCCATCTGAATTCCGGTCTGGAAATGGACACTCGTATTCCAACGTCTGAGTACCAGGAGTTGTACAAGGGCCATGAGGTTTCCTGCCACACGCTAACGCATCCGACCATCGCACGCTGCCCAATGGAGCAGGTAATTTCTCAGGTATTGGATGACCGTAAAAATCTGGAATCTATTATGGGCTATCCGGTACGCGGTTTGTCCTACCCGAATGGTTCTTATTCAAAGGAAATCATTGATGTTCTTCCATCCCTCGGTATCCGCTATGCACGTACCGTAACAAGCACCATGTCCTTTGCAATGCCAGAGAACTTCCTCGAGTGGAACCCAACCTGCCACCATAACAAGAATCTGCTTGAGCTTGGCCAGCAGTTTGTTGACCTGTTCAAGAAGCAGTATCTGTACATGATGTATGTTTGGGGACACAGCTATGAGTTCACCAACCAGAACAACTGGGAGCTTATGGAGGATTTCTGTAAGTTAGTCGGTGGCCGCGATGATATTTGGTACGCAACCAACATCGAAATCGTTGACTACATGGATGCTGCAAAGAGACTTCAGTACACCGCTGACTGCTCTCATGTGTACAATCCAAATGCTGCTTCCGTATGGATCTGCGTAAATGATACAAACTTCATCGAATTAAAGGGCGGTACCATGACCGAGCTGCCAATTCATGAGTGGAATAAGTAATAAGTAATTTCAAAAAGAAGTAGAAAAATCGAGTAGGAGGCGGTTAGTCACTGTCTTCTACTCGATTAATATCTTTGTTCACATTTTGCAGCGACGCACAGAACGTGCGGTTTTGCGAATGGGTGTCCCGTGAACAGTAACCTTTTTTGAATCTTACATCATCGTTCATTGATAAGCTCCTTTACTTTACATATGTACTTGAGTTTTATTTCCAATCTTCGGATCTTATCGGGTGTATCTTAACGATGACGAATTCTGATCATCATTTTCTCTTTTGTGCCTTAAATGTTCCCCTTTCTACTACTAGAATAGCACACTTGCTACCTCTTTGCAACAAAAAAGCAGCCCAATTTCAGGCTGCTTTTTATTCCTAAAATTATACTTCCCGTGTCACCACCATCACCGATGGGCGTTTCGTGAAACTACCGGGTCGCACAACCTCACGCCTTTTCTGCTAACAGTTTCTCTGCGGATACAAGACGAACGCATACGGTAAATACTCTGGACGCAAGCTTTAACTCATCAATAGTCGGGAAAGTCGGTGCCAGACGAATGTTTCGATCCTGCGGATCAATGTGATATGGGAAGGTTGCACCTGCTCCGGTCAGGATAACACCAGCTTCCTTCATCTTTGCAACGATGGCCTTTGCGCATCCTTCCATGGAGTCAAATCCGATGAAGTAACCACCCTTCGGATTGGTCCACTCTGCGATTCCAAGTCCGCCAAGATCCTCTTCCATAATGGAGATCAGTGCCTCAAACTTTGGACGAATGAGCTCGGCATGCTTTTTCATATGCTCTTCCATGCCCTTGTTGTCACCGAAGAAACGAACGTGACGCAGCTGATTTACCTTATCGTGACCAATGGTCTGAACAGCCATCTGCTTCTTGATGGAGGCGACATTTGCAGTGGAGGCTGCGAGTGCTGCCATACCAGAACCAGGGAATACAACCTTAGAGGTGGATACGAACTCATATACCATATCCGGATTTCCAGCCTTCTCACACTCCTCAAGGATGTTTAAGATCTGTGCTGGCTCGCCGTTGTACAGGTGATGGATGCAATATGCGTTATCCCAGAAGATACGGAAGTCCTCTGCTGCTGGCTTTAAGTTTGCGAAGCGAAGCACGGTCTCATCGGAATAAACATAGCCCTGCGGATTGGTGTACTTCGGAACGCACCACATACCCTTAATTAACGGATCCTCAGAGACAAGCTTCTCAACCATATCCATATCCGGACCGTCTGGGCTCATCGGAACATTGATCATCTCAACACCGAAATGCTCGGTGATACCAAAGTGGCGATCATAACCTGGAACCGGACATAAGAACTTTACTTTGCCCTGTAATGCCCATGGCTTTCCGCCCATGACACCCTCAAACATACATCTTGCAACGGTATCATACATAACATTCAGACTGGAGTTGCCGTACACAATTACCTGCTCCGGCTTTGCGCCTACCATACCAGCTAAAAGACGCTTTGCCTCCGGGATACCATCAAGAACACCATAGTTACGGCAATCGGTGCCATCCTCACAGGTCAGATTGGAATCGGACTTTAACACGTCCATCATTCCCTTAGACAGATCAAGCTGTGCTGCCGACGGCTTACCTCTGGACATATTCAGTGCCAAATTCTGTCCCTTGTATTCCTGATACTTCGCTTCAAGCTTCTCCTTCTCCGCGAAAAGCTCTTCTCTGGTCATATCCTTATATGCTTTCATAATGTGCAGCCTCCTCAGTCTATACCAATTTACTCGTCCATTCACTCACACGAAAATGGTATGCGTATTACGTTCGCTGCCTGTTGTCTTTCCCTCTTATGCAGCGCCCGCGTGTATTATTGTATTACATCATGAGAATTTTTGCAATATGAATTATGATAAAAAAATAGGGAATATTCAAAAGAATATGATGCTTTTCCTACATATTTTTTAAAATTATTCTGAAAAGGCATTGAAATTCCTATTTTTATTTCGGTCAACGTGATCCAACGGCATGCAAAAAGGGGGCTTTCGCCCCCTCATTAACGTTCACAGGATACCCCTTTTATTCTACTGGTGTCGGTCTGACCGGATCAAAGATGTCTCTTGCATCAAACAGATCGGACAGACGATTATGATAGCTGCTGTCGGTGTAACTCATCACCGCCTCCCACATACGGGTACCGTCCAGATTTCGTCTTGCCTGTCGGAAGTAATCCTTATTCGCGCCAATCTGAATCCAGTGCTCACTAGAAGCATCAACGTTGCAGTAATAATCAAAGCCCTTCTGCTTTAAATACAAGAATTTCTCATTGTCCGCCGCATAGCCCTGCCAGCCATCCAAATCCTCACCGAATGCAAAGATAATGATATCGGTGTCTCCGACGATTGGAACCACCTCACGCTCCCACATGTCAGCATCCCAGCAAACACGTCCATAGCTGCTGCTTCCAATATAAATATGGCCCCAGCTATGACTGGCAATGGTCCAGCCAAGCTCCTTCATCGCATCGGCAATCGCCTTGGCTGAGGCTTTGTCTGCTTCAATATTTTCATTGTTGTAGTACATGCGCTGACGCTCGTCCGCATTCTGCTCATCAAAATAGCTGCAGTTCCAATTGTACCAATAATCAGAAGTACGATATCCAAAGACACCATTATAACCGGTAACTGCAATCGTTCCTCTGGCACCACGATACGAAAAGTCTGGATGTGCCTCGATGAAATCTTCCAAAATGGTCAGCACATCAAAGGAGCCGCGAATTACGGTGCCATCGTCTAGCGTGTACTCATTCGTAATTTTTCCATTCTCATCCAGCACAAAACGATCGGCAAAGCCCTGACCGGTCATGTACTCATAGTAGCAGACGTCATCCTGTGACAGCACAAACGGTGTTTTTCCCGCCGGAAGATAAATCGGCTTCATCTGCATAACCTGCGTGCCATCTGGCTGTGTCACCATCTCTGCCACATCGTGCAGACCGACAAGCACATAGCCGTCATCGTACATCTTCTGAATGATCTTGACAAACTCATCAATTGTCGTCATCGCCTCGTTGTATGCAATGACCTGCGCCTTGCTGCTGAGTGACACATCAAATGTCTTCGCCGGATCAACGATCAGCGTATGGAAGAAAATATGCGTGATCGTGTAGTTATCATTCCACTGGAAGAGACGGGACTTGTCCAGATCATACTCCTCAAGTGCCTTTACATACTCCTCATTTTTCTCGTAGTCACTCACCGCCTGAATAGTCTCAATCGCCTTATCGTAGTCGTACATCGCCGCATAGCGGTTTGCCGTGTCCAAAACCGAATCCCCCGTGTAGGTAAAAGTACTCTCAAAAATCGGCGGATTCTGAAACGTCTCAGGAAGCTTGACGCCATAATCGCGCACCTGCTTTAAGCCAGAAGAAATGCCCTCATCCATTCCTGCCTCTTGGTTCGTCTCCTGCTCCTGCTGCGATTCATCTTCCTGTGCATACAGTGTAATCACCTGTTTTTCATACGGTGTTTTTGTTCTTTCAGAAATGAAAATGCCAACGACAATCGCCGCCGCTGCCACCACACCAAAGCCACTGGCAAGGATCGATTGGCGACTTAAGAATCGAGAGTGTTTCTGTCGTTTCGCTGCATGATTTCGATTGCTTGTGTTTTGGTTCTGTGTTGCTCGGTTCTGTATTGTTTTGTTATTTCTTGCGTTGTCTGTCTTGTTGTTTTTTTCCATCAATTCTATTTCCTGCCTTTTTTGCTTGTGTTTGTCTGTCTGTGCATGGTATGATATTGGTTACAGTTCACGCGTGCGTTTTTGCGAATGAGTGTTTTGTGAACTGGAAGGCTTTTACTGTTTTTGTTATTCATGCACTCTGGTATCATAGCATATTTTTCTTTATATTTGAAACACTATTTTCATGAACGAAAGGAGATTTTATGTTTTTTTCAAATTTACAAGCAAAATCACTGTCAAGACGACGCCTTTTCTGCGCGGTCCTGCTCCCAGCAATCACACTGACTACTGCGGTTCCTTCACTGGCAGCAGAATCTGCAAAATCTGCATCTAGTGCCAGCGAGGCCTTTGATTATGCCGCTAATACGCTTTTTCAGGATATCATGGATTCCTCTCCGATTAATTTGCACTATTCCTTTTCTTTTCCAGAGGATTATGAGCCATCCGATCAGCCACCGTTAGGCACGTTTAGCGAAAGCTTTACCGAAACAGAGGAAATCTTAAACCGGGCAAAGGAAAATCTCGCTGCGGTCGATTTCAATTCTCTGACAGCGAAACAAAAGCAGGTATACCGAATGATTGACCATTACGCCGATATCAATCTGGGCTATTGCAGCCTTCCAGACTACACGAATACCCTCGGACCGATGGGCGGTATTTTATCCAGCTTAAATATAACCATCACTGAATACTATCTGCTTTCCGAGCAGGACATTGAAGGTTACATTAGCGTTTTAAAGGACATTCCTCGTTTTCTGGAGAATGTCGTAAAGGAAATCGAGTATCAGGAAGGCATCGGCTATGCACCAAGCCTCTATGCCTATGAGCAGGCACTTGAAAACAAGGATGCAATGACAACACTGGAAAACCATCCGTATCTGGAGGCATTTGAGTCAAATGTCACAGAAACCGGATTATCGGACGATATGGTTGCCAACTATACCGAACAGGTAAAAACAGTATTGACAAATGAAGTTCTTCCGGCATTTTCTTCCTTCTATCAGACACTTGAAACAAAAAAAGCCTCTGCCGGTGAGAGCAAAGGCTTAGCTTTTTATGATCAAGGAAAGGAATATTATGAGCTTCTGGTAAAGGACAACACAGGAACGGACATGACACCACTTGAGCTTAAGGATTATCTGACCGATAAGCTGACCGAAGGGTTAATGACGCTGTCTGAGTCCTATTCCCGCAATCCAAACCTGTTAAATGAATTAAATTCTCTGACAGCGCCAGAAACGGACGCTGACGCGGTTCTTGAATCTTCAAAAGAAAAGGTAGCGGAATGCATGCCGGATATCGGGGATACCACATACACACTCAGCTACCTTCCTGAGGCACTTCAGATTCCAAACAATCTGGCCTACTACCTGTCTAGCCCAATCGACAATACCGCCCGCAATATCATCCGCATCAACCCAAGTGAAGTCGGCGATGATTCGATGCTTTTATGGACCACAATGGCTCACGAGGGCTACCCGGGCCATCTCTATCAGCATCAGTATTTCATGCAAAACTCCTTTGAGTATGACATTGAAACGCTGATCGGCTCTCTTGGCACCTCCGAGGGATGGGCCTACTATGTAGAAAAGCTCTCCTTAGAGTGGGCAGGCGTAGATGAGACGGTTGCAGACGCTTACTTCACCAAGCAGGTCATGGGTATGGCCATCATCGCTGTTGCCGATATCGGTGTCAACTATGAGGGCTGGGGCCTGAATGAGACCTCTGATTTCTTAAGTACCTACTACGGACGTGTCGATAACGACACCTGCCAGAACATCATTGATACCTGTGCCAATGATCCGGGAACCTATCTGCCTTATAGCGTTGGCTGCTATCAGACCGAGGATTTGTTTGAGCAGATCGCAGACAATTATTTTTCCGATAAGGATATGTATGCTGCGTATCTGAAGCTTGGCTCTCTGCCGTTTACACTTCTGGAGAAATATCTGATCACAGATGGCTTCATCTGAATCGCAGATTGCTCAATTTGAGTCCACCCATTCACGCATTTTGTGATTTAATCTTTGTGATCTTATTCATTAAGCGACTTCTTCTCTTTTCGGGACTCGATGACATGGCTGACTGCCAATACCGGGTGATATAGCATCATCCTCGGTCCCGAAAAGCGCATGACCTCACGTATTTTTTCACGCATGGCTGGCTTGTAGCAGTGCACTTTGCAGTTGGAGCAAAATGTTTTCGTCTCCATAAATGGACACTTTTCGCTTCTCTGCCAAGCGTAATCCTTTAACGCCTGACATTCCTCGCAGAGTACACCGCCCTTGCTGCCATGCTTTTTTTTGCAATAAAGCCCAATCATCTGTAAGACCACATATTGCTCTCGCTCGCGCTTTGACTGAATTTTTTTGTTCTCTTTCAATTGCTTTTTTCTCTTTCTAATTATTTCTAATTCTTTCTGACTTACTCTTTTCGCTCTTAGCTTTCCCTGTTCTTGTTTTGCGTCAGTTCCTCCATCGCATATACGGTGTCTGCAATTTTCATTGTAGACTGTCTGTGGGAAACAAGCACAATGGTCTTATCCTTTTTCTGCTCATGAAGCGACTTTAAAATTACCGCCTCGTTTAAGCTGTCAAGGTTGCTGGTTGGCTCATCAAGAAGCAAAAACGGCGCATCATGAAGAAATGCTCTTGCCAGTCCGATACGCTGACGTTCACCGCCGGAAAGGGTATCACCGAGCTCGCCCACTGGTGTATCATATCCATTTGGAAGTGTCATGATAAAGTCATGAACCGATGCCTTTTTGCAGGCGTCCTTGATCTCCTGATCGGTCGCGTCGAGCTTTGCAATGCGCAGATTATTTTTGATGCTGTCATGAAACAGGTACGTTTCCTGTGTAACAAAGCTCTCCATCTGACGAAGATCGGACGTATTGATCTGCTCGAGTGATCGGTCTGCAATGGAAAGTGTTCCTTCAGTTGGAACCCAGAAACGCATAAACAGCTTAAGCAGTGTCGATTTTCCACTTCCGCTCTTTCCAACAATGCCAACGATCTGATTCTTTGGAATCACAGCGGACACATCGGATAAAATGGTCTCGGTATCATAGCGAAATGTTACGTGATCCGCCGTCATCTTTCCTGACTCTTTTCTCGTGATTTCCTCGCTCGTCATCTTCACCGGCTCTTTTCCTGTAATTTCCTCAACGAGTGGTTCTTCGTCCAGAATATCAAGCACACGATTTCCTGCTGCAAACGTATTCTGTAAGGTACTTCCGAGGGCCGCGAGTGCCACACATGGTCCAAATGAGCTCATCAATGCT
The DNA here is from genome assembly GCA_963626545.1 of Acetatifactor sp. GTDB lineage: Bacteria > Bacillota > Clostridia > Lachnospirales > Lachnospiraceae > Anthropogastromicrobium. The sequence goes on along the minus strand of CAVFYJ010000001.1, from coordinate 41,804 downwards.
ACCGTAGGAATCAGTACACCAGAAAAATCAACACTACCGTTCTGGTAAAGCATCGTGCACAAAAACAGCATTGCCAGATCAAAGATGAGAATTACGCTGTTTGTGATCGCTGTGTTTCGTCCTGCGATGCGCTTCATCTGTGCCTCATCATGGCTTAAATTTTCTGTCTTCTCGTTCATCTTCTGTAAACGAGCCGCTCCCTGTCCGTACTGCTGGGTCTCCGAGAGGCCGCGTAAGCTGTCCAGTACAAATGCAGACAGATCACCTGCGCCCTTACGAAAACGCATACCCAAGTCACCGCTTGCACGCGAAATCAAAAGCGGAATCACAATGCCGACGGTCAGATACGCAAGAAGCGCCAGCACACCGGCAAGTGGATGAAAGCTTCCGATAAACAGACACATAACAATTGTAAATAAAAATGCAATGGCTGCTGGTGAGATCGTGTGTGCATAAAATACCTCAAGAAGCTCAATATCGGATGTGATTACACTGATCAGATCTCCCTTGTCGCGTCCTTCCAGCTTTGCCGGGCAGAGGCGTCTCAAGGCGATAAACACCTTATCACGAATCAATGCCAACAATTTAAATGCGATAAAGTGGTTGCAGCTTTGCTCCCCATAGCGAAGGCCTGCGCGCACAAGCGCAAAGAATACGGACAGTGCAAAGATCCAGCCAAGCGGCAGCACGGTCTTAATTCCAAGCACATGCAATACGCCGTAAGCACCGAAAATTGTGATAAAGGATGCACACAGATGACCAGCCAATCCCATGAGGATGGCGAGTACCATGTAACCGGAAAGTGGTTTTACCAGCCCGATCAAACGCCCCATTACCTGAAATCCGCTTCGTTTCTTCTGTTCTCTCATGACCATGCCTCCTTTCCCTTTCCAGATGCAACCTTTTGACTCTCGATCTTCTGACCCATCGTCTTCTGATTCTCGATCTTTTGGCTTTCTGCTTCTTTTGCATACTGCTCTAAGCGCTGCTGGGACATCCACAGATTTTCATAGACACCGTGGCGTGTCAAGAGCGCATCATGTGTTCCCTGCTCGACAATCTGGCCTTTTTGCATGACGTAAACTGTATCTGCACCTGTAATATTGGCCAGACGATGAGAAATGACAAGCACACTCTTTGTCTTTGCCATCTCGGTAATCTCTGCCATAATATCGTTCTCACTCTCAACATCAATGTTGGATGTCGCCTCGTCAAAGATGTACACTGGGCTGTCGTGTAACAATGCTCTGGCCATGGCAAGACGCTGACACTGTCCACCAGAGAAATTGCTTCCCTTCTCTGCTACCGGTGTGTCCAGTCCATTTTCTCCTCGAAGAAAGGCTGCCAGATTGACACGCTCCAGTACCGCCCAGAGCTGTGCATCCGTGGCATCAGGCTTTCCCATCAACAGATTTTCGCGAACCGTTCCCTTAAATAAATAACTCTGATGGCTGACATAGGTAATCTGCTTCATCAGACTTTCCTCTGCGATATCTGAAAGCTCGATGCCTCCGATCTTGATTCTTCCCTGATACTGCTTTGTACGACCCATCAAAATCGATGCAATGGTGGATTTTCCACAACCGCTCTCTCCCGCAATTGCAGTCAGTCCATGTGCATGCACCGTCAAATTTACCTTCTTTAAGATTTGGCGACTTCCATCATAGGAAAAATCAACATCCTTGCAGACAATCTCACCCTCAGCCGGACAGGACTGTGTTTTTGCATTTGGCTCTGGCAGATCCAGCAGTGCAAAGATCTTATCACTTGCCGCCATGCCGTTCATTGCAATATGAAAGAAAGAACCCAGCTGACGCATCGGAATAAAGAAATCTGCGGATAACAAAATGATGAGCAGACAGCCGCCAAGGCTTACATGGCCTGCCTGAAACTGTGTCACGGCAAGAATCATACCGAGCGCCGCACCACCATATGCGATAAAATCCATAATCGTAATGGAATTTAACTGCATCGTCAGTACCTTCATTGTAATCTTACGAAACTTTTCGGCCTCGCGGTTCATCTCCTCGTTTTTATAGGCATCAGACTGATAAATTTTCAGTGTGATCAGTCCCTGTAAGTTTTCGAGGAAGGTATCACCGAGCGCGGTGTACTGTCCCCAATATTTGGATAACAACTTTTTCGCCCAGGTCTGCACCGCTGCGATCGCAATTGGAATGAGCGGCACGCAGATTAAAAGCACGACTGCCGACGGCACATTGACAAAGCAAAGGACAAGAAAAAGGGTCAGCGGTGCCAGCATCGCATAGAAAAACTGCGGCATATAGGCGCCAAAATATGTCTCCAATTGCTCCACGCCCTCGACTGCCACCTGTACAATCTCGGAGGTCTGCACCTCGTCCTTATAGCCACTTCCCAGACGAAGCAATTTTTGATAAATCTGCTCACGAATTACTTTCTTTACTGTCTTTGACGACAAATAGCCCATACGCGATGCGCTGACTGAGCAGCCCGCCCTCACGCAAAGCGCGATCGCGCAGATAACTGCTGTTCTTATGATCTGGTTTGTGCTCTGCGCTTTCGAAAACAGCCCTGCCAAAAGGCCAGTAATCGCTGCCATCATCACGATGTTTGCAACGAGCGAGATCCACTGAAACAGCACATTTAGCGCGATATAGCGCTTGCTCTCCGGAACCATGTTCAAAAGTCTTTTTTTGATCATTGCTCTTTTTTCTTCCTTTCTTTTGCGTTCTTAGCTTTTGATTTTTTAGTTTTTCCTTTCTTAACTTCTGCATTCCTAACTTTTCTTTTGCATTTCTAACAAAAGCCCGTGCCGAAAATTATACACTATGAGATTAAAAAAAAGCAACCTGCATTTGATGCAAATTGCTTTTTTGATAGTTTTTCTCAATTATTAGTTTCAATTAGAACAACAATACAATCATCTGCTCTACCAGTACAACGGTTACGAGCGCGAAAATTTATCTTCGGATTCTTTTTGTTTCAACTCACAGTCGGTATTTTCACAGAGCCTGACATGTATGAAAGGATAAAACTATTTTTTTATTACTTCTTTCTTCTGTAATCCGGAAGGATCTGAGGAGATACGATCTCGCTGTGAACACCTGCAGCCTCGCACTCCTTCTCGAATGCGTCTACATGGTCCAGAGTCAGATCAGACAGGGTAACGTTCTTGAACTGCTTACCTGCCTGCTGTCCTGCGTTACGGCCGAATACGATAACGTCCAGAAGGGAGTTACCCATCAGACGGTTTCTTCCGTGAACACCACCAGCTGCCTCACCTGCAACATACAGATTCGGAACATCAGACATACCATTTACGCTGACACGAACGCCACCGTTCTGATAATGAAGTGTCGGGTAGATTACGATCGGCACCTTTCTCATATCAATGTCATATCTCATGTACATACGAAGCATACCCGGAAGTCTCTTCTCCAGAGTTCCTGCACCGTGGATTGCATCGATCATCGGGCTATCCAGCCAGATACCATCGCGAAGCGGAGTATGAACACCATTTCCTCTGGATACCTCACGGATAACGCCAGATGCAGCAACGTCTCTTGTCTCCAGTGGATGCATGAATGCTTCACCGTTTACATTGACGAACTGTGCACCCATGGAACGAACCTTCTCAGTTACGAGTGCGCCGTAGATCTGAGACGGGAATGCAACACCAGTTGGATGATACTGTAAGGTATCCTGATACAGAAGTCTTGCTCCTGCACGATAAGCAAGTACCAGACCATCAGCGGTTGCGCCGTAGTGGTTGGATGTCGGGAATCCCTGATAATGAAGTCTTCCTGCACCACCAGTTGCGATGATTACGCACTTTGCACGAGCGATCAGGATCTCACCAGTCTCCATGTTCTGAAGAACGGCACCTGCTGCCTTGCCCTCGGTATCCTTGATGATCTCGATTGCGGATGTGAAATCAACAACCGGGATTCCACGGTTCTGAACTTCATCACGAAGAACTCTCATGATCTCAGCACCAGAGTAGTCTGCTGCTGCATGCATTCTCTTTCTGGAAGTTCCACCACCGTGTGTGGTGATCATGTTACCCTCTGCATCCTTATCAAACAGAACGCCTAAGTCGTTTAACCACTTAATGCAATCCGGTCCGTCCTTTACCAGCTTCTCAACCAGCTCTGGAACGTTTGCGAAATGTCCACCACCCATTACGTCTAAGTAATGCTGTGCCGGGGAATCGTTTTCCTTATCTGCTGCCTGAATACCGCCCTCTGCCATCATGGTGTTGGCATCACCGATACGAAGCTTGGTAACGATCATTACGTTTGCGCCTGCCTCGTGTGCCTCGATTGCGGCAGATGCACCGGAACCACCGCCACCGATAACCAGTACGTCGGTATCATAATCCGGATGAGTCAGATCCAGGTTCATGTCCTGAACACGGCTCTTTGCCTGTAACAGAGCTACTAACTCCTTCGGAGCCTTCTCGCCCTTGTTTGGTCCAACTGTGATCTGTGCAAAGCTGGAAAGATTATAGTCCGGATGATACTGCTCAAGCAGTGCATCCTTTTCATCTGCTGTCATACGTCTCGGCTCAGTTGCCATACGGGCTGCTCTGGTCGCTTCAACCTTCTTGACAGACTCCATCATTTCCTCTGTATATGGAAAGCTCATCTTATTCGTCCTCCTTTATTTTTCGATTACACGATTGTTGTACATATCTTTCAGCTCGTCGATGGACTTGCTCATGATATCCTTCATCGCCTCATCGAAATCTCCCTCTGCAATCTCCTGAACGCGCTTTGTCAGATGCTTTGCTTCCGGCTTTAAGTACTTTCCGGTCAGTCTTCTTGCAAGCAGTGCTACCTGCGGATGGGAAATTCCGGCCGGACATCTGGATGAGCAGACACCACACATTACACAGTCAAAGGACTCCTCAGCACACTTCTCATACTCACCGCGCTGTGCGTATGCGATGTACTGCATGGTATTTAACTGCTGTGTGCAGGCCTTTGTACAGGCATTACATCCGATACAGGAATAGATCTCCGGATACAGCTGCATCATGATCTCCTGAGTCGGACGGATCTCCTCGATGTTGTAGATCTCCTTCTCTAATGGGAAGAACGGAAGAGATGCTACGCACATGTTGTCCTCAACCTTTGTGGAACATGCCAGACATCCGTGAAGAGTGGTCTCACCCTTGATACGGTAAATTGTAGCACAGGCACCGCAGAAACCGTTACGGCAGCCGCAGCCACGAACCAGCTGATAACCGGAATACTCAAAAGCTTCCATAATTGTCAGGCTGGAGGGAACAGTATATTTCTTACCATATAAATAAACTGTAATCATTTCGTCCATTATTATATTTCCTCCATATTCATTTACAAATCTTTATTGCGCCGTGCGATTCCTCTCACTACTCTACGAGCGCGGCTCGACGATTGTTTTGTCGGCGTCACTGTTCAGCAGGACCCCACTACATAGTTTCTACGAAAGTCTACTTTGACAAGGCCTGCTTCAACGTTCCGCCTCGTAAAAGCAACTCGTCTCACCGCTAGTTTACGTTACAGTAATTTTCGTGAGCTATTATTATGCACGGCTCATCTTCGCGATTAGTACTCGTCTGGTAATTCATCCAGCTGGTCGAAGCGGAATACCGGGCCGTCCTTGCAGACATACTTGGAACCGATATTGCAGCGGCCGCACTTTCCGATACCGCACTTCATGCGAAGCTCCATGGTTGTATATACCTGGCTCTTTGAGAAGCCGAGTGCCTGCAGATTCTGCAGGGTAAACTTGATCATGATTGGCGGTCCACAGATCAGGATTGTCTTGTCTAAGGAAAGATTCAGCTCGTTTACATAGCTTGGAACGAATCCAACGTGGCCATCCCAGCCCTCCTGCGGACGGTCGATGGTCAGATGAACGTTGATTCCAGCCTCGTTGCACCACTCGTCCTGAATTTCCTTGATGTCTACCAGATCATCCATGGAACGGGAACCGTAAATAATGTCAATGTCGCCATACTGGTCACGATAGTGACGGCAGTAATTGATTACAGAATGAAGCGGAGCCAATCCGATACCACCGGCGATAAACAGCAGATTCTTGCCCTTTAACTCGGTGTCAACCGGGAATCCGTTTCCGTATGGTCCACGGATGGTAATCATCTGGTCTGGCTCGATTGCATGCAGCCAGCTGGTTAAGCATCCGCACTTTTTAATGGAGAACTCCATATATTCTTCCTGTGTCGGGGAAGAGGTGATAGAAAACATACCCTCGCCAACACCCGGAACGGAAAGCATGGCACACTGGCCAGGCTTATGTTCAAATGCTTTCTTGCCGTCTGGCGTTACTACGCGGAATGTCTTAACATCCGGCGTATCCTTACGGATCTCGGTAACAACGCCAAGAGCAGGAATCAATTCTTCTCTTCTCTCACTCATGCCTGTGTACCTCCCAATGTTTTTGCTACCTTAACGATATTCAGGGAATTCGGGCACTTCTTTAAGCAACGGCCACAGCCTACGCAGGAGAACTCGCCATTGTTGCGCAGCGGATTGTAAACCAGCTTGTGCATGAATCTCTGACGGAAACGCTCTACCTGGCTCTTACGGTTGGTTCCGTGTGCCATCATGGTGAAGTCGCGGTACATACAGGAATCCCAACAGCGATAACGCTCAATGCCGTGTCCGGTATCGTAGTCGCGCACATCGTAGCACTGACAGGTCGGACATACAAATGTACAAGTTCCGCAGCCTAAGCAGTGGCTGGACAGCTCGTGCCATTCTTCTCTCTTGAAGATCTCCAACTCCGGATGGGAGGTGAAGTAGGAAAGATCCAGATCTGCAAGCGGCAGTCTCTTTAAGATTTCCTTTACAGCAGCCTGCTGTGCCTCTACGGCAGCGCAGTCGCTCTTAGCTAAAACAGCAGAAACCTTCTCGGTTAACGCAGTACCCTTCTCGGTCTGTGCTTCCCAGTACAGAGTGCCATCGGCAATCCATGTCACAACATCGCCTTCCGGCTTTGTTGCGTCAATTCCAAAGGTGCTGCAGAAGCATGTTTCCTCTGGTCTGTGACATGCCATGGATACGACAATTCCGTGCTCTCTTCTTGCCTGATAATAGGTATCAACCGGATCCGCAAGGAAAACCTTGTCCAGAATGGCAAAGCTTCTTGCGTCACACGCTCTGACACCAAATACAACAAAATCCTTATCCTTCTTGGCAGCAGCCTCTACAGAGATCTTCTTTCCATCCATATGGAATTTCATGATGTCTTCCTGGAATGGGAAGAACATATCCTTTGCAGACTTTACGGTCTGGAGCGCATCAAGGCGCACCTTTGCATCTGCACTGTATGGGCCAAATTCTACCTCATTGCCTTTTTCTACTGGCAAATACAGTTCATCCACAGCCTGAATCGCATCAAACAGGCGGGAAATCTCACTCATAGCAATCTTTAACATGATTAGTTCCCCCTCTCCATAACGATACTCGGCTCACAGTCTTCCTTTGTATAAGAGATCAGCGGACCTCTTGCACCTACCTCGGCACCTGCCTGGTAATCACCGTAGAACTCATCAATATCCTTGATGAACTTACGATTTAACAGGTGAAGCGGAATGTTCTGCGGACATACTCTGCTGCACTCACCACAGTCGGTACAACGACCAGCTACGTGGAATGCACGAATGATGTGGAACATGTTCTCCTCGAAATCGGTGTTGTTTACCTTAGCGGCAACGCCAGACTTCGGGTTATCAAATACGCAGGTACGGCAGGTACATGCAGGACAGGCATTGCGGCAGGCATTGCAGCGGATACACTTTGACAGCTGGCTTCTCCAGAAATCAAAACGCTCCTGCGATGTCTCAGCCTCAAGCTTTGCAACCTCAGCCATACGATCTGCGCTTACCGGAACTTCTGGTGCTTCCTCATCCGGAATTAACAGCTCATCGCCAGCTACGTGGTTCTTGCCCTTGCATACCATGCAGCGCTCTAACAGCACTTCACTCTTCTTGCAGGTCTCCTCGCCGTAAAGGGTCTGTACCTTAATAGTATCGCCCTCTTCCTCGATGCCGAGGATACCGGTGATTCCCTTTGCCTTGATCTTGTTCACATCGATCATTCCGGTACACGGAATTCCCAGTGCGTATACCTTCTCTGCATCCAGTCTGTGCTCGGTTAACAGCTGATTGTAGCTGTAGCAGTCACACGGCTTAAGCAGTGCAAGGATTTTCTTTGGCTTCGGCGGTTCCGGTGCGTTTGGTGCGCGGAACGGCACGTCCATGGTTGCAGCGCCTACTAAGAACTTGCTCTGGTTTGCGCCGCAGAAACTATTGTAAACGAGTTCGTCCAGATTCTCTTTTGTGAAGATCGCCGGAGATACGTCGTAGCAGAATTCGCCGGCCTTCCAGCCGATCACACGGTCTACAGTGCCATTGTCAATGAGCTCATTGATTTTGGACACCAGTGATTCTTTTATTTCTCGCATCGCAGATCCCTCAACTTTCTGTTTTCACCAAGCTTTGTAATGGTGTCCACAAAATCATTCATAACAGATGCAAATCTTGCACCCTCTGCTGCGGAAACCCACTCCACTCTTGCTCTCTCCTTCTCAATGCCTAAGTAATCAAGCATGGAGAACAGAAGTGTCATTCTTCTTCTTGCGTAGTAGTTACCAGTGGTGTAATGGCAGTCGCCCGGATGACATCCACACAGGATAACACCGTCAGCGCCTCTCTGGAATGCACGCAGAATGAACAGCGGATTTACACGACAGGAGCATGGTACACGAATGATCTTGACATTTGCCGGATAGTTCAGACGGCTGCTTCCTGCAAGGTCAGCTCCCGCATAGGAACACCAGTTACAGCAGAATGCCACGATCAGAGGCGTAAACTCTTTATTTTCATTTGTCTCATTTACTTGCATATTGCGTCTACCTCCGCCATAATCTGATTATTTGCAAATCCCTTCAGGTCCATAGCGCCGGACGGACAGGTTACCGTACAAGCACCGCAGCCCTGGCAGATTGCTTCGTTAACAACTGCAACTCTTCTGGTCTCACGAACACCCTTATCCATAACCAGTCTCTCCTCATAGGTGATTGCACCGTATGCGCAGACATTGGTACACTGGGAACATCCGTTACACAGTGTCTCATCGGAATGAGCGACACATGCATTACACAGCAGGGAATCCTTTGCAAGAAGGCCGATTACCTTTGCAGCAGCGGCACTTGCCTGTGCAACAGTCTCCGGAATATCCTTCGGTCCCTGGCAAACACCAGATAAGAAGATACCAGCGGTCGGGCTCTCTACCGGACGAAGCTTTGCATGAGCCTCGGTAAAGAAGTCGTTTGTATCCATACTTGCAGTCAGCATTGTTGCAAGGCTTCTTGCACTCTCATCCGGCTCGATTGCGGATGCAAGGACAACCATATCTGCGTCCATATGGATCTGCTCGTTGTTTAACAGATCAGAAGCCTGAACCTTTAAGCAGCCCTGACCCTGCTCAACCTTACCAACCATACCTTTGATATAGTGAACACCATACTGCTCTACAGCACGGCGATAGAACTCATCGAAGTTCTTTCCCGGTGTACGAACGTCGATATAGAATACCGTAACGTCAATATCCGGATGATGATCCTTTACAAGCATTGCATGCTTTGCTGTGTACATACAGCAGATCTTGGAACAGTAGGACTTATCTCTACAGGAGTTTCCTCTGGAACCAACACACTGTACAAACACGATCTTCTTTGGATGTCTTCCGTCAGACGGACATACTAACTGTCCCTTTGTCGGGCCTGCTGCGTTCATGATACGCTCAAACTCAAGAGAGGTAACAACATCCTTGCTCTGGGAATACAGATACTCGTCAAACTTAACTGGCTTGATCTGATTGTAACCAGTTGCAACTACGATTGCACCGTACTCCTTGGTGATGAACTCTTCCTTCTGATCATAGTTGATTGCGCCAGCACCACAAGTTCTTACACAAAGTCCACACTTGCCGTTCTTGAAGTGAATACATGCATCACGGTCGATAACTGCTAACTTCGGAACTGCCTGTGCAAACGGGATGTAGATTGCGGTTCTGTTGTCCAGACCCATGTTGAACTCGTTTGGAGTCTTCTTGGACGGACATTTCTCGGTACAGGCACCACATCCAGTACACTTTACAGGGTCAACGTAACGCGGCTTCTGCTTGATGGTTACGCTGAAGTTTCCTACGAAACCGGAAACCTTCTCTACCTCACAGTAGGTATACAGATGAATCTTGTCGTTTGCACCTGCATCTACCATCTTAGGGGTCAAAATACATGCCGCACAGTCGAGGGTTGGGAATGTCTTATCTAACTGAGACATCTTACCACCGATGGTTGGCTTCTTCTCTACGATATCAACCTCGAAACCTGCATCTGCAATGTCCAGTGCGGTCTGAATACCTGCGATACCGCCTCCGATTACAAGCGCACGCTTTACAACTGGGCTTGTCTGAGAGGTTAACGGTGCATTTAACTGAACCTTTGCGATTGCGGAACGGCCTAAGATAATAGCCTTCTCGGTTGCCTCTTTCATATCCTTGTGAATCCAGGAACACTGCTCACGGATGTTTGCGATCTCAAGCATGTATGGATTCAGTCCCGCTGCCTCTACGGTCTTGCGGAAGGTTGCCTCATGCATACGAGGAGAACAGGAACAGATTACTACGCCGGTCAGTCCGTATTCCTTGATGGCATCCTTAATGATGTTCTGTCCGCTGGCAGAACACATATACTGATAGTCGGTTGCGTATACAACGCCTGGCTGAACTCTTAAGGCTTCAACCACAGCCGCAACATCGACAGTTGCTGCGATATTGCTTCCGCACCAACATACAAATACTCCTATTTTCTGCATATGTAAACCAGCCTTTCTTTATCTCTTATACTTACGGAATGCGCTGACAATTGCCTGCTGCGGAAGCTCTGGGTCAAGAAGCTGCGGAATTGCTTCCTCACTTAAGTGATTCATTCCCTGCTGACGAATAACAGCCAGACGGATTGCTTCTACTAACTTTCCAGGCTCAACGCTTCTTGGACATCTCTGTACACATGCCATGCAGCTTAAGCAGTTCCAGATAGATTTTGACTGCATCAGTGCCTCGATTTTTCCATTTTCTACCATATCAACAAACTGATGCGGATGATAATCCATTGCATCGAATGCCGGACAGGTTGCAGAACATTTTCCGCACTTCATACACTTACGCGGGTTCACACCACTGATATTGGTAATCATTTCCTTATCGATTGTCATGCCTGCACCTCCTCTTTTACACCCAGTGCTTCAGCTAACAGCTCGGTGAAATAGTAAACCGGAATCTGGTTCTCTGTTGCATTGGCTACAAGATTGTACCGGCAGAGAGGACAGGCGGTGATCATGCAGTCGGCCTTCTGCTCCAAAGCAGATGCGACAACGGCATTGCTTCTCTTCTGTGCCAGTTCCTTGTCATTTAAGGTCATGTATCCTCCACAGCACTCATTACGCTGGGAGAAAATAACAGGTGTTGCGCCGATGGCCTTGATGAAGTCTTCCATGATCTTTGGATTCTCCGGATCATCAAACTCCATTACCTTGCCCGGGCGAAGCAAAAGACATCCGTAGTAAGCAGCGATCTTCTTGCCCTTTAATGGGTTTACAACTGCCTTCTTTAAGTTGTCAAATCCTACTACATCGCGTAACATCTCAAGGTAATGAATGACATTTGCCTCGCCGCTGTATTCCATATCCGGTGCCATGTAGTTGTTGGCCTTGGTACGGAATTCCTCGTTGTTTCTCATGTCGTTGTTGACACGCTTGATTACATTATGACAGGCGGAGCACAGAGTCAGAAGATCCTGTCCCTTGTCTCTTGCCTGCGCCAGAGCTCTGACGGAAGAAAGCTTGTTGGCAATCTCATCGGTAGCGGTAGAATATACGCCGCCGCAGCACTGCCAGTTCTCGATCTCCTCCATCTCTATGCCCAGTGCCTTTGCAGAAGCAATGGCATAATCATTGAGTTCTTTTGCCTTTGTCTTCAGGGTACACCCTGGGTAGTAGCTATACTTCATAGTTCCTTCCATTCTGCCACATAGTGGCTGTGTTTTTGTGCCGCAGCCCGGGCCGGGCCACGGCGTTGTCTGCGTTTTATGCCATCTCTTCCGGATGGAATACCTCGTCAAACTTCTCTGCTGTCAGGAATCCTAACTGTACACAAGCTTCCTTTAAGGAGATGTTCTCCTTGAATGCCTTCTTGGAAGTCTTTGCTGCGTTATCGTAGCCGATGTACGGATTCAGAGCAGTTACCAGCATTAAGGAGTTGTGAAGGTTGTACTTCATCTTCTCTCTGTTTGCCTTAATTCCAACTGCACAATGATCATTAAAGGAAATGATGACATCAGACAGAAGTCTTACGGACTGCAGGAAATTGTATGCGATAACCGGCATGAATACATTCAGCTCGAAGTTACCCTGACTGGCTGCAAAACCGATTGTAGCATCGTTACCCATTACCTGAACGGCAACCATGGTCATAGCCTCACACTGGGTCGGATTTACCTTACCTGGCATGATGGAGCTTCCTGGCTCGTTCTCCGGGATAGAGATCTCACCAAGCCCGCATCTTGGACCACTTGCTAACCAACGAACATCGTTTGCGATCTTCATCAGATCAGCTGCGAGTGCCTTTAATGCGCCGTGAGCAAATGCAATATCGTCCTTTGCGGTCAGTGCATGGAACTTGTTCTCAGCTGTCACAAACTCTTTTCCAGTCAGCTCGCTGATGACCTTTGCAACCTCTGGTCCAAAGTTCTTCGGAGCGTTTAGTCCGGTACCAACAGCAGTACCGCCGAGTGCTAACTCCTTTAAGCCCGGAAGAGTTGCCTCTAACATCTTCTTTGTCTTCTCGAGCATGTTTCTCCAACCACTGATCTCCTGAGAGAAACGGATCGGAACGGCATCCTGCAGATGAGTACGTCCGCTCTTTACAACGTCCTCATTCTCCGACTCCAGACGCTTTAAGGTCTCGGTCAGCTTGTCCATAGCCGGGAACAGATTGTCCTCGATGCTCATAGCTGCTGCGATGTGCAGTGCGGTCGGGAAGGTATCGTTTGAACTCTGGGACATGTTGATGTGATCGTTCGGATGAAGAAGCTTCTTGCCTGCGATCTCATTTCCGCGGTTTGCGATAACCTCATTGCTGTTCATGTTGGACTGTGTACCGCTTCCGGTCTGCCATACAGCAAGCGGAAAGTGATCGTTGAGTTTTCCGCTGATGACATCATCTGCAGCCTGACAGATAGCGTTCTTTCTCTCCTCGTCCAGCTTTCCAAGATTGTAGTTTGCGATTGCAGCACCCTTCTTTAAGATACCAAATGCATGTACAATTTCAGTTGGCATCTTCTCGACACCGATCTTGAAATTCTGATAGCTTCTCTGAGTCTGAGCAGCCCAGTAGCGGTCTGCAGGAACCTGCATCTCGCCCATGGAATCTCTTTCAATACGATACTCCATAGTAAGTAGTCCTCCTTATTGGTAAAATGTTGGTTAATTAATTAAATTATGCATATAGACATGCACCTATGGCGGCGCCCCTTCGAGCCCCGCCTAGGAATTTTGTGCTGCTTTCGATTTATTCAATATCCATTTCCTTAATAACAGCCTTCAGTGCCTCAGCACTTGCACGGAACTTTGCAACCTCTTCATCTGTCAAGGTTGCCTCGATCTTACCCTTTACACCGTTTGGTCCAATGACGGTCAGGCAGCTGGTGCAAATATCCTCTACGCCATACTCGCCGTGCATCATAGAAGATACAACGGTTACAAGATCCTGTGCGCCCATCAGAGCCTCGCAGACATCAACAACGGAATTGGAAACACCGTAGAAGGTAGCACCCTTTCTCTTGATGATCTCACCGCCGGACTTGCGAACATAGGTGATTACCTCATCTTCATCAAGATCCTTTGCCTCGATGCCAAGTTTTCTTGCGCCTGCTGTATATTCATCCAGCTTGATGCCCTCAACCGTTACCATGCTCCACGGAACAAAAGAAGTGTCACCGTGCTCACCAAATACATAACCCTTAATGCTTCTCTGAGCAATTCCTAATTCCTGAGATAACTTATAGGTAAGACGAACAGTATCAAGCAGCGTACCAGAACCCAGTACCTGACTCTCCTTCATACCGGAATATTTTAAGAATGCATAGGTTAATACATCTACCGGATTGGCAACGATGATGCACAGTGCATTCGGTGCATGCTTTGCTACCTGAGGTGCAATGCTCTTCATGATTGCAACATTGGTCTTTGCTAACTCAATACGGGTCTGGCCAGGCTTTCTTGCTACACCAGAGGTAACAATCACAATATCGGAGCCCTCTGCGTCCTCGTAGTCACCGGAAATCATGGAAATCGGATCTCTGAAACCGGTTCCCTGTGCCATATCCATGATCTCGCCGTCTGCCTTATCCTTGAGGATATCGATCATGACGATCTCTGATACATATGGCTTCAGTGATAAAATATGAGCAATAGTAGAACCAACGCTGCCTGCTCCAATAATCGTAATCTTACTTCCCATTATTAACTCCTTTCGTCTTTCGAGAGATTGATATTTCATTAACGAACTTGTTATAAATATAACAAATCCTGCGTCAAATATCAAGTGGATGCGCACATTTTTTTATTTTTCTGTAAAAAGCACCGATACAGACGCGAAAATCTTGTTTATTATACTTCATTTTGCGGCATCACGCAAGTGTTTTATGCAGGGTGATTGTTGATGTGGTCTGCGAGTTTTACGAGGCTATCTGAAGGTTCATGAGACTATCTTTTTATTTACCACTTATATGGGGTTGCCTGATATACATAAAAGTTCAGCCAGTTGGTATATAGTGTGTTCGCGTGCCCTCTCCATGTCAAAAGCGGCGTTGTGGACGGATCGTCGTTCTCATAATAATGAACCGGCACTTCTGCTTCCATGCCCTTTGCCAAATCACGCTTATATTCTGCGTCAAGTGACATACGATCATACTCCGGATGGCCAAGCAGGTAAATATTTCCCTGATCATCCTTGATCAGATAGCAGCCCGCCTCATCAGACTCGGCAAGCAGCATCAGATGCGGATTGGCAAGCACGTCTTCTCTCTTTACCCCAAAGTAGCGGGAATGCGGCGCATAAAAGACATCATCAAAGCTTCGCACGATTGGCTCACAGCGGTCAAGCAAACGATGGCGATACACACCGGATAACTTCTTTCCAGTCGGCATCTTTTGAATATTATAATGATAATAAAGACCGGCGAGCGCACCCCAACAAATGTGAAGCGTACTTGTGACATTGGTCTTTGACCACTCCATGATGCTCTTTAACTCATCCCAGTAGGCAACCTCCTCGAATTCCATCGTCTCGACTGGTGCTCCGGTGATAATCAGTCCATCAAAATACATATCTTTAATGTTGTCAAAGGTTGTATAAAATTTGTTAATATGGCTGGCCGATGTGTGCTTTGACACATGGCTGCTGACATTCATGCAGGTAACGTTTACCTGCAGGGGAGTGTTGGACAGCGCCCGAAGCAACTGAATCTCATAATCCTGCTTGAGCGGCATCAGATTCAATATTACGATTTCGAGCGGACGGATCTGCTGCATGTCCGCACGCTCCTCTCCCATCATAAAAATATTTTCAGACTCGAGTACCTCCCTTGCAGGCAGGTCATTATCTACACGTATTGGCATAACTTACTCTCTTTTCTCTTTAAATAGTTACGTTGCTTTATTCTTCGCTAACTTCAAGCTTCTGGCACATGGAAAGAAAATCTTCTTCGGAAAGAATCGGAACACCCAGTTCTTTTGCCTTTTTGTTCTTGGATGAAGTAGATTCTTTGTCGTTATTGATCAGATAGCTTGTCTTCGCAGACACACTTCCTGCCGCCTTTCCGCCTCGCTTTTCAATATAGTTTTTCAGTTCGGTGCGGTTTGCAAAGTGATTGACAGAGCCTGTGATTACGAAGGTGAGGTTTGCAAGGTATGGCTGTTCGTTGTTTTCCTCTTGAACCAGTTCTACTTCCTGTAATAATGCATTTAACTGCTCTATTTTCTGCGGATCACGGAAGTACGCACAGACGGCCTCTGCCATCACACCGCCGATTCCATCAATCTCGGTAAGTTCCTCTGCTGTTGCGGCTCGAAGCTCATCCAGATTTTGGTGAAACGCTCGCGCAAGCACCTTTGCATTTGCCACGCCAATACCTGGAACGCCGAGCGCGTAGATGAAAGCAGACAACTGTACCTTTCTTGCCTTCTCAATGGAAGAAAGAAGGTTTGCGCAGGATTTCTCGCCAAAGCCATCCATCTCACAGATTTCGGCTGTGTGCTCACTTAAATGGAAAATATCGGCAAAGCTGTGAATAAAGCCGCAGTCGATAAATTTCTCAAGAGTTGCCTCCGACAAGCCTTCCATATTCATAGCATTTCTGCTGACAAATAGCTCAAATGCCTTTGTTTGCTTTGCGGTACAATCTGGATTTTCACAGTACAGGCATTTCACTTCATCGTTTACCACAATCTTTGTCGGACCACCGCAAACTGGACAGACAGTCGGAATCGTCAGCTTACTGCTCTTAGTAAGGTTCTCGGCGATCTGTGGAATGATCATATTTGCCTTGTAGACGGTGATTGTATCCCCGATGCCAAGCTTTAAACCTTCCACGATCGAAACGTTGTGAACACTCGCACGCGTCACAGTCGTTCCCTCTAATTCAACTGGATCAAATACAGCAACTGGATTGATCAGACCTGTGCGTGACGGACTCCAGTGAATCTCGCGAAGTGTTGTCTCTGCGGTCTCGTCCTTCCATTTAAATGCCATAGCATTGCGTGGGAATTTTGCGGTACGACCAAGGCTTTCACCATAAGCGATGTCATCCATCAAAAGAACTAAGCCATCGGATGGCAGCTCATTGGACTCAACGCGCTCAGAAAACCACTGAACATTCTCAGGAAGACTGGCTGCCGTTACCATGCGATATGGCACCACATCAAAACCTTGCGCTGCCAGCCACTCAAACTGGTCGCGTCTGGAGTTGTGAAAGTCGCCGGAAGCATCCGTCTGTGCAGTGCTTGTTTCTAATGAATTAGTTGCCGATGAAGCCACAGTTGCTGGTAAATCATTCATTGCTTTCTGTATTTCTTCTGCGGAGACAAGCGCAAACGCGATAAAACGCACATGGCGGCTCGCTGTTACCTGACTATTTAACTGACGCACGGAACCGGCACACAAATTTCTCGGATTCTTGTACTTTGCATCTGCGTCCGGATTTTCCTCGTTAATCCGTTCAAAATCCTTGTAGGAAATAACAGCCTCCCCGCGCAATACCAAGCGTCCTTTAAATGGAATGCGTGTTGGAAGATTTTCAAACTGTCTGGCATTTTGCGTGACAACCTCACCCGTAATACCGTTTCCACGCGTAACTGCCTTTGATAACGTACCATTTTCATAAGTCAGCACAATGGTAAGACCATCTAGTTTCCATGAAAGAACACCTGTCTGCTCCCCCAAAAAGGATTGCAGCTGCGGCACTTCCTTTGTCTTATCAAGTGACAGCATCGGAGACGGATGATCTTCCTTCGGAAGTGTGCTTAATACCTCGTAGCCTGCATGTGCAGTCGGACTCTTGGCGAGTACTGTCCCCGTCTTTTTTTCAAGCGCGGCAAGTTCATCATAGAGCGCATCGTATTCCTTGTTGCTCATCAGCTCTCTGCTCTCCTGATAATAGGCTCTCGCCGCCGCGTCGAGCTGCTCCACCAGCTCCTTCATACGATCAAAATCGGACATAATAAACCTGCCTTCTAAATAATAGTCGTATTCAGAGCTACACTTCGATTTCGTATAACTCTGAATTCTTTTAGTTTTGGATCCTTATAAATCTTTTATCAACTTATCAAACTCTGCATCGGTTACATTGCGGAAATTTCCCTGCGGAATGTTGCCCAGATGAATGTTCATGATACGGATTCGCTTTAAGGTCTCTACACGGTAACCACAAGCTGCACACATACGACGAATCTGACGGTTTAAGCCCTGCTTTAAGATGATATGGAACTCTCTGTTTCCAGTCTTTGTGCAGACACACGGCATCGTGTCCGCATTTAATTCATCCAGATGCATTCCTTTTCTCAAACGGTCTAAGAAACTCTCTGTTACCTGATTGTTTACAGTGACAACATACTCCTTCTCGTGTGCATTGCTTGCCTTTGAGATCTCGTTTGCCAGATCACCAAGATTGGTCATTAAAATCAATCCCTCAGACTCCTTATCCAGACGACCAATCGGGTAAATTCTAGTCGGATATTTTACCATATCGACAATGTTTCGCTCACCCTCAAAGCGTGCTGTGGTACATACGATTCCTGCTGGCTTATTGACTGCGATCAGCACTGGCTTTACCTTCTTTGTGCTGACTTTCTTTCCATCAACAACGATCTCATCTGCGCTGCTGACCTTCTGACCCATAACGGCACGCACACCGTTGACTGTGATCTTTCCCTCATCGACGAGACGGTCTGCCTCACGGCGAGAACAGATTCCTTTTTCGCTCAAAAATTTGTTTAAACGAACTGTTTCTTCCATATATATAGGTGTCCTTTCTGAATTATAATTAGTGAATAAACATAGCATCGCCAAATGAGAAGAAACGATACTTCTTTTCAACAGCCTCCTTGTAAGCAGCTAAGATGTGCTCTCTTCCCGCAAGTGCAGATACTAGCATTACAAGCGTAGATTTTGGTAAGTGGAAGTTTGTAATCAGCGCATCCACCATCTTAAACTTATAACCTGGGTAAATGAAAATATCCGTCCATCCGCTCTGTGCCTTTAAAACGCCATCTGGAGTAGATGCTGACTCAAGTGTACGGCAGCTCGTAGTTCCGACTGCAATAACACGCTTTCCAGCCTTCTTTGCAGCATTGATCTTCTCTGCCTCCTCTGGCTCAATGCGATAGAACTCAGAATGCATATGATGCTCCAATACATTCTCAACTTTAACCGGACGGAAGGTTCCCAAACCGACATGAAGCGTTACGCTTGCAATTACAACGCCCTTCTCTTCGATCTTCTTTAACAATTCCTTTGTAAAATGAAGTCCAGCTGTCGGTGCAGCGGCAGAACCCTCATACTTTGCGTAAACTGTCTGATAACGATTCTTGTCCTGTAACTGGTGTGTGATATACGGTGGCAGCGGCATCTGTCCAAGTTCATCAAGAATCTCCTCAAAGATACCCTGATAGGAGAAACGAATCTTTCTGTTTCCATCCTCTACGACCTCAAGCACCTCTGCCTTTAAGCGACCATCGCCAAAGGTGATCACAGTACCCGACTTTGCCTTCTTACCCGGCTTTACCAATACTTCCCATACATCATCCTGCTCTCTCTTTAACAAAAGCACCTCAATGTGTGCGCCGGTATCTTCCTTTACGCCCATCAGACGTGCTGGAATTACCTTCGTGTTATTGATAACCAGACAATCACCCGGATTCAGTTCGTCAATAATATCTCTGAAAATCTTGTCCTGTGTCTCGCCTGTCTTCTTGTCAAGCAGAAGAAGTCGTGAGCTGCTGCGGTCCTCAATCGGGTCCTGTGCGATCAACTCCTGTGGCAGATCATAGTCAAAATCATTTATATCCATTACAGCTGCCGGATGTGTTGCAGTCTCTGGTTCTGTCTCGTTTGTTGTATTTACTTTTGTTTCTGTAATTTCCATTGTTTATTGCCTCCAAATATAAAAAAGCCCTTTAATACTCCTGTAGCATATCATAATTTTTTCGTAAATACAAGCAAATCCCCGCTTTCGATTTTGGAAAGAAAACTTTTTACGAGTATTTTCGATTTTTCGTTGATTTGTGAGGGGCGCAATGGTATGATGATAGGGAAAAACAAACCGCAGTCTGTCTGAAAAACGAAGCGCTGCGGCAAAACACAACAGGGAGGTTTTCACTATGCCGAAACAAAGAATAGTTGTTGCTCTTGGCCGCAATGCATTCGGAAAGACGCTTCCAGAGCAAAAGGTTGCTGTAAAGGCAGCCGCAAAAGCAATCGCTGATCTTGCAGAGTTAAAGTATCAGATCGTTATCACACACAGCAATGGTCCGCAGGTTGGTATGATCCACATGGCAATGACCGAGTTTGGTAATGCCCATCAGGATTTCACCGTTGCACCTATGGCAGTCTGCAGCGCTATGAGCCAGGGTTACATCGGATTTGACCTTCAGAATGAGATCCGTACTGAACTGCTTCGCAGAGGCATCTTCAACACCGTATCTACGATTATCACACAGGTTAAAGTTGATCCGTTTGATCATGCATTCAGTCATCCGCTCAAGTCCATCGGACGTATTATGACCGCTGAGCAGGCACAGGCCGAGCGTGAAAAGGGTAATTTTGTTCGTGAAGAGGAAGGCGGTTTCCGTCGTATCGTTGCCTCCCCTGCCCCGATTGAAATCTATGAGATCGACGCAATCCGTGCCCTTGCCGATGCAGGACAGGTCGTTATCGCAGCTGGTGGCGGCGGTATCGCTGTATTAGAACAAGGCCCTGTTTTAAAGGGTGCCAGCGCTGTTATCGAGAAGGATGCAACCGCAGCAAAGATGGCTCACGAGTTAAATGCAGATGTTCTATTGTTCTTATCTGCTACTGAGCGTTTTGTCATCCATGCAGATACCCCGCAGGAATTCTCCCCAGATCATCTGTCCGTTGAAGATGCAATGGAACTGATCGACAGTGGAACCATGGCAAAGGAGACCAAACTTCCGAAGCTCGCTTCTGCTGTAAGCTTTGTTGCTGCTGGTGAGAACCGCAAGGCAATCATTACCTCTCTGGATAAGGTAAAGGAAGCCCTTGCAGGAAAGACTGGTACTTCGATTACGAAGTAATTACGCTCTGACGCAAATTCTTGTAATTTGTTTTTTAGACAATCAAGAGGTCATGTCCCAAAAAGACATGACCTCTTTTTTTACATTTTTCGCTTATTTGATTTCATTCAATGCTCATATGAAAAATGTATTGTCTCGTAGCTTACTCGTAATAAACGGTCTGGAATAATCCAACACTTCCAAGAATGGTTGCTGCATAGGAAGAATCGCCACCTGCATTACCAGTACGGTATGCAGTCAGTGCCTGATTCCAGCTGCCATATGTATAATAATATTCTGCAAGCAGATCGATTCCGACTAAGATGTTAGATGCCGGATCATACAGGTTTGTCACACCAAGCTTTGCCATACGGGCTGCACTATATTTCGGAATGATCTGCATCAGTCCCTGCGCACCCTTTCCACTTGTCGCACCTGCGTTAAAGTGGCTCTCATGATACATAACAGAGAAGATAACAGAGCTGTCTACGCCGTACTGACTGCACAAATTCAATGTATACTGAGTCAGATCACTACTGAGTGCTACGTTGCTGACGCGAATGTTTCCGGTCGGTGTCGTTTCAGATGGTGTTGTCTCCGGTACAGTTTCGGTTGGCTGAGTTTCCGTTGGCTGTGTTTCGGTTGGCTGAGTTTCCGTTGGCTGCGTCTCACTTGGCTGTGTCGGATCCGGCTGCGTCTCTGGGTTGCTCGGCTCTGTCGGCTGCGCAGATGATGCTGTCGCTACGGTAATCACAATGTTGGAAGAAAATCCGCCATAGGAAAGTGTGATCACATTCTCTCCTGCATGAAGCATCATACCAATATCGTTGCTAGACCAGCCCTCGGTAATGGTCGCAAAATTGCCATCACTGTATGCAGCCACTATGTAAACCTCACTGCTGTAAACCACATCACCCTCGGCTTTGGTGCTGCCAGTGTAAAATGCCTCGATACCAGTCAGTGTCACAGCCTCACTCGATGGCTGCTCTGGCTCTGTACTTGGCTGTACATTCTCGGATGTCGGCTGCTGTGCAGGCTCAGAAGGAGTAGCTGTACCATTATCAGAAGAATCCGATGCGGCGGAAGATACTGGTACTTCATCCGATGCGGCCGGTGTCTCCTGCTGTGCGACTGATGTCGGAACGCTTGCCGTTTCCTGTACCTGAACATCATTGCTGGATGCTGTGGACTCCTGTACTGCCATCTGTGCCGGTGAAAGCACACTCAGCATTGCAGTAGTTGTAGTGTTTTCTGCTGCGGACGTTGTAGTTTCATTCTCATTAACTGCTGCATTGCTTATCTTTGCAGAGGCCACTGCAAAATTCTCAGCACTGCTCTCATTTACTGCAACGCCAAGCAGCTTTGCGTTTTTCTCTGTCAGTGCAATATCAGTATTGATCCAAGTCTCACCAAGTGAATACGAAACTGCCATGCAGTCTGCGGAAAGATACCCCTTCATCGGGCCATCGTATACACAGTATACCCAGCCATCCTCCAGCATGCTAACCTCATATGCATCGTACTCATACGCTACGTCCAGAATATCAGCAGACGTGGATGGACGAAGACGAATATTCATGTTCGGAACGGTAACTCTCGCATAAAGCGTACCATTTTCCTGCATATACTCCGCTGCATCCTCTCCTGTTAAAAGGTACTCACTCTTAACCCAGCCCTCTACATCATCAACACTAATCTTTGTCCAATCTCCATCCTCTGCCAGAACAGAGACCAATTCTTCACCACAAATAGTATTTACTACCTCTGCGCTTTCATCTGCCTGTGTACGCACATTCAGATAATTGCCTACGGTATTCGGATCAACCAGTGCCTGATCAGAAAAATAATCCGCTAACGGACTCTTTGCGGATGCTGCACTAAAGGAAATCTGTCTGGTCTGCGTATTCTTTGCATCCGTTTCATCTGTCTCTTTTGTTTCCTGTGTCGTTTTGTTTGTTGTCAGCTCATTCTCCCACAGCATGCCCAGCTGATAGCGGTCAGCGCTGGCGAGTTCTGCATCGGCCTCACTCTGTGGCTCCTGCTCTCTTGTCATCTCTTCCTGCGTCTCATCAAGCTCACGTGCAGCGAGAATATCATTATTCTTTGTCTGGAGTGCACCTGTTGAGGTAAAAATAAGTCCGGCCGCAACTGCACCTGTTAAAAGCGTCGCCGCCGCTCCATTCACAAGAATTTTTACTCTAGCTTTCATAAACAACCTCTCCCAATTTTGATTTCACTCCCAAAGAGATCAAAAATCAACTCTCTGAGAGTGAAAAGTATCACATTTTTGTAATATCTGTCTTAACTTTATTAAACTTATTACAATTTTGTTACAGACGCATTGTAACATTTTTAATAAATCTTGTCAACTGCTTTCTGGGAGAGGTGATCGCGCGAATTTCGTAAAAAAGCCAGGGGCTGTCCACTGGCAGATTAGTTTCTTCTCTGTCTTGCTGCCTCAAACATCAAAACAGTCGCTGCCATAGCTGCATTTAAGGACTCCACTTTTCCTGCCATCGGAATTAAAATTTTGCAGTCGGCAAGCGCTGCTACCTCATCCGACAGACCATTTGCCTCGTTTCCGATCATGAATGCACAAGGCTCTTTGTAGTCGGCTCCCTCGTAGCTGATGGTTGCGCCCAGATGAGCCGCATAGGTGCTGACACCTGCCTTTTTTAATCGCTCAATGTCACCGGCAAAGTCTCCTGATACGACAAATGGTACCCGGTAAAGAGCGCCCATCGTACTGCGGATGGTCTTTGGATTGTAGATATCAACACAGTCGCTGCTCATTAAGATACCAGTCACACCAGCTGCCTCTGCCGCACGCATGATCGTTCCTAAATTTCCCGGATCCTGTAAATGGTCTAAAATGAGCACAAAGGACGACGTATCCTTGCCAAGCAGATCTTCAAATGCGTATGGCTGCTGCTTTACTACGGCAAGAATTCCCTGTGGTGTCTTTGTATCAGAAAGTGTCTCGAAAATTGAGTCACTTACGACATCAAATTTCTTTCCCTTAAGGAGTGCTGCTCCTTCCTTACTCTTGCTGAAGGACTCGGATGCGACAATCATGGTCACACGATTGGTCGGAGCCTCCTCAAACATCTTTCTTCCCTCGATTACAAATGCCTGCTCGCGCTTTCGTTCTCTTGATTTGCGCTGCAGATTGATAATGTATTTTTGCTGCTGATTCATAAATTGCCCTCGTTTCTTCCTATAAAGAGAGCCCACAGATCAAACTGCGGGCTTCTCACCATTGTTATTCAATTCAAGTAGTTGTTCCCAACACTTATCTGGAAAGCATCTTGCTTACTTCGTACTCGTATGGGGAAATGGTCTTCTTCATTGCAAGTGCCTCGTTGATATCGTAATCAACAAACTTGCCATCGCGGTATGCTACAACACGGTTGCTTGCACCCTCACACAGAAGATCAACTGCACGAGCACCCATCATGGACGCATAGTAACGATCCATACAAGTCGGGTTTCCACCACGCTGCATATGACCAAGAATGGTTGCTCTAGTCTCGATACCGGTAGCAGCCTCGATTCTCTTTGCCATGCTTGCGGAATGACCAACACCCTCTGCATTGATGATCAGATGATGCTTCTTGCCCTTCTTACGGTTCTCGATGATCTGGTTGATCAGTGCCTGCTCATCACCGTCATAGTACTCCGGCAGAAGGATGTTCTCTGCACCGTTGGCAACGCCACACCATAATGCAATGTAACCTGCGCTTCTTCCCATAACCTCGATGATACTGCAGCGTTCATGAGAGGTAGAAGTATCTCTTACCTTATCAATTGCCTCCATCGCGGTGTTGATTGCGGTATCAAATCCGATGGTGTAATCGGTACAGGCAATATCCTGATCGATGGTTCCCGGAAGACCGATGGTATTAATTCCTAAATTTGCCAGCTTGCATGCACCGTTAAAGGAACCGTCACCGCCGATTACAACGATGCCATCAATTCCGTGCTTTCTGCAGATCTCTGCTCCAAGCTTCTGGCCTTCTTCGGTACGGAACTCCGCACATCTTGCCGTGTAAAGAATGGTACCACCTCTCTGAATGATATCGGATACGCTGCGGGAATCCATATCAATGATCTCTTCCTTCAGCAGTCCGGCATATCCTCTCATAATACCCTTTACGTTTAAGCCCTTTGCAATACCGGTACGAACAACTGCACGGATCGCAGCGTTCATGCCAGGAGCATCTCCTCCACTTGTTAATACACCGATTGTCTTTACTTTATTTGCCATGACGTTTCCTCCTTGCTGTCTGGACATGTGTCTTATCATCTTGCTTTTGCATTTTGTGTTTTTCGTGCTCTGTGGTAAAGTGTGTTAAAAATTTACCAATACCTATTCTAATTGATTTTGCCGAGTTTTTCAATACAAATTAGAGCTTTTCCCTGATTTTTTTCAATGTTTTTATATTTTCTTTTCCAAATACTCGGTCAAGCTGGTCAATCAGTTCAGGACAAATACCGACATTTCGGCTCGGCGGCAGTTTCTGGTACTGTCTCACATTGGAAAGATAAACCACTACCGTGTCCTTGCCGTCCCACGGTGCGAGTAATGACAGCATCTCGCGCTCTCTTGACTGATACGTCTCAAGGTTCGGAAACTGAATCCACAGTTCCCCCGGAATCTCAGAGAACGCAACAATCTTTTCACAGATTAACTTGCCTTGCACCTCATCACCAAGCGATACGCGTCCCTTGACGAAAATCTTCTGATCTGGACTTAGAATCGCACGGTACTTCTCGTAATCTTTTGGGAAAACGATAATTTCAAGTGTGCCTCGTAAGTCTTCCAGCGTCAAAAATGCCATCATCTGGTTTGTCTTTGTCGTCTTGACGGTCTTTGCGGCAATCATTCCTGCCACAGTGACAACGGCCTGATCGCGCACCTTTGCCATGCCGGTCTCCTCATCCTGAATAAAATCGCTGCTGACAGCTGTGATATTCTTTTCGATGAAGCTTCGGTCCGCTTCGAGCGGATGGCCACTGATGTAGATGCCAAGCACCTCTTTTTCCATAGCAAGAAGCGCGCCCGGCTCGTACTCGGATACTTTAGGAAACGAAATCTTGAAATCATCCTTCTGAGGGCCTTCCAGAAAATCCATCAGGCTATACTGTCCTGTCATAGAGTGTTTCTGTTCTCGCGCCAATTCATCCATGATGGAAGAATATACCTCCATCTTCTGTCTGCGGTTTCCTTCCAAGCAATCGGTTGCACCGGACTTGATCAAATTCTCCACGGCACGCTTGTTTAGCTCACCGCCATACATGCGCTCCAAGAAATCCTGCAAACCAGTATATGGACCATTTTCCTCACGCTCTCGAACTAAGCCTAAGATGACGCTTCGGCCAATACTCTTAATTGCGGATAGTGCATAACAAATCTTGCCGTCACGCACGGAGAAATCCCACTCGCCTGCGTTGATATCCGGCGGAACAATCTGAATGCCCATCTTGCGGCAGACCTGAATATAATCGGAAACCTTGCCGGAGTTTTCAATAACGGATGTCATAAGCGCTGCCATATATTCAACCGGATAATAATATTTTAAGTAAGCGGTCTGGTAAGCAACAACGGCATACGCAGCTGCATGAGACTTATTGAACGCATATCGTGCGAAATCAATCATCTCATCATAAATATGGTTTGCCGTTTTCTCGTCAATTCCACGCGAAATACAGCCCGGAACGCCTTCTTCTTCATTTCCGTAAACGAAGTTTTGACGCTCCTTTTCCATGACGGCGGCCTTCTTTTTTGCCATCGCACGGCGGACCAGATCGCTTCGGCCAAGCGTGTAGCCTGCCAGATCACGAACGATCTGCATAACCTGCTCCTGATACACGATACAGCCGTAAGTCGGCTCGAGGATTGGCTTTAACTGCGGGCATTCATAGGTAATTTTCTCTGGATTGTTCTTTCCCTCCAAATAACGTGGGATAAAATCCATCGGACCCGGACGATACAGTGAAATTCCGGCGATGATATCTTCGAGGCTGGTTGGCTTTAGCTCCTTCATGAAATTTTTCATACCGGCGCTCTCGAGCTGGAAAATGCCCTCACAGTGACCTGTTCCGATGGATGCAAGCACTTGCGGATCATTCATATCAATGTGGCTGATATCCAGCGTAATCCCTTGGCTTCGCTTTACATTCTTGACGGCATTCTGAATAACCGTCAGCGTTCGAAGACCAAGGAAGTCCATTTTCAGAAGGCCTAACTCCTCGAGTGCGGTCATCGTATACTGTGTGACAACGGCACCATCGCTGCCTCGTGACAGCGGCACATACTCATCGACAGCACGCTGGCTGATGACAACTCCGGCAGCGTGCATGGAGGTATGACGCGGCAATCCCTCAAGTCGCTTGGAAAGGTCAATCAGCTTTTTGACCTGCAGATCACTCTCGTACAGGGAACGAAGCTCTGGATTGACATTCAATGCGCGGTCAATTGTCATGTTTAGCTCTGCTGGGATCAGCTTTGCGATCGTGTCGCACAGCGAATACGGCAAATCAAGTGCACGGCCAACATCGCGGATACAGTTCTTTGCGGCAAGCGTACCAAATGTGACAATCTGGACAACCTGATCCTTGCCATACTTTTTGACGACGTAATCAATGACCTCCTGACGGCGTTCAAAACAGAAATCCACGTCAATATCTGGCATGGAGACACGTTCCGGATTTAGGAATCGCTCAAACAGAAGCTGATAGCGAAGCGGCTCGATATCGGTAATCTCAAGGCTGTAGGCGACAACGCTTCCGGCCGCCGAACCTCGTCCCGGGCCAACCATAATATCCTTTGACTTAGCAAAGTGAATGAAGTCCCATACAATCAGGAAATAGTCGACATAACCCATCTTCTTGATGACGCCAAGCTCATAATCCAGACGCTCCTCAACCTCAGATGCCTGATCCCCGTAGCGGCGGACCAATCCCTCACGGCAAAGCTTTTCCAGATATTCTTCCGATGTGTAGCCGTCTGGCACCGAGAATTTGGGAAGCTTTGTCTTTCCAAACTCGATCTCCACGTTGCAGCGCGCCGCAATCTTTGCGGTATTGTCAATCGCCTGTTCGGCATAGCGAAACAGATCGCGCATCTCCTGCTCCGACTTTAAATAATACTGACCGCCCGTGTAGCGCATACGATCTTCATCGTCGACCTTCTTTCCGGTCTGGATACACAAAAGTACGTCATGCGGCTCGGCATCGGCGGCGTTGATATAGTGAATATCGTTTGTTACAACAAGCTCAATACCAGTCTCTTCGCTCATGCGAAGCAGCGCCTGATTGACCGTGGTCTGTGCACTGATGCCATGATCCTGCAGCTCCAAAAAGAAATTGCCCTTTCCAAAGATCTTCTCATAGGAAAGCGCTGCCGCCTTTGCGTCCTCATACATGCCTCTTGTGATGTTTCTTGCCACCTCACCTGCCAGACACGCACTTAGTGCAATGACGCCCTCGTGATACATCTCAAGCAGTTCCTTATCGACACGCGGCTTATAATAGTAGCCCTCGGTAAAACCTCTTGAGACAATCTTCATCAGGTTGTGATAACCGGTGTCATTCTCCGCCAACAACACCAGATGATAATAACGATCATCGCCCTGACCTGCCGGTTCACGGTCAAATCGGGAACCCGGAGCCACATAAACCTCGCAGCCGATGATCGGTTTGATGCCTGCGGCAATTGCCGCTTTATAAAAATCAATCACGCCGTACATGACGCCGTGATCCGTAATCGCCAGGGAATCCATCCCCAGCTCTTTTGCTCTATCAATTAATTCTTTTATCTTACATGAGCCGTCGAGCAGACTGTACTCTGTATGCACATGAAGATGTGTAAAAGCCATAGACCCCTCCTTCTTTTGTGGTGGATTCGTACCGTCTTCATCATATCATTTTTCGACCTTAAAAGCAATATGAGTAACTAATGGACTTTTGGGTGACTTTATGGTATACTCGTACAAAAGCGTTCGCGCAAATTTTCATCTGTAAAATAGTTACAGATGAAAGAAAGGCACAGGTAAATTTATGAAACAAAACGATTTTTCCGAGCAGGAAAATGAAATGCAAACGGATATGCAGGATCTGGATAAATTCGATGCAGGCGAATCCAATGCAGATGAATCTGAACCAGTAAAAAACAGCAAAAATAAGAAGGATGAAAACTCCTCTCCCCTGCACACCATTCTTGAATACGTGGTCAGCATCGGTATCGCACTCGTTGCCGCACTTTTGATCAACAATTTCATCCTGCTGAATGCAAAGGTACCGTCCGGTTCAATGGAAAACACCATCATGACAGGTGATCGACTATTTGGTTTTCGTCTGTCCTATCTGTTCTCCGATCCAGAGCGCGGTGATATTGTTATTTTCAAGTATCCTGACGATGAGTCAATCAACTACATCAAGCGAATTATCGGACTTCCGGGTGAGACCGTCACAATCAAAAAAGGTACGGTTTACATCAACGGATCACCATTAAAGGAAGATTACCTGAAGGAAGAATGGCTGATCGCCAATGATGGAATGGAATTTCAAGTTCCCGAAGGCTATTATTTTATGATGGGTGACAACCGAAATAATTCAAAGGATTCGCGCTATTGGAACAATACATATGTCGCGCGGGATAAGATTCTTGCCAAGGCGATTTTCCGATACTGGGGTGGCTTCAAGCTCCTAACGAATACAGCGAATTATGAATAGATAAAATCAGAAAATGAATTGAAGTCAACTGATTATTAAAAAGCAAATTTGTCATTTTAAAATAAAAAACGATAAGAAAAAAGAATCCTGCCTCGCGGCGGGATTCTTTTTTCTTATCACGAATATATCATGTGTTATGCTCTTGCATTGATAACTGCTTTTCCAGTCAGATATGCTTCAATCTTGTCTACGGCATCTGCCTCATCAGAACCATCTGCATGTACGGTAACAGACTCACCAGCGCGAAGTCCAAGTGTCATCAGTCCCATGATGCTTTTTGCATTTACCTTCTTGTTTCCGCTCTCTACGTAAATGCTGCTGCTGTACTGATTTGCAACCTGAACGAGTACTGCTACCGGACGTACTTCCAATCCTGCCGGAATCTCAACTGTAATTTTCTTTGTTATCATAATCTTCCTCCTTTTTCTCTCATCTGATCCGCTAATGCCTTGAGTTTCTTAAAGCGATGGTTGACACCAGATTTGCTTACCGGTGGTTCCATCAATTTCCCCAGTTCTGTCAGAGAGGCGTCTGGCTTTTCAAGGCGCAGACGCGCGGCCTGTTTTAGATTTTCAGGTAGGCTTTCCAGGCCATAATATTCACTGATATATTCAATATCCCTAACCTGTTCCAATGAGGCGTTTGCCGTCTTATTTAAATTGGCGGCCTCACAGTTTACTTTGCGGTTCACACTGTTGCGGACATCCTTCAAAATGCGGATATTTTCAAACTCCATTCTGGCTTTTGGTGCTTCCATCAGACTTAACAGATCCGCAATCTGCTCTCCCTCCTTCGCATAGACCACATGATACTTCTTACGAACTACGGTCTTTGCTTCGATTCCACAGGAGTGAATCAGCTGCTGCAACTGCTGTGCCCGTGCCTCTGAAATGGTAACAATCTCAAAATGATACCCTTTCTGCGGCGCACTGATTGAGCCGGACGCCAGAAAACATCCCCGGATAAAAGCTCTGCGACAACAGTTGCGAAGAAGCAGTCTGTTGTCTGCAATGCTTTTTTCCAGAGATTCCCCTTCGGAAAGTTTGACGGCCTGCAGAATGGTTTTTGTATCCCGTGCATTCAGCCCCAAAGCATATCCGTTTCCCTTGTGTACACGCATTAGCTTTATATTAAATGTTTTTTGTACAAAAGTAAAGTACTTTCTTAAAACTGATTCATTTTCTGATTCAAATAGTAGTGTTTTATTATCACAACTTTTATCACTTTTGCTTAAATTTACATTCACATTTTCGTCCAATTTTTCAGTTGAACCGCTCAGCGCATCACTGTCAATCAGCTTTCCGCAGCAAAGAATTAGTGCAGATAGCTCTGCTAGCTGGCAGTGGCGCGCCGAACCCATTACACCAGAAAGCTCCTCCTTTACCTGCATGGAAAAGGAGGTTCCTTCTTTTTCTTTCTTACTTTCTTCTTCCATCTTTCTCAATATCCTTGTGGTCGAGTCTCAGCCCATAGCCCTCTTTGCCCTTCAATTTTTCATAAAGCGCATTTGCAATCGTGACGGAGCGGTGCTTGCCACCGGTACAGCCGATCGCAATGACTAGCTGGGATTTTCCCTCATCAATATAATGAGGAATCAGAAATGTCACCATATCGGTGAGCTTTTCCAAAAATACTTTTGCTGTGTCCGAGTTCATGACATAGTCACGGACTGGCGCGTCGTTTCCAGTTAATGACCGCATTGATTCAAAATAATACGGATTGGGCAGGAAACGCACGTCAAATACCAGATCGGCATCGGTCGGAATTCCATATTTAAATCCAAAGGAAAGCACCGTCACAAAGAGGCTCTTGTAGTCAAAGCCCTTTAATAAGATATCCTCTAGCTGTGTCTTTAACTCTCTTGTTAAAAGCTGCGACGTGTTGATGACATAATCGGCCTGTGCGAGCAGCCCTGCCATCAGCGTTCGTTCTTTTTCAATTCCAGCCTCCACTCGTTGCCCCTGTGACAATGGGTGGCTGCGGCGCGTTTCCTTATAGCGCTTAATCAGACACTCATCGGATGCCTGCAAAAACAGTATCTTACAGTCAATGTCTTCCTGCTTCAGACGTTCAATTACCTCGCTCATCAATCCGATAAACTCCGGATTGCGGATATCAATGCCAAGTGCAATGTCCTTTGCCTCGGTGCCGCCGCCCTGAATCAGTTCGACAAATTTTTCGATCAGGCGAATCGGCAGGTTGTCAACACAGTAAAAGCCCATATCTTCAAGCATCTTTAATGCGGTTGACTTTCCTGCACCACTCATTCCTGTTACAATTACAATTCTCATAGTATTGTTCGTCCTTATCTTGCTCCCCAAACTACCATTTGTAAGACGCTTATTCCTCGCCAAACGAGCCGACCATCTGAATTTCTGGTTCAAGCTCTACGCCAAACTGTGCAAATACTTTCTTTTGCACCTCCTGGCAGAGGTTCCAGATATCCGATGCCGTAGCGTTTCCTGTATTGATCACAAAGCCAGCGTGCTTTTCGGAGACCTGAGCGCCGCCAACCGAGAAGCCTTTTAATCCGGCATCTTCGATCAGCTTACCTGCAAAATAGCCAGTCGGGCGCTTAAAGGTGCTGCCTGCACTCGGATATTCGAGTGGCTGTTTGTCTCTTCGTCTTCCGTTAAAATCGTCCATCATAGCTTTGATTGCCTCTGGATCACCGTCCGCAAGCTGCATTGTGACGGAAAGAATCGTCTCGCCAGTCTTCATAAAGCAGCTCAGGCGATGGCCGAGTTCCATCTCGTCGCCCGGTACATTGCGAATCACACCATTCTTTGTCATAACAGTCGCCTCGGTCACGATCTGCTTTAACTCGCCGCCATATGCACCGGCATTCATAAACAGACCGCCGCCCATAGTTCCTGGGATGCCGGCAGCAAATTCTAAGCCGGTAAGACCTGCAGCCAGTGCCGCCTGCGATACGGCTGGCAGGGATGCACCTGCCTCTGCCGTGATCGTTTTTGCTTCCTTGTCGGTTGTAATCGTATTAAAATGCTTTCGCAAATTGATCACGACACCGTCAAAGCCATTGTCACTGACAAGCAAGTTACTGCCGCGTCCAAGGACAAAGTATGGGGTATTGGTCTCCTTGCAAATTTTTAAGATGATGCGAAGCTGCTGCTCGTCCTCTGGCGCTGCCATCCACTTTGCCGGACCGCCCACACGAAATGTCGTGTACGTTTTCATCGGCTCGTCAAAAAGCAGATTTTCCGGCTCTAAAATGGCCTGCAGCTGCTTCGTTACATTTTCCAGTTGTCTTTCCTTTTCCATTAATCGTCATCTCTCCTAGCAAGATTTTGCTGTACACGGTTGTACAGCTCTCTGGCTGCGTTGTAGCCCATCTTCTTCTGACGGTAGTTGACAGCCGCTGATTCTACGATAATCGCAAGGTTTCTGCCTGGACGAATCGGAATGTTGTGGCAGACGATCTTATTTCCGAGGAATTCCGTATAATGATCCTCCAGACCCAGACGGTCGTACTCCTTATCCTTATCCCAATCTTCCAGATTGATTACCATGTCAATTGCCTGTGTATTCTTAACCGCCTCGACACCAAACAAGGTCTTAACATCAATAATTCCGATACCTCGAAGCTCAATAAAATGTCTTGTGATATCCGGCGCGCTTCCGACTAACGTCTCGTCACTTACCTTGCGAATCTCGACAACATCATCGGATACCAGACGATGACCTCTCTTGATCAGCTCCAGCGCAGCCTCACTCTTTCCGATACCACTCTCACCTGTGATTAACACACCCTCGCCATATACATCAACAAGTACGCCGTGGATGGAGATCGTCGGTGCCAGCTCAACATTCAGCCAACGAATGATCTCTGCCATCAGAGGAGAGGTTTTCTTCTCGGACAGCATTACCGGAACCTTATACTTGCTGGCGATCTTTAAGAAGGTCTCACCCGGACGGTTGTTGGTGGAAAAGATGATGCACGGAATCTCACTTGAAAGCAATTTTTCGTAGGTTTCCATGCGCTGCTCCTCGGTCATGCGCTGCATGTAGGTGTACTCAACCACACCAATTAACTGTACACGCTCGCGATCAAAATGCTCGTAGTAACCCGCAAGCTGTAATGCCGGACGGTTGACATCCGGGTGATACAGCTTAATTTTATCGGTGTTGATCTCTCTTGTCAAAAGCTCCAGATTCATTTTCTTAATCAGTGCTGAAATCGTAACTCCGCTCATAGATTTTTCTCCTTTTTTGATTTCGTTTTTTGGGATTGCTTTTTTCTGCCTTTATTGTATCAACTGACGCCGGGTTTGTAAACTCCCAGAAAAAAAATGTTGTCGGCAATCCGTCTCACCGCCATTTAGTTTTACTCTCGTGAACTGCGGAAAAACTCGTACACCGCCTCAGCAGCGCGCTCGTTCATGCCCTCGACATCGGCTAACTGTGCAACGGTGGCCTCACGAATCGCATAGATGTCGCCAAACTGGCGCATTAACGCAAGGCGGCGTTTTGGGCCGATACCCGGAATGTCATCGAGGATGGAGTGAATCTCTTTTTTGCCTCGCAAGCTCTTGTGATACTCGATGGCGAAGCGATGTGCCTCGTCCTGCACACGCGTGATCAGATGAAAGCCCTCGGAGTGCGTGTCTATTGGCAGCTCTACGTTGTTGTAATACAGGCCTCTTGTGCGATGGTGATCGTCTTTTACCATACCACAAACGGGAATGGAGAGTCCCAGCTTATTGAGTACTTCGAGCGCCATATTGACCTGGCCTCGGCCACCATCCATCATGATGACGTCTGGCAGGCGGGAGAAACCCTCACTATTTTTAATTGCGCGCTCGAAGCGCCTTGTCAGCACCTCGTACATGGATGCATAATCGTTTGGTCCCTGCACCGTGCGAATCTTAAATTTACGGTAATCGTTTCGCTTGGGCTTGCCGCCCTCGAAGACCACCATCGAACCGACGGACTCCATGCCGCTCGTGTTGGAAATATCATATGCTTCCATGCGATAAATATGCGGCAAATTCAGCCATCCTTCGATTTCCTTGAGTGCGCCTGTTGTGCGCTCCTCTTCACGCTTGATGCGGTCCTTATCCTGACGCAGCACAATCTTTGCATTCTGTGCTGCAAGCTCTAGCATTTTCTCTTTGCGGCCGCGCTTTGGCACGAGAAGTTCTACTTTTTTGCCGCGCTTTTTGCTGAGCCAACTGCTTATGATTTCCATGTCTTCAAGCTCGCATGGGATATAGATCTCGCCCGGAAGAAATGGTGTTCCGGCATAGTATTGCTTGATAAAGCTGCTCAAGACATCTGCCTCGGTATCGCCGCCTGCCACGCTGACGTGATAGTGATCGCGCCCGATCAGCTTGCCCTCGCGGACAAAGAAAACCTGCACGACAGCATCAGTTCCTTCGATTGCACTTGCAATCACATCACGGTCGTTTAAAGAACTGCTGTCAGTAATCTTTTGCTGCTGGGCAATCTTTGTGATGCCCTCTGCCAGATCGCGGTATTTTGCTGCCGTCTCAAATTCCAGCTCGGCTGCTGCAGCCTTCATTTTTTCCTCAAGTTCTTTTCGCAGCTGCACATAATTTCCATTCAGTAATGAAATTACGCGGTCAATCTGCTTATTATATTCTTCCTTTGTGACATAGCCCTGACACGGCCCCATACACTGACTGATGTGATAATTTAAACATGGTCTCTCCTTGCCCTGATCGCGCGGCAATACACGGTTGCAGGTGCGAATGCCAAAAAGCTTATGCACGAGCTCAAGGGTGTCCTTTACGGCTAATCCGCTCGGATATGGACCAAAATAGCGGCTCTTGTCACGCACCTGCTTGTGTGCCAGCATGACTCTTGGAAAATCCTCATCCACCGTAATGCGAATATAGGGGTATGCCTTGTCATCCATCAGCATTGTGTTGTAGCGTGGACGATGCTTTTTGATCAGGTTGCACTCAAGAATCAGTGCCTCCATCTCGGAGTCTGTCACAATATATTCAAAATAGGCGACGTGTGAAACCATCTGCTCGATCTTGGCGGATGGCTTCTTGCTGCGCTGAAAATACTGGCGTACCCGGTTGCAAAGCTTGATTGCCTTTCCCACATAGATGATCTCATCTGACGCATCATGCATCAGATAGACACCTGGCTTTGCAGGAAGCTTTTTTAGTTCGTTTTCAATATTGAATTCTTTGAAATTCTTCGCAGAGTTGTGATTTAAAATCTGCTCTTTTCGAGCAAGGAAATCGTCTTGATCCATACTGTCCGCGTTTCTAGCGTTTTCATTTTGATTGATTTCATTCATATTGTCTTGGTTCATACGCACTCCTTAAAAAACGCCCATTCATAAGCAAAGCAGAATCAACATCAAATTGTGCTTCTTTATAAATGGACGTTTCCTAGACAAAAACTAGAATTGTTTTCTATTGGTTTTATTTTTTTGGTTTATTTTCTATTAGCTTTATTTTTTATTCGTTTGTGCTGTCGGATGCATCTGCAATCGGGCTGTTACCAGTTGTTTCGTTTGAAACTTCCTGTGCAACTACTTCATTTTCCTGTGAATCTGTTACTGATGCGGTATCCATCCCAACCTGGTGCTCCATCTGCTCGAGGCGATATTTGTGGAAGATTTCCATGAATTCTTTTCCGGTAATCGTCTCTTCCTTGATCAAGAATTCTGCCAGATGATCCATGACCTCTCGATTCTCGGAAAGCATCTGCTTTGCCTGCTCGTAGCATTTCTTGAGCGTTTCCTTTACAACCTGATCAATCTGAGCTGCGGTAGCATCGGCACAATTTAAGACCTTTCGGCCGTCTAAGTACTGATTCTCGACGGTTTCAAGTGCCATCAAACCAAACTCATCGGACATACCGTACATCGTGATCATGTTTCTGACATAAGCAGTTGCCTGCTCGATATCGTTTGCTGCACCAGTCGTCACGCTGTTAAATACAAGCTCCTCTGCGGCACGTCCGCCGAGTGCCATGACAACCATATTCATGATCTCTTCCTTGGAGTTTAAGAACTTCTCCTCGGCCGGGGTCTGCATAACGTAGCCGAGCGCACCCATGGTTCTCGGAACAATCGTAATCTTTTGAACCGGCTCGGAGTCCTTCTGAAGTGCACCAATCAGTGCATGACCAACCTCATGATAAGAGACAATGCGTCTTTCCTTCTGGTTCATGACGCGATCCTTCTTCTCCTTACCAACAAGAACGACCTCGACTGCCTCAAGAAGATCCTTCTGGGAAACGACCTGGCTGCCTCTCTTGACTGCGGTGATCGCCGCCTCGTTGATCATATTTGCTAAATCGGAACCAACTGCGCCGCTGGTGGCAAGTGCAATAGCCTCTAAGTCAACCGAATCATCCATGCGCACATCCTTTGCGTGAACCTTCAAGATTGCAATACGTCCTTTCAGATCTGGCTTATCTACGATGACACGGCGGTCAAAACGGCCTGGACGAAGCAGCGCCTTGTCCAAAATCTCTGGACGGTTTGTTGCTGCCATGACAAGCACACCCTTGGAGGCATCAAAGCCATCCATCTCGGAGAGCAGCTGATTTAAGGTCTGCTCACGCTCATCATTTCCGCCGTAGCGGGTATCTCTTGTCTTACCAATTGCATCAATCTCATCAATGAAAATGATACAAGGTGCATTCTGCTGAGCAGTCTTGAACAGATCACGCACTCTCGATGCACCGACACCGACAAACATCTCTACGAAATCAGAACCAGACAGTGAGAAAAACGGTACCTTTGCCTCGCCTGCAACGGCTCTTGCAAGAAGCGTCTTACCTGTTCCTGGCGGGCCTACAAGAAGTGCACCCTTCGGCAACTTCGCACCGATCTGCACGTATTTTTGAGGATTGTGTAAAAAGTCAACGATCTCGGTCAGTGATTCTTTTGCCTCATCCTCACCTGCCACATCGGCAAATGTCACACCAGTCGCACGGCTCATGTTTGTCGCCGTGTTTGCCTTTCCAATGCCCATCATGCCACCGGAACCGCCCCCGATGCGTCTCATCAAAAAGCCCATCAGAATCCAGATCAGTGCAAATGGCAAAATATACATTAAAATAAATTCAATGATTGCCGAACTGGAGCTATCCTCCGTACCCGTATACTCCACACCAGCCTCGTTTAACATCGGAAGCAGGTTGGAATCCGGAAGATACGGTGTGTAATACGTCATCCGAAGATCATTCTTGAGCGTAAAGGTCACTCGTGAGCTTGAGATTTTTACACTATCCACCGTTCCTTCTTCCACTGCTGCTACAAATTCATCGTACGTCACCTTTTTTGTCGTACTGCTCTTGACCAGAGAATCCAGTCCGGTTATCAGTGCGATCGTAACAGCCGCCACAATGGCTAATATCACATACAGCTGAAAGTTTGGTTTCTTATTCTTCTTACCGTTTTTGTTATTCCTGTTATCAGGTTTTCTTTCCCTGTCGTCCATTCGTTCCTCACCTTTCCTAATTTTCAGTACCACCTACACATGTGTGTATGGTAAGTAAACTGTAACTATTATATAATTGAACCTCTAATATTGCAAGAAAATTTCTGTGAAATAATAGTGGCGCAGAAAAAAAAATGGTTGTATAATAAGTACGTTTTTGTTATAGTTTATCCATGCATTATTTATTGTTGACACATTCATTTTTTCTTCAGAGGAGGTAATTATGCCTGTTAAGTACGTATTTGTCACCGGAGGCGTCGTATCCGGACTTGGAAAAGGAATCACTGCCGCATCACTCGGCCGTCTGTTAAAGGCCCGCGGCTACACTGTGACCATGCAAAAGTTTGACCCTTATATCAACATCGACCCGGGAACGATGAACCCGGTTCAGCACGGAGAGGTTTTCGTCACCGATGATGGTGCAGAGACCGACCTGGATCTTGGCCACTATGAGCGCTTTATTGATGAAAGCCTCACTCGCAATTCCAATGTTACTACTGGAAAAGTTTACTGGAGCGTACTGCAGCGCGAGCGCCGCGGCGATTACGGCGGCGGTACCGTACAGGTAATTCCTCACATCACAAATGAAATCAAGGATCGCTTCTACCGCAATTTCACAACCGATAAAACTGAAATTGCAATCATCGAGGTCGGCGGCACCGTCGGCGATATCGAGAGCCAGCCATTCTTAGAGTCCATCCGTCAGTTCCAGCATGAGATTGGCCGCGGCAATTCGATGTTAATTCACGTTACCCTGATTCCATATCTGTCTGCTTCTCAGGAGTTAAAGACAAAGCCAACTCAGGCAAGCGTCAAGGAGCTTCAGGGAATGGGCCTTCAGCCAGATGTCATCATGTGCCGTACCGATTACCCGATGGGCGATCAGATGAAGGCAAAGATCGGTCTGTTCTGTAACGTTCCGGTCAGCCACGTTTTAGAGAACTTAAACTGCGATGTTTTGTATGAGGTTCCGCTAATGCTTGAAGAAGAACATCTGGCCGACGTTGCCTGTGAATGTCTGAACTTGCACAGCCCAGAGCCGGATCTGGAAGACTGGAAGGCAATGGTAAATGCATGGAAGAATCCGACAAGCTCTGTAACCGTTGCCCTTGTTGGAAAGTATACCGCTCTTCACGACGCATATATCAGCGTTGTTGAGGCACTTAAGCACGGCGGCGTTGCCCACCACGCAAATGTCAACATTAAGTGGGTGGATTCCGAGCAGGTAACACCTGAAAATGTCGATGAGATCCTAAAGGATGTTTCCGGTGTAATCGTTCCTGGTGGTTTTGGCGATCGTGGTATCGAGGGTATGATTACCTCCATTCGCTACGCACGTGAGCACAAGATTCCATTCCTCGGCCTGTGCCTTGGTATGCAGATGGCAATCGTTGAGTTCGCCCGCCACGTACTGGATATCCGCGATGCACACAGCATCGAGCTTGATCCGCAGACCGCTCATCCGGTTATCCATCTGATGCCAGACCAGAATGGTGTCACCGATCTGGGTGGTACGTTACGTCTGGGTTCCTATCCATGTATCTTAGGAAAGGATACAAAGGCTTACGAACTTTACGGCACTGAGAAGATCGCAGAGCGTCATCGTCACCGCTACGAGGTCAACAACGATTACCGCGCTGCTCTCACTTCTCACGGCATGACTCTCTCCGGTATCTCACCGGATGGCCGCATCGTTGAGATGATCGAGCTTCCGGATCATCCGTGGTTTATCGGTACGCAGGCTCATCCAGAGTTAAAGTCCAGACCGAACCGCCCGCATCCGTTATTCAAGGGCTTCATCGGTGCTGCACTGGAGTATCAGGAAAAGAACGAAAACGCTGAAGAAAACTAAGTCGGTTCATTCGCATTTGAATTTTATAGAAAAACAAGAAAGAGGCAGGCCTGCAAGTCTGTCTCTTTCTTGTTTTATTATTATTCGAAGCATCTCCCACGGCTCTGCCTCATAATACAGTGCATGGCGAAGCACCGAGCAGCCACCCATCTGTGACATGTAGCTCAAAAGATAATGTGTGCTGTTTCCACGGTAATCGTTTCCATAACCAAAGTAAGATGGCTCCAGATAACCGCGGCAGGCAATGTTGCACTTATGCTGGCCCTCCATAATCTCATCATCAAACAGCCAAGTGCCGTCATCGTCGATCTTCCATACGTTCTCTTCACACGGAACACCAAAGCCCATGATGAAGTTTCCAAGCTCAGATGCTTCCCAGTTCAGATACTTCACGATTCCCTGAATCTCTTCTTCTGTTGCCTTATCGGTGATGATCATACGGTAGCTTCCAACATAATTGGAGGTAAGAAGAGAGGTATCTTCCATGGTCAGTCCCTCGCCATGAACAGAAACATTTGCAAATCTCTTATTCTTGTCGTAATCGTCGCCTTCCTGTACAGCCCATGTCTGATGTCCGCCTACCCATGCGTACCACCAGGTTCCAAAGTTTCCAAGCACCTGTCCGTTTGCCAGCTTA
Organism: Acetatifactor sp.; assembly: GCA_963626545.1. Taxonomy (GTDB): domain Bacteria; phylum Bacillota; class Clostridia; order Lachnospirales; family Lachnospiraceae; genus Anthropogastromicrobium. Next base: position 1,221 of record CAVFYJ010000001.1, on the reverse strand, counting down.
GAAATGTAGGTCTCATAATCAACACTCTGATAATCCGGATCAATCAGACCTTCACGATACATCTGGTTTACAAGCTTTGCAATCTCAAGACCCTCATCGGTATTCAGCCAGTGAGTAAACTCGCCGGTCTCCTCATCTAACTTATAGCCATTTACAAAGCCATATGCGCCGAGCATTGCATTTAAGAAGCTCTTTCCCTGATTATCACTGGTGAATGCGTATGTAGTCTGACCTGCGTCGTTTGTCGGGTGATTCTCAAGAATCTTCTTCATAACTTCGATGTACTCCTGCGGTGTCTCATACATCTTTTCCTCGCCAAGCTCCTGATAATAATCCCAACGAACACCGAAATCCAGTCCTGCTACGTTCGGATTCTCGCCCCAGAGGGTGGACAGCTTGTAGATATGTCCCTCGTCATCCTTTAACATGTTGATGTAATCGCCCATACGTCTTGTCAGGTTTGGCATATCATCCAGATAATCGGTCAGATCAACTGCCTTGCCCTGTGCGATAAATTTCTCAGCCATGTCATCTGGCATGTTGGTGATAACGGCCGGATAGCTGTTATCCGCTAACATCAGGTTCAGACGCTCGGTCATATCACCTGTCATATACTGCCAGTCAAATGCCACATTCAGATTTTCCAGAAGCCATTCATCCATAACGGCCTTTCCACCGTTCTCATCGCTTACGCCTGTAAGACTCTCTTTCTACTAATGTACATTCCAAAAGAATTCTCTTTTTCTCCAACGTCCCATGCTCAATCTTTGTAATCAACGCTGCCGCTGACTCTCTTCCGATCTCATCAAGCGGTACGTGAATCGTTGTCAGCGCCGGATTGGAGAACCATCCGTACTCCGAATCATCAAATCCAATCACACCAATATCCTCTGGAATACGCAATCCGCTCTCTTTGATCTGTCGGATCGCCCCGAGCGCCATCAAATCATTCATCGCATAGATCGCCTTGACTGGATAACCGGATGCAAGAATCTCTTTGCATGCCTGCACGCCACTGTCAAATTCCCAGTTGCCAGTCTGCCGAAGCTTCAGATTCAGTGAAATACCTGCTTTGGCATAAGCTTCTTCGACGCCCACCATTCGCTGTCCCACCGGAGCGGACTGAAGTGGACCTCCGATAATTCCAATCTGTTCACCATAACGTGGTGAACTACTCGGTCATAGAATGGCCGAGCATCCAAAGTTTCCCTTGAATGCCGG